>DASZGA010000408.1:0-8262 GCA_035939295.1 Candidatus Elarobacter sp. | reverse complement strand
TCGCGCTCGCCGAGCGTCTCCTCGACGAGCGCCGCGACCCACAGCATGAACTGCGGGTGCGTGAGCCCGTTGAACGAGGTGTCGGCGATCGCGTTCAGCTCGATCGCGGTCGTGCGCGCCTCGTCGAGCCGGCCGGCGGCGAGCTGCGCCAGCGCGAGCTCGCCGAGGTCCTGGCCGATGCTCGAGTTCAGCCCCAGCGCGCGCTGCATCGCGATCCCGCGCTCGAGCGAGTCGAGCGCGTCGTCGCGGTCGAGCCGCCGCAACGCGGTCCCTTGCGCGCAAAGCGCGCTGGCGACGATGAGATCGGAGTTGATCGCCCGCGCGCCGACCACCGCTTCGTCGGCCTCTTCCAGCGCTTCGGCCGGCTCGTCCGCGATCAGCGAGACGAACGAGAGGTTCACCATCGCCAGCAGCTCGCCGAAGCGGTCGCCGCTCTCCTCGGCGATGTCGCGCGCGTCGATCAGGTGCGCGCGCGCGATGTCGCAGTCGCCGAGCGCGGCGGCGAAGATCCCGCGGCAGACCGCGACGCTGGTGCGCTCGCGCGGCGTCCCGAACAGGTCCGCCATCGTGTCGGCGAGCTCGTAGTGCTCGTACGCCTCGGCGATGTCGAAGACGAACATCGCCGCGTTCGCGAGCCGCAGGTGCGAGAGCATCTCCGCGCGCTTGTCGCCGGCGACGATCGTGCGCTCGAGCAGCTCGCGCGCCAACGCGTGCAGCGAACCGTAGTGCTCGCGCACGTGCGCGATTGCGTAGCGCTGGTTGAGGACGCGAAACCGCAGCAGCTCGTCGGGCTGGTGCTCGACCAGCGCCCAGGCGCGCTGCAGGTAGCGCTCGGCGACGTCGTAGTCGGCTTGGTGATCGGCAACCGTCGCGAGGTTGCAGAAGACGTCGGTCGTGAGCGCGGGATCGTCGCGCACCGCGGGGATCGTCAGCGCGCGCTCGAGGACGCCGCGCGCTTCGTCGAGCCGGCCGGTGGCGAGGAGGTGCTGGCCTTCGAGGTGCAGCGCGACCGCGTCCCACCACGCCCGGTCGAGCAGCTCGGCGCGCTGGTGCAGCTCGGCGATCAGCGCTTCCTCGGCCTCGCGCTCGCCGGTCAGGTGCGCGAGGACGATGCGCCGGCGCAGCACTTCGCACGCGCGGTCGGCGTCGAGCGTCCCCGGCGGCAGCGCCGCGAGCTGGCCGAGATCGTCGCGCTGCGCGTCGCGGTCGCCCTTGCGGCGGTTCGTCTCCTCGCGCAGCAGCAGCGCGTCGGCGCGCAGCCCCCAATCGGCGCTGAGCGTCAGCGCACGGTCGAGGTACTGCGCGGTCTCTTCGTTCGCGAACAGCGCCAGCGCGCGCCGCGCCGCGCGCACGTAGTAATGAGCCGCGCGCTCGGAGTCGCCGCCGCGCTCGAACTGCAGCGCGATCTGCGCCGCGATGTCGTCGACCATCCCGGCGTTGAGCTGCTCCATGACGACCGCAACGCGTCCGTGGCGGCGCTTGAGCTCGCGCGGCGCTTGCAGCGCGTACACCGTCGACTGCACCAAGTTGTGCGAGAACGTGTAGTCGTTCGCGGCGCCGGCGTCGCGCACGATGTGCCGGTCGACGAGCTCGCTGATCGCGGCAATCGTGCGCGCCTCACCCCATCCGCTCGCTTCGCTCAAGAGCTCGACGTTGAACGCGCGGCCGATCACGGCGGCGAACTCCGCCGTCCCGAGCGCGTCGCTCGAGAGCCGCTGCAAGCGCGCGGCAATCGTCTCGCGGATCCCCGGCGTGATCGATGCGGCGCGCGCGATCGCCAGCTTTCCGTCCTCGACGCGCACCGCGCCCTGCTCGACCGCGCCGCGCAGCAGCTCGCCCAGGAAGAACGGGTTCCCTTCGCTTTCGGCGTGCAGCTCGGCGCCGAGCGTGCCGCTGTCGACGCCGTTCCCGGCGAGCGAGGTGAGGATGAAGTCGACGTCGCGCGGCTCGAGCGGGCCCAGCGCGATGTGCGAGGCCCGTCCTTCGCGCTCGAGGCGCCGCCGCAGCGCGCGCAGCGGATGATCGCGCGGAACGTCTTCGGCGCGGTACGACGCGATGACGAGGAGGCGCCGCGTCGCGGCTCGGCGCGCGATGTACTCGAGCAGAGCGATCGTCGCGGCGCCGGCCCACTGCACGTCCTCCAGCACGAGCAACACCGGTCGGAGTTGGCTCACCACCTCGCCGGCGCGGAAGAACGCTTCGTAGAGCCGCGTCTGCTCGTGCTCCGGGTCGACGGCCGGCAACGGCGGCAGCGAGGGGTGCAGCGCGCGAATCTGCGGGATGACGAGCGCGAGCGCCGCGAGGAAGATCGGCTCGAAGCGCGCGACGTCCATCGTCGCGACGAGCGGTTCGAGCGCTTCGACGAACGGCTGATACGGCAACGTCTCGGGGAACGACGTGCTCCCGTCGAGGACGACGCTCTCGCCGGCGAGTGCGAACTGCCGCGCGACCGCGGCGAGCCGCGTCTTGCCGATCCCGGCCTCGCCGCCGATCAGCACCAGGCTTCCCTCGCCGCCGGCCGCGCGTTCCCACGCCGCGCGCAGCGCGTCGACCTCGCGCTCGCGGCCGACGAACGGGAGGACGCTCCACGGCACGATGTCGCGGCGCGGCTCGCCGCGCTCGGAGACGCGCTCGGGAACCTCGTCGGCCGCGATCACGTCGCGCAGCGCGAGCGATTCCGGCATCGGCTCGGTGTCCATCTCGTCGGCGAGCCGCTGCGCGAACGCGTCGAACTCCGCGATCGCGCCGGCGCGGTCGCCGAGCTCGAAACGCAGCGAGACCACCTCGCGCACTGCGTCCTCGCGCCACGGGTCGTGGTGCAGCAGCCGCCGCGCGTACTGCAGCGCACGACCGAAACGGCGCTCGCCGCGCGCTGCGGCGACGAGCTGCGAGAGGTTGTCGAGGTGCAGCGCGCGCAGCCGCTCGCGCTCGCTGAGGATCCACTCGTGATCGAGCTCTTCGAGCAGATCGCCTTCGTAGAGCGCGACGGCGTCGGCGCGCGCGCCCGCGGCGATGCGGCGCTCGAGCTCTGCGACGTCGACTTCCGCCGGTGCGTCCGGATTCCAGCGCACCGTGCGCGCGTCGGTCAGCACCCACGGGACGCCCTCGTCGTGCGCCGGCAGCAATCGCTGCAGATAGTGCAGGTGCCGGCGCAGGTTCGCTTTTGCGGCGCTCTCGTTCTCTTCGGGCCAGAGCGTGAAGGCGAGCGTTTCGCGCGCGACGTTGCGTTCGCGGTGCACGAGCAGAAACGCGAGCAGCGGAAACGTCATCGGCGGCGCGGCGAGCCGAATCGGTTGCCCGCCGGCGAGAATCCGCAGCGAGCCGAACAGCGCGATCCGGATCGGCGCGCTCACGTCACACCGCCGCGGGGACGACCCGCAACGCCTCCGCGATCGCTTCGTCGCGGCTCCAGCGTTCGCCCTCGGCTGCGAGCCGCGCGAGCTCGTCCTCGCTCAGCGCCGCGTTGACCAGCGCGCGCGCCTGCTGCTCGCCGCGCTGCTCGACCGGCTGCCGCGCATATGCGAGCCTGATGAAGACCGCGTCGCTGAAGCCGAACAGCTTCGCGGCGCGCGCGCAGTCGCCGGACAGCGCCGCCACGACGGCGAGATGGTCGACCGCGATCGCGACGTGGACCGGCTGGTCGACGCGGTCGGCCATCGCGATCACCTCGCGCGCCTCTTCGCACGCCGCCGCAAGATCGCCGTCGGCGATCGCGTACGCGGCGAGATCGCAGCGGTCGGCGGAAACCGCCGTCTCGACGAGCCGCCGCGCGTCGGTCTCCGTCGCCTCGGCGCCGTAGCGGCGCGCCGCGGCAAAATCGCCCGCGGCGAACTCCACCTCCGCGAGCCGCGAGAGCGCGGTCGCGAGCCCGAGCAGATTGTTCTCCTCGCGCGCGAGCGCGAGCGCGCTTTCAAGCAGCTCGCGCGCTTCGTCCAATCGACCGCGCTCGCGCTTGCGGTCGGCGAGCGCGCCGAGCAGCATCGGAATCAGCCGCCGGAAGCCGGTCTTGCGCGCGAGCTCGAGCGCCTCTTCGGCGACCGCCTCGCCGCGCTCGAACCAGCCGGGTTCGGCGCGCAGCACGCCGTTCAAGTTCAGCAGCGCCATCGCCAGCGTTCGGTCGTCGCCGAGCTCGCGATACGCGCGCACGGCGCGCTCCGCCGCATCGAGTGCTTGTCGTCCGACGGGAAGCGTCCAGCTCAGGCCGAGCGTCAGCCGCGCGCACAGGTCGCGCGGCGCCTCGTCGCCGGCTTCCGCGAGCGCGGCCTCGACCCAGCGGCGGCCTTCGCGCTTCGAAGCGCGCCAGTAATGGCCGAGCGCGGCGACGATCGCGGCGCCCGTTTGCCAGTCGCGCCCGCGGCCCAAGCTCCACTCGAGCGCGGCGCGCAGGTTGTCGAGCTCACACTCGACCGACGCGCGCCATTCGGTCTCCGGCGTCTTCTCCCACGCGGCGGCGAGCCGCTCGGCGAAGCGCAGCGCCCAGCCGGCGAGCGCGCGCGCTGCGGCTTCGTACTCGCCGAGCCGCGTCAGCTTCTCGGCCGCGTACTCCGCGGTCGTCGCGGCAAGCCGGTACCGTTCGCCGCCCGGCTCGGGGACGACGAGCGACTTGCCGACGAGCGATGCGAGCGCGGCGGCGACGTCGGCGCCGATCGGCGCGCACAGCTCCTCGACCGCTTCGGCGGTGAAGCTGCCGCGGAAGATCGCGAGCCGCACGAAGACGGCGCGTTCGCTCGCGTCGAGGAGGTCGAAGCTCCAGTCGAACAGCGCGCGCAGCGTATGGCGGTGCGAGGTCGACGGCGTGCCGTCGCTGAGCAACCGGAAGCGGTCGTCGAGCCGCTGCGCGAGCTGCTCGACGCCGATCACCGCAAGCCGGGCGGCGGCGAGCTCGATCGCGAGCGCGATCCCGTCGAGCCGCCGGCAGATCTCGACGACCGCGGGTGCGAGCGCGTCGGTCAGCACGAACTCCGCCGACGCGGCCTGCGCGCGCGCGACGAACAGCGCGACCGCGCCGAAGCGGAGCGCTTCGCCCGCGGTGACGGCCGTCGTGCCGTCGCCCACGGAGAGCGGCTGCAATTTGTAGAGCACTTCGTCGCGCGCGGCGAGTGCTTCGCGGCTGGTCGCGACGACGTGCAGCTTCGGGCAACCGGCGAGAAGCGTTTCCGCAAACGCCGCGACGGCGGCGCGGAGGTGCTCGCAGTTGTCGAAGACGAGCAGCGCGCGCTTCTTCCGCAGCGCGGCGACGAGCGAGTCGACCAGCGGCTTCGCGCCGGCGTCGGGGATCCGCAGCACGGCCGCGAGCGCGGCCGGGACCAGCTCGGGATCGGCTAACGGCGCGAGCTCGACGACCCACGCGCCGTCGCGATACCCCGCCAGCCCGTCGAGCGCGGCTTGCTGCGCGAGCCGCGACTTGCCGACGCCGCCCGCGCCCGCGATCGTGACCAGCCGCGAGGTCGAAAGCGCCGCCGCAAGCTCGCCGAGCTCGGCGTCGCGGCCGACGAAGCTGGGAAGTCCGTCCGGTACGTTCGTCAGCTTCCCGGCCGAGTCGGTCGCATCCGGCGCCGCGGGCGGCATCCCCGCGGCCGCGGCGGCGGCGTCGAACTTGCCGCGCCGTTCGGGGCTCAGCGCGAGCGCGGCCGCGAGCGCCTCGACGACCGCACCGGCGGGCGGGGTCGCGTCGTCACGCTCGATCGCGTTCAGCGATTCGGGATCGATCCGTGCTTGCTCGGCGAGCGCTTCTTGCGAGAGTCCCGCCGCAATGCGGAACCTGCGCAACAAGGCACCGAACGACCCGTTCGTCCGAGCGGTGACGCGGAGCATGGCGGCGAGATGTTCGCGCCCGCGCCGTCCGCCCCCGTCACCCGAATGTCAGAAATCGGTCGAGCCGGCCTCGCTCGAGGCGGCTACGTCTTGTGCGACGGCGACGAGCGCTCCGCATGCGGATGCGACGCCCCGCTCGTCGTGTTCGTGGTCGTCGTCGGGCGCGACGGCGGCGGAACGTAGCGCTGCGGTTGCGGCGCCGGCTGCGGCGGCGGAACGTACCGTTGCTGCGGCGGCGGCGCTTGCTGCGCGGGCGCGGTGTAGCGCTGCGGCTGCGCCTGCGTTTGCGTTTGCGGCGCGGTTTCGTTCGCGCGCGACGGGGCGGCGTACGTGCGGACCGTTTCGGTCGTTCGTACGGGCGGCTCGTTCGTGCGCACCGCTCCGCCGTTCGTTCGCACCGACTCGTAGCGCGTCCAGGCCTGCGGGTCGTGCGCCGTGCGCGGCGCGACGTTCACGGGAGCCGGCGCGGTCTGCGTCGCGGTCGTGGTCGTCGTCGTCGTCCGCGCTCCGTCGATCACGGTCACGCCGGAGGTCGTCACGCGCGCGCCGGCCGGCGCGCCGCGACTCGTCCCGAACCGTGTCCACGGATCGTTCACGCGCCGCTCCGCCGTTGCGGGCGCGGGCGCGGCGAGGTTCACCGTCTCGGGGGCGGTCGTCGTCGTCAACGCTCTGCGCGGCGCGGGGTCGACGCGCTGCGTGAACACTGGAACACGCGTTGCGGTGACGATGGCGGCGCGTTGCTGCTCGAACGGCGTGCGGCGGACGACGGTCGCGTCGCCGGCGAAGCGCTGCTGCGCCATCGCCGGGTGCACCGCGAGCTGCGCGGCAACGGGCCGATCGCTGTAGCGCAGGTTCTCGCTGGTCGGAACGATGGGAACGGCGCCGCGGACGATCTGCACGTCGCGAAGATGCGCCGGCGCGAAGTCGCGGTGCTCGAAACGGCCGCGCTCGAAGTCATGCCGCGGGACGTACGTCACGCCGTTGTATTTCGCGTTGCCGTAGATCTTCGTGATTCCGCCGATCGGATAGACGCTGCCGTTGTTGTACGCGTTGCCGTTGGCGTAGTAATAGTTGTTCGTGACGTTGACGATCGTCGTCCGGTTGCCGTAGCCCCACCACGGATTGAACGGATCGAGCGGCGCGAGCGGAACCCAGCCGATGTTTCCGAAGCCGAGTCCGACGCCGCTGCCGAACGTGAAGAACCCGACCAGCGCCGGCCGCCACGCGGTGACGAACGGATCGGGATACCAGCACCAGCCGTACTGACGGTGATGGTACCAGCGGCCGTAGTGATACGGAGCCCAGCCCCACGGCTCGTAGCCGATCCACGTCCAGCCGTAGTTGTCTTCCCACGCCCAGCGGCCGTCGCGGTACGGCGCCCAGTTCGAGCCGACGTACGACGGCACCCACACGTGTCCGTAACTCGTGTCGTTCACCCAGCGGCCGTACGTGGCGAGATCGGCGACTCCGGAAACGCCCGGCGCAACGTAGTTCGCGTCGGCGAGAGCGCGCAGCGCGCGCTGATCGCGCGAAGTGTTGAACGTGTCGAAGTCGTCGTACCCGATCGCGTTCGCGTAGCGCAACACCGGATTCGCCGCCGGGCCTTGCGCGAGCAGCGTCATCCCGTCCGAGACGGTGCGCGTCTCCTGCGGCGTGATGACGTCGGCGCTGCCCGAACGCACCGCGATGGTGGTGCGTCCGTCGGCGTCAACCGCGACGCGGTACGCGCCGGCGGTGCGCGGGCGCACCGAGACCGACGGCGTGTCGATCTGCGAACGGCCGCCGCCTTCGCGCAGCAACCGGAGCTCGATCGTTCCTTCGGCCAGCTGCAGCTCGCGCTCGCCCGCGTCGAGGTGGACGAACCGCATCTGCACGCCGGCGCCGAGCCGGACCGCGGTCGTGCCGTCAAACTCGATCTCGGCGCGCGCGTCCTCGCCGGTGGTCACGTAGTCGGCGCCGAGGACGGGGGCGTTGATCACCGCGGTGCTCGCCGTCGCGGAGTCGCCGCGCTGCACGGCGACCGAACCGCGGATGTAGCTGATCCGCGCGACGCCGACCCCGGCGGTGCTCGCGGCGGCGGCGTTCGCGTCGGCGCGAGCGGCGAGCGGAACGAACGCGGAGACCAGCAGCGCCGCGGCGGCGGCCAGGGCGGCGGGCTTCCGGACGAACGATGAATGCATGGACCGCCTCCGCAGGTGGTGGTGTTCGTTCAACGTCCCCGGCGAGCGAGGAAGTTTCGCGAACGGCTTAGCGCTCCAGGACATAGGTCCCGGGAGCGTCGGCGAGCGGCTGATACCGTTCGTTTCCGGTGCTCGCGGGCGCGGTGGTTTTCTCCGGCGAGCGCTCCGCGAGCCACGCCGTCCAGTCCGGCCACCACGAGCCGTCGTGCTTCGGCGCGGCGGCGAGCCACGCGTCGGGATCGGGCGGGTTGGCGGTACCGGGCTGCGA
>DASZGA010000407.1:0-5218 GCA_035939295.1 Candidatus Elarobacter sp. | reverse complement strand
TTGGTGAAGATCTGCTCGGTGACGTACGGCGTCGCGTCGAACGCGATCTTCGGCCGGATCGCGACGGTGGACTGCCCGGTCTGCGTGTCGTAGCGGTAGATCGTCGTCGGATACGTGTACGAAGCGAAGTCGTAGTAGGCGATCCGGTCGGTGCGGTGCCCGCCCGGGAGACCGCCGCTGCCGATCCCCGGCAGGTCGATCGAACCCTGCGGTTTCCCGTCGAGGCCGTAAATCCGCACCGCCGAGTGAGCGTCGTGCAAGTACGCGAGGTAGAAACGGTTGCCGAGCAAGCTCACGCCCTCGAGCGTGTCGGGCGACTGCGGAACGATGTCGTGCAGGGCGTGCGAAGGATCGTTCAGATCGACCCAGACCAGCCGGCTGCGCGGTGCGTCCTTGTTCGTCTGCAGGTAGATGCGGGCCCCGTCGTCGCCGATGGGGCTGTACTGCACGTTCGGATCGAGCGCGAAGAGTGGTTTGACCGCGGACTCCGGCGCGCCGGCGCGCTTCCACGACAGGCTGTTTCCGTCGCCCTTTTGGGTGTAGAAGAAGTCGAAGCGCTGATCGTCGGTCCGGTACGCGTACAGGAACTGATCGCTTTTCGCGGTGGATACGAGCCGGTCGGCCGACTGCGGCGTGCCGAGCTTGTGGAAGTACATCTTGTGATTGCCGAGCGCGCTCAGCGTCGTGTTGCCGGACTTCGGCGCGTCGTACGCTTCGTAGTAGAAGCCGGTGTTACCGACCCACGACGCGCCCGAGAACTTGCTCCAGCGAATGACGTCGGGCCGGTCGGCCCCGCTCGCGACGTCTTTCACGTGCCACGTCTGCCAGTCGGAACCCGAGCTCTGCGTCGAGTACGCGAGCAAACTTCCATCGTGCGTGAGCGAGAATCCGGCGAGCGCGACGGTGCCGTCGGCGGCGAGCTTGTTCGGATCGAGCAGCACGCGCGGCGCGCCGTTCTCGCCGAGCCGCACGTACTGCACGGCCTGGTTCTGCAGCCCGCTGTTGCGCGAGAAGAACCACCACTTACCCTGATGGAACGGCGCGCTCAGCTTTTCGTAGTCGATCAGCTTGCGGTATGCGAGCCGGATCGCGCTGCGCTGCGGGATCGCGTCGAGGTACGAGCGCGTCAGATCGCCTTCGGCCTTGACCCAGGCCGTCGTCTGCGGCGAGTCGACGTTTTCCATCCAGCGGTACGGGTCGGCGACGACCGTTCCGAAGTAGGTGTCGGTGACCGTCCCACGCGGCGCGTCCGGATAGGCGAGCTTCGCGCCGGCGGCCAGCACGAGCACAGGAGACGCGGCCAGCAACGCCGCGGCGAAAGAGAAGAAGAGACGACGCATCGCGGGCCTCTTCTACGTATTAAACCGGAGGCGCCTGCACCCCGTGGGCAAAGGCTTCCAACCGCATCCGGTCGATCGCCTTCACCCGCCCGCGGTCGAGCTCGACCGCCTGCGCGTTCTTGAGCCGGATCAGCGCCCGCGCCGCCATGTCGCGGACGGTCCCGGCCGCCGCGGCGATCTGCGCCTGCGAAAGGTTCTCGACGCCCGGCAGCCCGGGGGCCATCCCGATCGTCGCCGGCGCGTACGACATCAGGAACTTCGCGACGCGCTGCAAGACGTGCGCGAAGGCGAGGTCGGCGATCGTGTCGATCGAGCGCCGGCGCGCCTGCGAGGAGGCGGCGAGGAACCCGAGCGCGAGCTCGGCGTCGTTGCGGACGGCGTGCAGCACCGCCTCCGACGGAACCAGCACGATCGTGCAGTCGGTCAGCGCCTCGGCGCGCGTCGTGGCGCCGCCGCCGTCGAACGTCCCCGACTCGTTGAGCGGGTCGTGGATCAGCCGCTCGCCGAGCGCATGGGTCTTGCCGTCGGGCGAGAGCAGCGTGTAGACGACCTTTCCGGCGCGCACGAAGCCGAGGTACGGCCACATCTCGCCTTCGTCGAAGATCGTCTCGCCGGTTCGGTACGAGCGTTCGGTCGCGACCGCGGCGAGCTCGTTGATCGTCGACTGCTTCGCGTTCCCGAACGGCGCCGTATGAGAGAGGAAGGTCGCGGTGTCGGCGCGCTCGTCGATCCGCTCGAGGCGGATCGTCCATCGGCCGCTGCCGAGGTTCCGCGAGTCCCACGAGAACCGCCCCGCCCGGTACTGCTGGAACTCGTTGCGCAGCGAGCGCGGGTCGCTCTCCTCGTTGAGCTCGAGGATCCCGCCCAGCGGCAGCTTGTCGAACGCCTCGAAGATTCGCGAGCTTCTGTTCGCGGCGGGTAGGGTGCGGGCGTCGATGGTGGCAGACGCTGCGCGGCTCGTCGGCATCGTCCGTGGGATGCGGCGCAGGGGGCGCATTCCCTGCGAGGCGAACCGGGACGCAAATGTCCTCGCTGCGCCGCTGGGCCGCACGCGGGCTCGACGTCATCGCCGTCCTGGTCGTCCTCGTCGCGCTCGCCCGATTCGTCGTGCTGCCGCGGCTGCACCGCGACGTCGTTCAGGCTCCGCCGGTCTCGCTGGCGACGCTCGACGGCGGCCGGTTCGATCTCGGGCGAAGCCGCGGCAAGCTCGTCTTCCTCGACTTCTGGGCTTCGTGGTGCGACCCGTGCCGCGCCTCGATCCCGATGGTCCAGCACTTCAAACGCTCGCATCCGGCGGTCCAGGTCGTCTCGGTCGACGTCGGCGAGGACCCCTCGACGGCGCGCGCGTTCGCGACGCAGCTCAAGATGGACGACGTCGCGCTCGACCCCGACCAGACCGTCGCGCACGCCTTCGGCGTCACCGGCTACCCGTCGCTCTTCGCGATCGACGGGACCGGCCGGGTCGTCGCCCGCTGGATCGGCTTCGACCCGAACGTCGAGCGCGAAATGACCGCCGTCTCCGACCGCTACGCCGCCCCGCGCAAGACCGCGCTGCTCTAAGCGCCGGTAAACTCCGCCTTTCGCTTGTCCAAGAAGGCTTGCGAGCCTTCGCGGAAGTCGTCGGTCATCACGACTTGGCCGAAGAGCAGCGCCTCCAGCGCGAGCCCGTCGCCGAGCGGGACCGAGGCGCCTTCGACGATGGCGCGCTTTGCCGCGGCGACGGCGAGCGGGGCCTTTGCAGCGATCAGGCCGGCGATCCGCTGGGCTTCGGCGAGGAGTCCTTCGAGCGGGACGACCTTCTGGACGAGCCCGGTCCGCAGCGCCTCCTGGGCGTCGATCATCTCGCCGGTCAGGCAGAGGTACATCGCCATCCCCTCGCCGACCAGCCGCGTCGCGCGCTGGGTCCCGCCGTAGCCTGGAAGGATCCCGAGGTTCACCTCGGGCTGCCCGAACTTCGCGTTCTCGCTCGCGACGCGGATGTCGCACGCCATTGCGAGCTCGCAGCCGCCGCCGAGCGCGAAGCCGTTCACCGCGGCGATCACCGGGACGCGCAAACGCTCGATTTGCGTGGTGAGCGCCTGCCCTTTGCGCGCTTGCGCTTCGGCGGCGCGCGCGGTCGGGAGCGCGTTGAGCTCGCCGATATCGGCGCCGGCAGCGAACGCCTTCGCACCCGAGCCGGTAAGGATAATCGCGCGCACGCGCTCGTCGGATCCGAGCCGCGCGAACGCCTCGCTCAACTCGTCGAGCATCTGAAGGTTAAGGGCATTTAACACGCCGGGCCGGTTCAGCGTCACCGTCGCGATCGGCCCGGCGTCGTTCTCAACAAGGATCGTGTCCATCGCGCCCGCCGTACCACGGGGTTTGAGGAACGCCCTTCCCTCTGCTATGGTGAGGATGCCATGCGTACCGCGTACCACCAGGCGCTGGAGAACACGCGCCTCGACGTCGTCCGATTGGGCGCGCTCGTCTCCGATGCCATTCGCTCGGCGACGCAGTCGCTCGAGCGGCGCGACGTCGTCCTTGCCGGCCGCGTGGTGGCGGGCGACGACGAGATCGACGACACCCGCCGGCGCGTCGAGACGGCGTGCATCGAGCTGATCTGGAAGCAGCAGCCGGTCGCGGGCGAGCTGCGCGCGATCGCCGGGATGCTGCAGATCGTCACCGACCTCGAGCGGATCGGCGACTATGCGGTCGATATCGCGAAGAACGCGATCAAGCTGGCCGACGTGTCGGTGCGGCCCGCGAGCGTCGAGGTGGGCCGGATCGCAAATATGGCCTACGAGATGCTGCAAGACTGTATGCGAGCCTACCGCGAGGGCGACGCGGCGCTTGCCGACGACGTGATCGAGCGCGACGACCAGGTCGACATGCTCTATCGCAGCGGCCTGGAGGCGCTTCAGGCGGAGATGCAGCGCGATCCGGGTACGGTACCGGCAGGCACCCTGCTGCTGTTCGTGGTCTCGATCATCGAGCGCGTCGGCGACCGGGCGCAGAACATCGCCTGGCACACCAAGGATATCTACTCATGAAGAGACTCGCCGCCGTCCTGACCATTGCCGCCACGCTCCTCGGCGCCGCCGCGCCCGCGCGCGCGACCGATCGCGTCGTCGCGCTCACGCTCGACGGCCGCCCGGTCGACGCCAAGGCCGGCGAGGTCGCGCTGCTGCACGGCGGCGTTATCTACGCCAACGTCGTCAAGCTGGTGAAGTCGTTCGACGGGCTGCTGACGTTCCAAGGCAACGCGGTCGTCGTCTCGATCGGCAGCAACACCGCGACGTTCACGGCGGGGAGCCGGACGGCGAAGATCAACCAGGGCTCGGTGACGATGCGCGGCGCGACGTTCGTGCGCAACGGCGACGTCTACGTTCCGCTCGACACGTTCGTCACGCGCGTCGCCGGCGCGAAGCTGCACGTCAATCCGGCGATGTCGAAAGCCGACATCTACGTCAACCTCAACCCGGTGAGTTGATCGCTTCATCCGCGCCGCTGGCGCGCGAAGCGTTCGCGCTCGCGCCCGGGCTGGTGTACGTGAACCATGCGGCCGTCGGCGTGCTCCCGATCGCAACGCGCGATGCCGTGCACGCGATGGTCGACGACCACGCCGCGCGCGGTGTTATCGGTGTCGCGCCGCGCGAGCTGTCGGCACCTGCGTATCGGCGGCGGATCGCCGAGTTCGTCGGCGGGATCGGCGAGGAGATCGCGCTGCTGCGCAACACCAGCGACGGTGCGACGATCCTCGCGCAAGGGCTCGATCTCGGACCCGGCGACGAGGTGATCACCGGCGCGAACGAGTTCGGCGCGAACGCGTATCCGTGGCTCGTGCTGCGCGAGCGCGGCGTGACGGTGACGCTGATCGACGCGCCGCGCGAGCGGATGAC
>DASZGA010000406.1:0-4284 GCA_035939295.1 Candidatus Elarobacter sp. | reverse complement strand
TGATGGGCTCGGGCACGCCTGCGGTGTGGCACGTGACCGAGAGCCGGAACCGGTCGGTGGACTTGCATCTCGCCTATCCGGAAGCGCTCGCGTGGTCCGACGTATCCGAGCTCGTCGCGATCGTCCGCGATCTCGACTACGAGTGGATCCAGCGCCAGCGAGATGCCTCGCGCGCGCACTACGAGCGGGTTCATCACCCCTCGATCCTCGCCGCGATCGTTGCGGACGGCTTTCGCTCGGCTCCGCCGGCCGCGCCGGATCAGGAACGGCTGTTCGCGTTCGAGTTCGAGCACCTCGAGCGAAGCTGGCATCGCTTGACGGATCTCATTCCGCCGGAGCCGTCCGGCGAGTAGTCGCGCACTGCGCTTATAGGGCGCACGTTCCGTCGGCGCACATCGCGCCGACCGGCATCGTGCCGTCGATCTTGCGGAGCACCGGGCTCGTCATTCGCCCCCAGCCCGGAATGAACGCGGAGAACCTTCCGGCCGCACCGCCCGCGACGAAGAGATGGATGTCGTCCGGAGTCGGGACGATCGGGATGCGCGCGTTCGTCTCGCGCTTGTACCATTTCGGGAGCGCTTTGTTGTAGACTTTGCCGCCGCCGGCGTAACGGTCGTTGAAGCTGATCTCGCCCCACGTGTTGCCCGCGTTCATCCACAGATAGCTGCGCACGTCGAGCCGGCTGAACCCCGATCCGGCGATCGTGGCCGCGTGCTCCGGACCGATCACGACCGCGCACGAGCCGCCGGCGACGGCGTTGTTGTGGGCGTGGGTGCTCATCGCGGAGACGATGCTGTCGAGAACGCCTTGCGCGTCGTTGGCGACGTGGTTCACCACGCTGTGCGGCGGCTCGGCGGCGATGACGAACACCGCGCTGTCGTCCGGCGTCATCCCGTGCTCGACGTGGTACGGCGCCCACGGGCTGAGCTCTTCGTTCTCGGCGATGCAGTACGTGTACTTGCCGGGATGCCCCAGCGTGCTCTTGTCGAGATCGCCCGGCGTTCCGCCGCCGACGGTCAGCAGAACCAGCCGGATCGCGCGGCCGATCGTCGCGTTGGCGCGGTTTCCGGAACCGAAGACGTTGTGGCCGGCGTTCATCCCGATCGCGTTGCGGATCGGCCCGTTGACGACCAGCAGCGGCGCGGCCATATGCGTCGTCGCCTGGACGCCGTTGAGGTTCCACTGCTTCGTGCACAGCGCGAGGATCGCGGCGCGCACGACCGGCGCGTACTCCGGCTTGCACCCGGCCATCACCATGTTGATCGCCAGCACTTCGCGCGTGAGCGTACCGCCGCGCGGCGGGATGACGGCTTCCGGAAATTCCGGATCGCCGCCGAGCGCGTCGACGACCGCGCCGATCTTCTCGGGCGTCGGCGGCACGACGGGAAGCCCATCGCTCCACGCTTGTTCGAAGTAGTACTCGACCGGATCGGCGATCGAGGTTCGCTCGGCGGACTCCAGCATCCGCAATGGATGCGCCCGGCGAACCGGCGCACCCTGCGCTGGGCGGCAGGCTGCGTGAGCCTTCCCGGGTGCCGTTCGGGCAGGCGGCCTCCGTGTCGTATACCGAACCGTCTTCGCGCGATGGCTTCATCGAAACCGGTCTTCAATCAAGTGAACGTGGTCGTTCGTGACATGGCGGAGACGCTGGCGTTCTACCGCCGGCTCGGCCTCGCGGTGGACGAGGATCGCGACCCGGATGCGGGCGACGGTGCCGAACACGTGGACCTCGCATTTCCCGGCGGCGTTTCGCTGGAATTCGACAACCTCGCATCAGCAAGAATCTGGCACGCGGGTTGGCGCGAGAACGGTGACGGTTGCCGCGCGATACTGGGCTTTGCGCTGCCGTCACGCGACGCAGTGGACGAGCGCTACGCAGAGCTGACGGCGGCAGGCTACACCGGACGTCAACCGCCGCACGACGCGTTCTGGGGCGCACGCTACGCGATCGTCGCGGATCCGAACGGCATCGACGTCGGCTTGATGAGCCCGATCGACCGGCAGCGCAAGTTCACGCCGCCGGAGTTCACGCGCGGCTAGGATCTTACGCGCGGCGCAGCACGCAGAATTTACGCGCGATTCGAAAGGCACCTCGGCAAACGCCGGGAACGGTGCGCGGTCTATGGCAGATGCCGCATGTGCGGCATTGCGTACAATTCGGCGTGGGAGGAACTTCATGATCGTGCGACGTGCACAGCTCTGCTCGATGCTGTTCGCTTTGGTGCTCGGCGGGGCAGCCGTATCGGCCCTCGCGGCGCCGACGCCGGTTCCCGGCGGCGCAAATCAGCTCGCGGGCGTGAGCGGTACGCTCAAGCAGACGCTCTTCAACGGGACGCTCCGGCTGCACGGGATGTCGTTGAAGGACGCGGTTCCGGCGGACAACGTTCACCCGAACGCTCCGGGCGAACGCGCCCTGGTCTTCCGCGCGATCGTCAACAACGGGACGCACCACGAAGACCACGGCTACTTCGACGCGACGCTGTCGGATGCGGACGGGATCACGGTTACGGGACGGCCGCTCGACAGCGGTTGGAGCCTCGAACCCGGCGCAGGAGCCCGCGTCGTGAACGGATTCTCCGTACCCGCGGGCTTCGTTCCGACGAAGTTGCTGCTGGTCGAATCCGCGCACCCCAAATCCCGCGCGTTCCGCATCACCATCAAACCCGGCGATTTGCCCGCGCCGGCACCGGCCGCGTCTCCCTAGCGTCGTCAGATTCTGCGCAATACGCGGTAGTCGGCACGTGCTTGCGCGGCCGACTCCGCGAGGCGCACGAGGTCGGGGCGCATCGCTTCGCGGCGTGCGATGCGGTCCTCGGCGAGTGCCTTGAGCGCTTGCGGGCCGCCGCGCAGGTCGCGTTCGAGGTCGGAACGCTCGCGGTTTTCGCGTGCGAGCAGGTCGTTCACGAGCCGCGGGTCGAGCGGCTGCGAGGGATCGTAGCGGAAGCGCATCTCGAGCAGTCGCACCCACGCGAACAGAATGCCGCGCGTCCCTTCGCCGAACTTCGGAATGTACGTCGCCGCCAGACGCTCGCGAACGTCGAGCGCGGTTTCGATTCCGTACGAAAGCAGCGTCGCGCGTTTCTTCTTACCGATACCGGCGATCCTCGCGTCGGCGATCAGGAACCGGTCGAGGAACGCGCGCTGCTGATACAGCGGCTTCTCCGCTTCGAGCCGCGCGCGCTCGGCGGTGTATTTTGCCGGGAGAGCACGGTACGTCTCGAGCTTGTTGCTCAGCTCGTTCTTTCGCAGCGCGAGCTCGTGCATGTCCGCGACGGCGTACCACTGCTGCGCGGCTTCGTCGAAAGCAGCGTCAGCCGCGAGCATGGCCGCTCGGCGCGCGCGCTTGACGCTGCGCAGGTGCGGCCGAGCCAGCAGCATGCACAGCGCTAGTGCTCCGTACGCCGCGTAGATCGGATTGCCGTGATTTCCTAGCCGCGCCATCGCGACGCTCGCCGCGACGATCGCAATGACGATGCCGGCGAGCCAAAGACGCCGGTGCAGGCGCAGACGCGGTTCGAGCGGTTCGCCTTCCTTCCGAATCGCGCGCGGATCCACGGGAACCGGAACCGTGACCAGCGGCGGGATCTCGTCGATGCGCCGCTGGACCGCTGCGATCTCGAGGTAAGCCGCGCCGCCGGAGACGGTCGACCCGCCGGTGACGAAGAGGAACAGACCCGCGCGCTCGAGATCGCACCACGGGCACGCGCCGCGCGAGCGGGCGTAGCGATGCATCGCGGAAGCGTTGCACGTCGCAAGATCGCCCTCGAACGCGGCGAGCGCCGCGGCCCAATCGGCGCCGGACGGCCTCGGCCTTGCGTCCTTGGCGAACGCGTGCTCGAAGAGTTGCGCAGCGGCATTCGGTAACCAATCGAGACGAACGGTATTCGCCGGCGGGCGGTGCCCGGCGATTGCCGCGTCGCGACCAAACACGAACGGCAGGCGCGCGATCACCTCACCGGTGTCGAACGCAAAGTCCGCGCCTTTCCAAATGCCCGCCCACGGATGGCGCCCCATGAAGACAAGCTGAAAGATCAGCACTGCTAAGCCGAACCGGTCGTGATTCGGCGTGCGCTCGAGTCCGGGAAAGCTGCGGCCGTACAGCTCGGGCGGCTGATAGATCGGCATCCCGACGTCGCACGTGTAGATGCGCGCGCCGTCGCGGACTTGGAACGAGTCGACGTCGATCAGCCGCACGACCGCGTCGTTGCCGACGAGGACGTTCGAGTCGTTCACGTCGCCGACCACGACGCCGGTACTGTGTACCGCCTCCATCGCGACGGCGAG
>DASZGA010000405.1:0-5010 GCA_035939295.1 Candidatus Elarobacter sp. | reverse complement strand
CCTCGCTCGTCGCGACCAAGTCGTAGCGCACCAGCGCTTCAGCGTTCCCCGGCCCGCGCTCGCGCACTGCGATTCGAATCGTAACGACGGCATGCTCGGGATCGAAGACGGTGTAGGCGATCTCGCCGGCCCGCCGGTCGTAGCGCTGCAGCACCCACGTCGTCGTGCCGCCCTCGTGCCCGCGCGTCGTGAAGACGGCGCCGTCGGGCAGCGCGGTGCGGTCCGACTCGCGCGCAAAGACCGGAGCCCAACCCGGCGCCCACGCGGCCTCGCCGACCGGGTCGAAGAGAGAAAGCGCACGCGGCGCCGCAGTCTTCATCGTGACGTTGAACGAGCCGGAGAATACCGCGCGATCGGAGCCGGACGCGGGCAGCGCGGTCGACGCTGCCGCGAGTGCGATCGCCGCCGTGAGCGCGCGCCCGACGCGGCGCCACCCGGCGTTCGGGCGGCAACGCACGCCGTTCATGCGGCAACCCCGCGATGAATCGGGCAGCGCGGAAGCTCGCGCAAATCGGGCTCGACCCATGCAGCCCGTGCCGCATCGCTGAAGAGCCGCTCGCGGCTGTAGTGCCGAAGCGGCAGCGATTTGTCGAGCAGTTCGGGGCTGCGCGCGACGAGCTGCTCGAACGAGCAACGGTGCGGCGCATCGGCGAGCGCACCGGCGACGAGCCGCACCCAGCACTGGGTCATCGTAACGTGAAATTTCGCCGCTTGCCCGTGATGCCGCGCGAACCGCGCGATCTGCTCGCAGACGGTGTCGAGCGCAAACGGGTAGCCGTCGCGGAGAAGGCGGTAGTGTGCGAAACGCAGGTGCTCGCGATGGTGAAGCCGGCCGTTCGGCAGCGTCAACGCGGCCAGCTCGCGCGCCAAGTCATCGATCTGCATCTCGTCACTCACGGCAGCGCCCATCTCCCGGTAACGGGTAAATTATGACGATATCGTATATTACGTTCTCGTACTATGTCAAGCGCCGGAGCGTGGGCGGGCAACGGCGCCGGCCCCGCCGAGGGAGCCCGAACGAAGCTGCGAAAACCCACCGGACGGGACGTGAAGGGAGGGTTCGCCCATGCTTCCATCCGCCGTTCGATTCGGCGTTCTCGCCGTGGCGCTGCTCGTCGCGTTGAGCGCATGTACCAAAGGCTCGCAAAGCACCGCGACGACGACGGACGTGGCCACCGCCGCACCCGTCCCCGACACGAGCGCTTCGGTCGTGCCGGCCGGCGAAAGCCCGAGCGTGCCGCCGCCGTCCGCGTCCGTGGCGGCTCCGAGTGTGTCGCCGGCCGCCGTCGCGCTTGCAACGAGCTCGTCGCCTGCCGCGGCGGCCGCCGTCACGCCGAGCGCGTCGCCGGCTTCAGCCGCGCTGGCGAAGATCTCGTTCACCGACATCACCGGGGTCGAGGGTGCCGAGGCGATCCGCCAGCTGGCGTTCCTCGGTGTGCTCGACGGCACGTCGGGTCAGTTCCGCCCGCACGATCCGATCACGCGCGGCGAGTACGTTCGCTGGCTCGTCAAAGCGAACAACGCGTACTTCGCGAGCCGGCCGGAGAAGCGGATACGGCCGGCCGAGACGGGACAGCCGACGTTCGTCGACGTTCCGTCCGCCGACGGCGACTTCAAGTACGTTCAAGGGATGAGCGATGCCGGCTACGTGATCGGCGTCGACAAGAACCATTTCGCGCCGAGCCGTAACCTCACGCGCGAGGAGCTCGTCGCGATCCTGATCTCACGGGACAATGAAGGCTCGGCGATGCCGAACGCCGGACCTCCGTCGACCTGGAACTACTCCGGCGGGGGCGGCACGCTCTCCGTGCAGCTGACGGATCGCGACAAGGTCTCGAAGCCGTACTGGGGCGCCTTCCAGGTCAACAACGGCTGGGGGAACAGCTACGCGATGGACGTGCTGCACCGCGTCTACGGAACGATCAAGGTGTTTCATCCGCAGCAGCTCGCGACGCGCGCCGACGCGGCGATCGCGCTGCAAGAGATCGACCACGCCAACGCAGCCTCCGTCGTCCCGAAGAACTAACCGGCACGGGTGAAGCCCGGCGAGGACGTCGGAGCCGTCCCTGGAAACGCCGCAGTTCCGAAGGGGGTGTCCATGAAGCTCCACCAGCTGCTCACGATCAAAGGCGCGACCCCGCTCGAAGCGCTGTCGAAGGCACAGGTCGCCGAGTTGCAGACGGCGCTGCAAACGCTCGGCTACGCGATCGCCGGCGTCGACGGGATCCTCGGACCGAACACGCGCGCGGCGTGGGCAAAATTCAAGTCCGACGTCAAGAGCGGCGAGCCGGATTCGATCGGATCGGGCTCGGTGCACACGCTTCAGCAAAGGCTCGATCAAGGCGCGGCGGGCGCGAGCAGCGGCGTTCCGCGTCAAGCCGTCGCGATCGTGAAGCACTACGAAGGTCTGCGGCTCGAGGCGTACGACGACGGGGTCGGCGTGTGGACGATCGGCTACGGCACGACTCGCTATCCGAACGGGAAAGCGGTGCAACGCGGCGACACCATCACGAACGCTGAGGCGGACGCCTACCTGCAGAACGACATCCAAGGATACACGCGGCAGCTCTCCGCTGCGGTACCGTTCTGGAAGCAGATGAACGACAACCAGCACGCGGCGCTGATCTCGTTCGCGTACAACCTCGGCGCCGGTTTCTTCGGCTCCGCCGGCTTCGAGACGATCAGCCGTGATTTGCGCAACAAGAACTGGAGCGACGTTCCGAAGGCGCTGCTGCTGTACTCGAATCCCGGCAGCAACGTCCACGCCGGCTTGCTCGCCCGGCGCACGGCGGAAGGTGAGCTCTGGCGCGGACAGGGGCCGTACGCGGTCGCCTAGTCTGCGGGGTTAGGTTTCAGTAATCGTTGTCCCGGGCCGAAGGACTCGACAGGGCGCATCGGAACGACGCGCCCGAGTCGTCTTCGGAGGCCCAATGGTTCGTACACGGGTGCTTTCCATGACGGCGGTGCTTGTTTGCAGCGTCGTCGCTGCCGCTTGCGGCGGCGGGGGCAGTAGCGGCAGCGCTCCGCCGCCGCCGCCCGTCGTCACCACGCCGACGCCGACGCCGGCGCCGCCCGTGCAAGCAAGCCAAACGGTCACCCTCGGCGCTGCGGTCGCGCCGGTCTCGATTCCGGCGATCGCCTCGGGCGTCGGGCTCAGCGGTACGTTTCCGGCGACGACGAGCGGGAGCGGAACCGCGACCGTCACGCTTCAGTCGACACAGCCTGTGTCGACCGGGACCCTGCAAAGCGCGTTGCGGCGCGTTCGCGCGATCGGCACGACGAACGTGAACCCTATCGCCTTCATCGTCTTGTCGCCGAACGCCGCCGTTTCGTTCTCCTCGGTCGCAAGCTTCACGTTCTCGTTCGCGACCGCGGTGCCGCCGGCGCCGAACGGTTTCTGGCTTGCATCGTTCGACGTGCAGAATCCGTCGGCCGGTTGGAGCGTCATCGCGGGGCCGATCGCGCCGGCGGGATCGTCGGTCCCGATCGCGGTGCTGCCCATACCGTTCAAGGTGCCGGCGGGCGGCAGTTACGTCTTCATGCTGTTCGCGCCCGGCGGCGTCTATCCGACACCGACGCCGACACCGACCCCCACGCCGACTCCGACGCCCACGCCGACTCCGACGCCGAGTCCCACACCAACGCCGACGCCGAGGCCGACAGCGACTCCGACTCCGACGCCTACGCCCACACCAAGTCCGTCGCCGACGCCGAACCCGACGCAATGTCCGGCGGTGAACGCGCCGCAGATCACGTTCTCGCCGGCGTCGTTCTCGATCGGTGCGGTCGGCGGGACGCAGTACGGACAGATCCGCTCGACGGTCAGCGGCTCGCTCAGCGTCACGAGTTTGAACACCTCCGTGTTCACGATCGCCCCGGACTCGCCGGCGGGATACTACAAGCTGACCGGGGTCGCGGTCGGTACGAGCTCGGTCGTCGTGATCGATGCGAACGGCAACGAAGCGTGCGCGTCGGTCGACGTGCACACGACGACGATCGTCGGCTCCAGCCACAAGAGGATCCCGTAAGATGCGGACCGTTCGACATGCGCTCGTGCTGCTGGCCGCGGCTCTCGTCGCCGGCTGCGCCGGCGGCGGAGCGTCCGGCGCGCGGCCGGCGGTTCCCGTAGCGCCGCCTGCGACCTCGGCGCCGTCAGCGTCCAAGACCGCGCCGCTCACCGTGCTCGTGCAACTGCCCTCGCCGGCGTCGCCCTCCGGCGTCCGGCTCGCGAAGTACATCTCCACGGCGACGATCGGCATGGAGGTTTGGGCTGTCCCTGACGGCCAGCCCGTGGGACAGGGCGGCGGGCAGCCCGGAACGTGCACCAAAACCAGCTGCACCGCGACCGTGAACGCGCCGATCGGTCGTGTCGATATCGAGGTCGATCTCACCAATTCGTACAGCCAGCCGCTGTCCGTCGCGGAAACGGTCGCAACGATCGCGCCCGGCGCCGCAAACACGGTCACCGTGGTCTTCGACGGCTCTCCGTCGTCGGTCGTGCTTACGCCGGTCCCCGGCAATCCGGCCTCGTTCACGAACGGCCTCGCCGGAACGATGGCGTTCAAGATGGCGATCCTGGACGTCCAGGGCAAGGTCATCTCGGGTCAAGCGCGGTTGTTGTCGCCGTTCACCTTGCAGACGAACGATACGAACGGAGCCGTCTCGGTGACGCCCGCGCAGATCGACGGAGGCTCGGTCGCGACGACCTCGGCCGGGACCGCGCCGAACGTCGTGACCGTCGCGTACGACGGAACGATGCCCTCGACCTCGAGCATCATCCTCACCGCGACAACGGCTCTGGGTCAGTGGCCGGTCACCGTCAGCGCGCCGGCGATCGCGATCAGCGGTGCGGCGCCTGCATTCAGCGGCGTGAACGCGTTCGGCGTGAACGTCGCAACGCAGCAGAACGGAAGAACCTGGCTCGGATACGTTCCTGCCGGCGCCACGATCGCGAACGGCGTCGCCGCCTCGTTGTTGATGCCGCAGAGCAGCTTCGACATGCTGTTCAAC
>DASZGA010000404.1:0-1836 GCA_035939295.1 Candidatus Elarobacter sp. | reverse complement strand
CGAATGGAAGTGACCCATGGTGAAGATGGTTCGCATCAGCTCGCCGCGCCCGTCGACGAAGGTTGGGCGCTACGAGGTCGTCATCACGCGCACCGGCGAGGAGCCGGTCCGGCTCATGGGAGCGTCGAGCTCCGAGCTGGCTCGCTCGGCCAGCGCCGTCGTGATGCACAGCGATGAAAACGCCTGCGACCTGCGCACCGCCTTGCGCGCCGTCGTCGGTTCGCACTAGCCCGCCGAACGGACGCGCGCCTCAGGCGCGTGCCAGCGCCACGATCCCCAGCACCATCAGCGCGGCAGCGGCCGCGCGCTGCACCGCGTGGCCCTCAGCGAAGAGCCGCGCACCGAGCAGCGCGCCGAAGACGATGCTGATCTCGCGCGCTGGCGCGACGAGGCTGACCGGCGCGCGCGCGAGCGCGAACAGCACCAGCACGTAGGCAATCGGCGAGAGCACCGCGATCCCTGCGATCTCCCGCCGGCACGCCGCCCACGTCGCGGTGAGGGCATCGCGCCCGGTACGTCCGGCAACGAACGGCGTCATGATCGCAAGCTGCAAGACGGACCGCGAGACCTCATAGAGGATCGGCGAGAACGCAAGCGCCGTGACGACGTGCTTGTCCCACAGCGTGTACATCGCGATCGTCGCGCCGGTCGCAAGCCCCGTACCCGACCGACGCCCGCACGTGGCGAACGCGCAGCGTCGCCCTCGTCGCCAGAAAGATCCCGCCGACGATCGCCACGATCCCGATCACGCCGTACACGCCCGGCCGCTCCCCAAACGCGATCACCGCAACGATCGACGACAGCAACGGACCCGTCCCGCGCGCAAGCGGATACACCAGCGAAAGATCGCCCTCCCGATACCCACGCTGCAGCAGCATA
Source organism: Candidatus Elarobacter sp. (assembly GCA_035939295.1). Classification (GTDB taxonomy): domain Bacteria; phylum Vulcanimicrobiota; class Vulcanimicrobiia; order Vulcanimicrobiales; family Vulcanimicrobiaceae; genus Vulcanimicrobium. The sequence continues at coordinate 957 of DASZGA010000404.1, read as the reverse complement.
AAATACACCGTGTGCAACACCGCCGCCCCAACAACAAATCCGAACACGATCCAGTCCAGCCCGCGCCCCAGCGGCACGAACAGCAGCAGCACGACAACGACCGGCACCCACAACACAACAGAAGCGGCGGTGCAAAGCCACACAAACGCCGTCGTGCTCTTCGGCCGAGCATGCTTCGCAAGCGCGTTCCACGTCGCATGCAAAACCGCAGCGACCAAAACCAGCGCCAGCGCTACGGACGACACGCGCCGAACGTGCTCAGGTTTTTTCGATAGAGCCGATCACACGTGCGCTATCGCGCGTGCGGGCGACACGATGGTCACGTTCCGGGATCACTAGGCCCTTCAGTGGAGAGTGCGCGAGGAAGTCCATCAGCGAGCCGCGCTTACCCTCGACGAGTCGCTCGAACTCTCGCTCGGAGATGACCACCACTGCCGAGCGTCCGTCTCCGACGATGCGTTGCGGCCATCTTTGACCGCGTTGTCCACAACTCGGCTAAGATTGGCTTCAGCGTCTTCTAGGCTCCAATCCTGGATGATGCGTACGGACCAGACTTTCACGACCTCCGCTTCGAAGCTGACTCGAGGTAGTCCGCCCTTTAGCGGTATGGGTCGGTGTTGTAGGGTGGGGTTCGGGTGGCGTCGACGGTGACGGGGCGCCAGGGTTCGGTTGTGCGTTTCCGGGTGAGATCGAAGCGTTCGCCGTCGTGGGCGATGTGCGCGACGTCGACGGTGGCGCGGAATGGGGTTCCCGGTTTGAGGTGTGGGGCACGGATTAGGCGGATGAGGTAGGCGCCGCGGTCTTTTCCTTTGATATGGACTGCGGCGGTGCCATCGGATTGGACGAGGACGACGCTGCCTTCGTCGACGCCGAGGCCGTACATCGGGCCGGGTTTTACCGTGCCGTCGTGGAGCATCCGCGCCAGGTAGACGACGAGGCGGCCAAAGCGGTCGCGTT
>DASZGA010000403.1:0-12114 GCA_035939295.1 Candidatus Elarobacter sp. | reverse complement strand
GCGCCGGCGAAGTACGCCAGCGGCTGGAAGTTGTGACGCACGCGCGGGTCCGCTTCTTCTCCCGAGAGGCCGCCGCCGAAGCCCCAGCCCTTCTCGAGCGGCTTCTGCAGCGTGCTCAGCACGAGTGCGGCGCGGTTGTCGGCGTAGCGCGTCGAGATCGGCTGGTCGGCGTAGACGATCTTCACCAGATCCGGCGGACGGTAGCCGGTGAGCCGCAGCACCGCGTCGTTCACCACCATCAGCGTCGCTTGCCCGCGCACGGGGTGCTTCGCGCCGTCCGCCAAGTGGACGTGCACGGTTTGGTGGCCGCCGGGCGCTGCGGTCGCGGTGTCGGCGCGCACCGTCGCGACGACGTACTTGCCGTCGAGCGCGACGTTGAAGGGCGCGAAGCCCACGCGAGCGAGCGCGTTACCGCTGTCGGCAGGGTTCTTCGAGGGCGGCGCGCCGCGGCGTACCAAGAATGCCTCGACGGCGGCGTTCGGCAGCATCTCGGGTGTCACTGTGAACCGCACGGTCGGCGCGGCGCTGCTGGTTTGCAGCGTCTTCTCCCACAGCACGCCGTGGCGGATCACGGCGATATGCAGCTGCGCGTTCGGGAACGGCGACTGCACCAGCGCCGTCGCCGTTTCGCCGGGCTTGTAGGTCGTTTTGTCGAGCTTGACGGTGAGCATGTTCGGGTCGCGCGCGTACCACATCGTCTCGCCGTTGCCGCCCACGAACAGCAATGCGTCGGTCTCGCCCGCGTCGCTGCTCGCGCCGGCGACGTTCGCGCGCAAGCGGTACGTGCCGGGCTTCGGCGGCGTAAGGGAAACGCTGACCGGCTTGTCGCCGCTCGTCGCGTCGGCGCTCGCGACCGTCTGGTAGGACACCGACTGCACGGGCTGTTCCGCGCCTTCCAAGATCTGCGTCGCGCTGGAGTAGTTCGCGAACTGCAAGTCGAGATGAACGTTCGTTCCCGCGCGCGCTTTGCCCGTGGGGTCGGTCGCGATCACGTTGACGTTCAGCGGCGTTCCGGCGGTGCCGACGTCGTCGGACTTCACGCCGATCAGCGTGTCGGACGGAAGCGCGGTGAACTGTTTCGAGTCGGAGACCGCGATGTTCGAAGCGTCCGTCGTCTCCGCATCGACTTCGTACGTCATCGGGAAGGGCAGATCGCTTGCGACCGGGACGCTTACCGCGCTCTTTCCGCTGCCGTCGACGGTAACGGTCTTTTCGAGAACGTCGGTTGCGGCGTCGGGCTGCTGGTCGGGCCAGAACCACTGCCGGCCGAAGCTGAAGCCGTCGCGGCCTTTCGGCGTGAACGTCGTGATCGAGCGGGTGACGACGAAATGCGTCGACGCGCCCGCGAGCGGCGCGCCGAACAGGTAGTCGTTGCTCGCGCTCGCGTTGACGGTGCCGCCGCGCGCCGCGACGTCGTGGTCGATTGCGAGGTCGACCTTGAAGTTGGGCGGCTTGAAGTCGGCGACACGGAAGCTGCCGTCGATCTCCTCGCCGTTGCCGGCGCTTGCCTTCAGCGTGTAGTATCCGAGCTGCGCGGTCTGCGGCAGCACGACCGGAATCGAGAACGTGCCGAACTCGTTGAGCGCGCGCCGGCCGAGGTCGTGCTTGTCGCCGTTCGGCAGTTGGAGCGTGAGCGCGTACGACGCCGCCGTGCCGCGCTTGAGGACGCCGTCGATCAGGAACCAGCCGACGGCGGTGAGCTGCACGGTTTCGCCCGGCTTGTAGAGCGCGCGGTCGGAGAAGATCGTTCCGCGCGCCAGCGGGATCCCGTAGTTCCAGCCGTTGTAGAAGTCGCCCGAGTACGCGCCGCTGCCGTCGTCGGTGCGCACGTACGTCCAATCCGCTCCGCGGCGCACGATCGTGACCAGCGAGGGCGCACCTTCCTGGCTTCCGGCGTTCGCTTCGCAGCGCGCGAACGAAGCGCCGCCCAAGCGCGCTACCCCGTCCGCACCCGTGGTTCCGCTGGCGCACGGGGGCGCCGGCTTCTTCGTCTCATCGCCGCCCTGCGCGCGATAAACGTCGACGGTTGCGCCGGCGGCCGGCGTTCCGTCGGTGATGCGGTTGACGTAGACGCTCCCGCCGTCGGGGAACCAGCGTGCGAAAACGCCGAGGTCGGTGAGCTGCACGACGCCTGAGGCGACAAACGGCTCCGACCGGCGCGGGAGCTGTGCGGAGACGCCGTAGGCGAGCGCGCCGGCCGGCGCGCCGAGCTTCGCCGCGAGCGGGATCTCGATCGTGCGCTCGACGTTCTTCGGCGCGCGCACATCAAAACGCGGCCACTCGTCGCGCGAGGGCAGCACGTCACCTCTTCCGCCGCCGTTCGCGTCCGGGTACAGCACGACGTCCTGCGGCTTGAGCGGGTGGAAGATCGCGTGCACGTCGGGCGGCGCGTTCACCGCGACGACGTCCAGGCGCACGTCGCGTCCGGCCGGGAACAGGTTGACGCCGCTCGGCGCCCATACGTCCGACTGGAAGTCGGCGGTGTGAAACGACGCCTTCTGTTCGGTGCCGAGCGTCTGTCCGAACGTGTCGCGGAGATCCTTGCCGATCGTGACAGTGTAGTCGTGTTGCGGCAAGAGCAGCGAGGTGTTCACGGCGACGCCGCCCTCGGTGACGGCGAACGGCGTCGTGCCGGCCGGCGGTGCCGGAGCGAGCGCGAGCGCCTTCAGCGATTTGCCGTCGATCGGCGTGCTGAACTGCAGCGCCGGGCCGCCGTTGGTGAACACCGTGCCCGGCATTCCCTTCATCCCGGTGAAGCGCAGCGCGTCGTACGTCTTGAACGCGCCGGTCGACGCGCTTGCGCTGGCAAGGTTTCCGTCGCGCGGGAGGATGCCGGGCTCGATCGTGATGTCGTACTGCGTCGCCTTCGCGAGGTCGTGCGCGGGGACGAGCACGTAGCGCCACGTGCGCTGCGAGGGATCGAAGTCGGCTTCGGGCTGCTGCGCGCCGGGGATCGCGGGCGTCGCGGTCGCTTTCGCTGTGTCGGGCGGGATCGCGAGCGGGATCGCTTGCGATTGCGGATCGTCGTGCGCGCGCACGAACGCATGTGATTGCAGCGAGGCGCGATCGAGGGCGACGTTCGACGTCAGCTCGATCTTCGGGCTCAGGACGAACGGCTCCGAGTATTGCCCCAGCTTCGGCAGGTCGCCGATCTCGATCCCCGGCGTTTGGAACGTCCACGAAAGATCGTCCGCGAGAGCGTGGCCGTGCACGTCTTGCACGCCTTTGGCGATCGTCACGCGGACGCGCGTCGCCGGCGGCCAGGCGCGGTCGGCTTCGAAGCCGATCATCCGCGGGGTGAGGAAGCGGAAGCGTCCGGGCAGCGCGGGCTCGATCGCGAAGTGCGCCAGGATCGCGGTTTCGTCGGGGGATTCGAGGCGTTGCAGCGGGATCAGGTCGTCGCTGAAACGGATGCGGATCTGCGCCAGCGTGTCGACGTTGCCGACCGGCATGACGGAGGCGACCGGGGCGTTCGGCGAGGGCGCGGGAAGTGGCGAGACGCTCGGGAGCGGCTGCGGCTTCTCCGGGCCGCGCGAAGTGCAGCCGGTCGCGAAGAGGGCGACGGCCAGCGCGGCGAAGGCGAACGCGCGGCGCGCATGCCTGTTCACGTCGCGGCGAAACGTTCGCGCGAGCGCGGTTGCTCCCTTGTCCCCCTTCGTCAGGTTTCTGGTCCTAGCGTACCTCGCCGGAAAGCGTGTACTGTGCCGTGACGTTCGAGCCCGACGACGGAACGTCGGCCTGCCCCGTCATCCCGTTCGGAACGTTCACGGAGGCGGAGTTGGAGCCGGAGAACGGGTCGTTGTAGGACATCGAGATCGATTGTTCGTTTCCGTGCTGGTCGGTGAACGTGTAGGTGACCGAACCTTCGCAGCCCTGGAAAATCCCGTCGCTCATCCCGACGAACGCTTCTACGTTCGAGCCCGGTGGAATCGTCGTGGTCACGATCTCGCAGTTGCCCCAGGAGGGCGCGTTGCCCGAGTATTTCAGCGTGTACTGCGACTGGTTGTCGATATTGCCGCCTAACGTGAAGCTCATCGGTCGGCTCCTTTCGCCGGGGCCGTACGACTCCGGGTCGAAAGCACCTTGGCACAGATGGCCTTGTCGCGGATCGCCGTAACGGCGCTCGTCGTCACCCTCGCCGCGCTCGCGTTCGCCGGACGGCCGATCGGGCCGCGCGCGTTCGCGGGCGGCGCCAACGCGCTCACGTTCGAGGATCGCAGCGGCGGCGTGCTGGGGACGGTGCTGGGACGCGATACCGAGCACGCCGTGCGGGTTCCGCTGAGCGCGGTTTCGCCGCGGTTTCTCGCCGCGATCGTCTCGACGGAGGACGCGCGGTTCGCGCAGCACGGCGGCGTGGATGGGCTCGCGCTGGCGCGCGCGGCATGGCAAGTTCTGTCGACGCGGCATGTCGTCTCCGGCGGGTCGACGATCGCGATGCAGCTCGCGCGGCTGCGGTTCGATCTGCCGCGGACGCCGCTGGGCAAGCTCGAGGAGATCGTGCTGGCCGAACGGATCGCGGCCGGGACGCCGAAAGAGACGATTCTCGAAGCGTACGTGAACCGGCTGCCGATGGGCGGCGATCTGGTCGGCGTCGAGGCGGGTGCGCGGACGTACTTCGGGACGCCGGCGCGCGAGCTCGATCTCGCGCACGCCGCATTCCTGGCCGCGCTGCCTAACGATCCCGTGCGGCTGGATCCGTACGCGCATCGCGACGCGCTCGAAGCGCGGCGGCGAACGGTGCTCGCGCGGATGGTGGCCGTCGGGGCGGTTTCGGCGGACGAAGCGGCGCACGCCGCGGCGGAGCGCATGGAGGTGCTGCCGCGCAGCGACGGGATCGCGGCGGCGCCGCATCTGCTGTTTCGGCTCGCGGGCGGCGTGGCGCCGAGCGCGACGCGCGTGCGAACGACGATCGACGGCGAGCTGCAGGCGTTCGCTGAGAACGCGGCGCGGCAGGTCGTCGGCGGGCTCGGCGAACGGCGGGTGCGCGATGCGGCGGCGATCGTCGTTGATAATCGTGACGGCGCGATCTTGGCGTACGTCGGGTCAGCGGACTATTTCGCGAGCGCCGGCGCGGGGAAAAACGACGGGGTCGTCGCGCTGCGGCAGCCCGGTTCGACGCTGAAGCCGTTTCTGTACGAGCTGGCGCTGGAACGGCGCTCGGTGCGCCCGACGACGATCCTCGCCGACGTTCCCGCGACGTACGCGATTCCGGGTCTGCGGTCGTATAGTCCCAGCGACTACAGCGAACGTTTCGCCGGGCCGGTGCGGGTGCGGATCGCCCTCGCGGACTCGCTGAACGTTCCCGCTGTGCGCGTGCTCAGCGGTGTGGGCGTGCCCGCTTTTCTGGATCGGCTGCACGCGCTGGGCTTCCGGCATTTGACGAAAGATGCCGATCACTACGGACTGGGTCTTGCGCTCGGCGACGGCGAGGTGACCCTTGAAGAGCTCGCGGGCGCGTATGCGACGATCGCGAACGGTGGACGTCCTGTGCGCGTCCATGCTGTCGCCGATGTCCGCGATGCGCAGCACGGCGGTGCGGTACGTGTCGGCGTGGCGTCGGAATGGGCTTTGGTGACGGATATTCTCGCCGATGCGCATGCGCGAGCGCGTTCGTTCGGCGTCGCGTCGCTGCTGCGGACGCCGTTTCCGAGCGCGGTGAAGACGGGGACGTCGTCGGACTTCCGCGATACGTGGACGGTTGGGTTCACGCGCGATTACACCGTCGCTGCATGGGTGGGGAACTTCAATGGTGCGCCGATGCAGCGCGTCAGCGGCGTCACGGGCGCGGCGCCGTTGTGGAATCGTATCGTGCGGAAGCTGGCGGAGCGCTGGACGCCGCTTGCGTTCGCGCGACCGCACGGGTACGCGCGCAAACCGATGTGCGCGACGACCGGGGTGCGGCCGACGCGCGATTGCGACAGCGTTGTCGGTGAATGGCTCGACTCGGGCGATCTGCGCGCGTGGAACGCGGCGCCTCGACCGCTCGACCGCAGTTACGACGGCTGGCTCGCGGCGCAGCCGCCGCGACGCGACGAAGGGCTGCGTATCGTTGCGCCGCACGACGGCGACGTCTTCGTCGCGGCGCCCGGTGCACGGATCGCGGTCATCGCCCGCGGTGTTTCGCGGCCGGCGTGGGAGCTGAACGGGAGAGTGCTCGCTTCGCGCGATGCGCGCTGGACGCTTCCGCTCGCGCGCGGCCGCTGGACGCTGCGCGCACGCGACGGCGCACGCGCGGACGCGGTGACGTTCACGGTTGGCGATCCGCCGTTGCGCGGTCGTCGTTCGGGCTTCACGGTGCGATAGCGGAGGAGAGCTGATCCCGCTAAGGAAGCGAGCGCACAGCGCGTGTTTTCGAAAGGTGTAGTCCATGCGTTGTTTCGGCCACCGGCTCATCGTCTCGGCCTTCATCGTCGCGTCGTTGTGCGGCGTGCGTGCTCCGGCCGATGCCGGCGTCGTCGTTCCGACGCAGCACAACGACAACTTCCGAACCGGCGCGAACCTCGCCGAGACGAAGCTCACGCCCGCGACGGTCGCAGGGCTGCAGCGCATCGACCGCTATGTCGACGGACCGATCAACACGCAAGTCCTCTATGCTCCCGGCGTGCGGACTGCGGCCGGGCTGCGCAACATCGCGTACGTGGTGACCGGCACGAACTCGGTCTATGCGTTCGACGCCGACGATACGAGCGGCGCACTGCAAGGCGGACTGTTGTGGCGGACGACGCTGAGCGATCCTCAGCCCACGGCGCGTCCGTGGCGACGCGGGATCAACGCTACGCCGGTGCTCGAGGTCAACGGCGACGGCGGTACGATCGACGTGCTGTTCAGCACCGCGAACCAGTTTCCGTGGAACTCGGTTTTCGTCAGCGACGAGCTCAAGCTTCAGACGACGCTCGACGTTCGGTACTATCTCGTCAAGCTGGACCTTGGGACTGGGAAGATCGTTCAAGGGCCGGTCGCGCTCGCGGGCTCGGTGACGCGCAACGGTCTGAAGCCGCTGAGCTTCGTTGCGAAGAACGAGAGCGATACGGCGTCGCTGCTGCTCGATCACGGCTATCTCTACGCGTCGTTCAGCGCGCGGCAGAACGAGAACGTCTCCGAGTACTACGGCTGGATGCTGCGGTACACCGCCGCCGGGCTGAAACCGGCCGGTGCGTTCAATACCGAGCCCTACGCTTGGGAATGGAACCAACCCGGCGTGCCGCAGCGCAATCCGAAATCGGCGTTTCCCACCTGCTACGATCCTGTCGGCGGGCGGCTGAAGCCGTGGGCCGGGTGGGTTCCGCTCGGCGGGCTCTTCTCGATGGCGTGCGTCGGCGAAGGCGGCGGGATCTGGCAGGGCGGTGCGGGGCCGGCGGCCGACGCCGACGGGAACGTGTACGCGATGATCGGCAACGGTCACTACGACCCATCGCAGCAGTCGTACGGTGACAGCCTCGTGAAGCTGGGCAGCGACACGTTCGCCGTGGCCGCGTCGTTCGCGCCGTTCGAGCAGGTGAGCGACGAGGTCTTCGACGTCGATTTCGGCTCGGCCGGACCGCTCGTCGTCGACGGCGCCGGCCGCGTGATCGGCGGCGGGAAGACCGGCTATCTCTACGTCGTCGACAACGCGCTGGCAGTGAAGCAGCAAATTCTCGCGGGCATAAACGTGCGCACGCCGGACACGGACGGGACGCAGCGCACGCAAACCTGGAACAAAGGGCCGCATCTTCACGGCTCGCCGACGATGTGGCGCGTCTCCGACAAGCTCGCGTACGTGTACGAGTGGGCGGAGAAAGACTACCTCAAGATGTACGCGTTCGACCTGAAAAGCGGGACGTTTACCGTCACCGATCCTTGGCACCCGTGGATCGCGGCGAACAGCGATGTCCTTGCGGCGAAGTGCGATCTGCTGTTGTGCCTTAACGCTATGCCCGGTGGGATGCTCGCCGTCACGGCGAACGGCGCGACGCAGGGGAGCGGGATCGTGTGGGCGATCCTCACCAAGACCGATCCGGCTTCGCACGCCGAGATCTACGCGTTCGACGCCGGCTCGTTGAGGCTACTGTGGCACGATCCGATCGGCGCCGTGCCCCATTTCGCCGGGCCGACGGTCGCCGACGGCCACGTCTTCGTTCCGACGAACGCGCTGCGCTCGCGGTTCTCGATCTACAGCCTTTCGGCCGCGAACGCGGTGCAACAGCGCCCGAGCGGCGCGCGTGGGCCTGCCTGGCGCTGGCGCGCCGAAGCCGCGATGGCGCCGATGAAGGATGCGGTTCCGGACTACGCGCAGCATCCGGCGTTTCGCACGCGCATGACGCTACCGCGCATCATGAACCAGCTTCCGCCCGGGCTGATCGCGCGAGCGGCGTATGCCGTCACCGGCCGTGAGACGTACGGCTGCGTGAAACACGTTCCGCTTCTCTGCAAGTGGAAGCAAACCAGCATCGATCACGCGAACGTCTACGACGACCGCACGGAGAGCATCGTCGGCGGGCCGCTGCAGTTTCGCGCGCCGCAGACGTATGCCTCGACTGCCGCGGCGGTCCCGTGGCCGGGGGCGGCGGAGTGGCAGCTGCTGAAGCACCCCGGCGGCCTCTTCGGCGATGCCGCGTACGTGCTGCGCGTGCAGACGTCCGGCGGTACGCCGCCGCGAGACCCGAACTCGACGAACGACGTACCGTTCTCGGCCGTCTACGTGAGCCTCGTCCCCGGCCGCTGAACGCGCCCCGCGAAATTACTTCGCTTCGGCGGCGAACGGGTCGCTGAAACGCGGGTCGTGCAAGAACTTATCGTCGGTGAGTGATTGCAAGAATGCGACGAGGTCGCTGCGTTCTTGTGGGGTGATCTTGAAGCCGCGTAGCTGTGTGTCGCGGAGGGGGCTCTTGCTGCCGTCGCCGGCGTACGGGCCGGCGGCGATCGTGCGGCCGCCGGCGGCGTAGTGGTCGATCGCTTCTTCGAGCGATTTGACGCTGCCGTCGTGCATGAACGGGCCGCCCGCGGCGATGTTGCGGAGCGAGGGCGTGCGGAACTTGCCCATGTCGGCGGGGTTCTCGGTGATCTCTTCGATGCCGCGGTTGTCGTGCGGGTACGCGCCGGTGCCGCCGATGTTGTAGAGCGCGGTGTTGTGGAAAGCGATCTCGGGCGCGCGCAGGCGGACGTGCGCGATGTTGTCGGTGAAGTTGATCCCGCCGTGGCAGTGCGCGCAGTCGATTCGCTCGCCGAAGAACAGCCCTTCGCCGCGCTTCGCCGCCGCTGAGATCGCATCGGGGTGGTGGCCGTATCGATATTGGTCGTAGGGCGAGTCGAATGAGAGCAACGCGCGCTCGAAGCTCGAGATCGCGCGCGTCACGGTGGCGAGCGAGATCTGGTCGTACTGGTCGGGGAACGCTTCGGCGAACAGGCGCTGGTAGCGCACGTCCGCCTTGAGCATCGCGAGCATCTGCTTCTCGCGGCCGCCAAGGCCCATCTCGACCGGGTGCTCGCCGAACATCGGGACGAGCGCCTGCGACTCCAGCGCGCGCTGGTTCGGGTTCGCCCACGTCAGCACCGGGAGATATGCGACGTTGACGAGCCGCATCGCGTGGCGCGGGTGCTTCTGGCCGGTGACGCCGACCGGGACGACGCGCGGGTCGGAGAACGCGTACGCCTGCCGGTGGCACGACGCGCACGAGATCGTTCCGTTCGCGGAGAGGCGTTTGTCGTAGAACAGGAAGCGGCCGAGGTTGACCTTCGCTTCGGTCATCGCGTTATCGGCCGGGACGAGCGGCGCCGGGATCACCGACGGGATGTTCCAGCGGTAGGTGTCGTCGGCGTGCGCGCGCGCGCCGCCGAGCACGAGCGCGGCGATCGCGGCGAAGGCGAACGCGAGCAGCCCGCGCACGGTCAGCGCACGTGGAAGACGGATTGCGGGGTTGCGCCGGCGCCGAGGCCCAGCGCGGCGAACGGCGGCGCGCATTCCGCGTCGTCGCTCGGGTCGGACATGCACTCGGTGCCGCCGGAATGCGCAGTGAGGTCGGCCTTGGCGACGAGCTGCGCGACGTCGAGCACGATCGCGTTCGCGTGCCAGTCGTAGTTTCGTAGCGCGATCGTGGGGCGGTTCGGATGGCGGCAGTCGTATGCGCCGCCGGACGCCGTCGTGCAGCCGGTGCTGCCGAGATGGACGAGCCACGTCGACGGCGAGGCACCGTTCTCGCGCGACGAGCGGACGTCGAAGCGCAGGAACTTGTAGCCGGAACGCCAGCTCCAGTACATTCCGGTGACGTTGAGCGGCGCTTCGGCGATCGTCGCGTCGGCGTGGTTGAGCGCGTCGGGGACGCCGAGCGCGAAGCGCACGCCGCGGTACGTGCCGGCGGGGACGGTGCCGGTGACGACGTCGTGCACGTCGGACTTGCCGTCGGCGCACCAGCTCAGCAGCGCGACGCCTTTCGCTTGCCATGCACGATCGTCGTCGAGCGCGACCGGAACTTCGGTGCCGTCGCTGCGGACGAGCTTTACCTCGGAAACGTAGAAGCGCAGGTCTTGCGGGACGATCGTGGCGCGCGTGGTGCCGAGCCCGGGGATCTTCGCTTGGCACGCGACCGGTGCGCTCCCGGCGGAAACAGCAAAGCGCAAGCCGACGCGCTCGGCCGGCGTTGCGCCGAGCAACAGCAGCGCGGCGGCGAGAAAAGAAACTCGCTTCATCGGTTCACCTGTGGGCTGGGAGGGTCGACTTGCGGCCAGCGTACGGCGAGCGGCGAGGCCGCGTCTTGTACGATAGCAGCGTGGGGACGGGGGGTAGACTGCCGGAATCCTGACAATTCGGCGCAGGCGCCGGCAAGGAGCGCTCGGGTCTGCCGGCGATACAGGCGCCGAAAGGAGAGACGCCGATGCTGATCCGACGCCTGTTCGCGGTCGCGTTGCTAGCCCTCGCGGCGAGCTGCGGCCACAAAGACGCCCAGACCACGACCACCACGACCACAGCACAGACGCCGTCCGCCGCCGCGCCGGTAAAAGCTGTGCCGACGGGAGCCGCCGGCGGCGCGATGTCCGGCGGGGTTGGAAACGGTTCGGCGTCCGGCACGATGAACGGTGCCGCCCACCCGGCCAGAAACGGCAACCCGCCCGGATTCGACACAGAGTCCGCCGCGCAAACGCACTGCCCGAGCGATCAAGTCGTATGGCTCAACACAAGGAGCCACATCTATCACGAAAAGGGCACTCGCTACTACGGAACGACGAAGCAGGGCGAGTACGCCTGCCGTAAAGAGGCTGACGCTGCCGGCGATCGGAATTCGAAGGCGTAACGCGATGCTGTTGTAAGGTCTGTCCTAGCGTGATCTCCTTGACGATTGAACGTTCCGGCAGAAGGAGTTATCTTCCAACAACTGGTCTCCGCGATATACTCCGTATCGAACGTAGTGCACGCCCGGGGACAGGCCCGGGTACGTAAGCGAGATGAAGCCCTGCGGAGGAAGGCTGAGTACGACGGGATGACCATCTACGGAGACAAACGCATGAAATGCATCGGGCTTCGTCGATGTTCCTACGAGTGACAAGAGCGCGATGCCGAGCCTCAAAGAGTCGCCACTGACTGACGCCTCAACTCTTAGAACAGGTGTATGCGTCACGACCCGTTGCATCGCCGAACACGTCCGAGACTTCGCCACAGCAACGATCGCCGGCGGCATTACGGGAGGTTCGGAAGCTATCGGAGTCATGTGACTCTGCTTTCCTCCGGAATCCGCTCGACTCCGTCCTTCTTCTCAGCAAACGTTACCTAGGTCGCTTCTTTCGTGTGGTAGTCCCTCGCGCACCGTTGGGTTCGAGCGTCAGCCCGGCGTTTGAAGAACCGTCGTGTCACTGCGCATTGGGATCCCTCTGCTTTGAAGAATCCGTGTCGCCGAGCAGACGCTTCTCGAATGGTGCCAGCACGTATTTGAGGACTGCGAAGTAGAGCAAAGCTATCACACCCCAAACACCGAGGAACGCGATCAGTCCGAGTACGCCGCCGTCTCGAAAAAACGGCACGTGATGGTTGACGTACGGAATGAGCTCGAGCACTGCAAAGGCGACGACCGCGCTGACGATGTACACGATCCATGTCCGAGCCAGCTTACCGCTCTTGTTCGATCCCATGTTTCTCCAATTCGCGGT
>DASZGA010000402.1:0-4319 GCA_035939295.1 Candidatus Elarobacter sp. | reverse complement strand
GCGACGAACTCTCCCATCTGCTCGGGAACCGTCGGGTCGCCGAAGTTCAAGCAGTCCGTGAGCCCGGCGGCGCGTCCGCCGACCGCGATAACGTGCGCGATCGCTTCAGCGACGGCGAGCTGCGCTGCGCGATTCGGATCGACCTTACCGTAACGCGGATTCCCGCCGATCCCGACGGCGACCGCGAGCGGCGCGCCGGGAATCGGCACCAACATCCCCGCGTCGGCGTAACCGGGCGGGATCGCGGTGCAGCCGCGCACGACCCCGTCGTACCGCTGGTAGATCGTCTTCCGCGAACACACATCGCGATGCGCCAGCACGGCGCGCAGCCGTTCGCCGAGCGACGCAGGCCGTGCGTTCGCAGCGGACTCGACGGCGCGTTCGCGCTCCGCTTCCGGCTCTTCCGAAACGGCAGGCAGCACGTACGAACGATGATAGCGCACACCGCCCGTGAGAAACTCCAGATCGACGTCCATGACGATCTCGTCGCGATAGCGCGCGACGTACCGCCCCGTTTCGGTAACCTTGCCGATCACCGCCGCGCACGCTCCCCGCGCGACGCGTGGGAGCGAGTACACCTCGTTGTAGATCGAGAGCAGCGCCGGCGTGAAGGACGGCGGAACGATCCAGCACAGCCGCTCCTGCGTCTCGCCGATCGCAATTACTTCCGGTGGGAGATCGCGCTGTGCCGTCGAGACGCGGTCGAGCTCCACCTCGGCGCCGACGCCGCCGGCCGCGCACAGCTCGGCGCTGCAGCCCGCGAGCCCGCCCGCACCGAGATCCTTGAACCCGGCGGTGATCCCTTGCGCGCGCAACTCGGCGAACACCGCGTACGAGGCGCGCATGATCACGTTCTTGAGAAACGGGTCGGGGACTTGAACGGCGCCCTTGTTCTGATCGGCGTCGTCTTCGTCGAGCGTCAGCGAGGAGAACGACGCGCCGCCGAAACCGCTGCGGTCCGTCGCTTTTCCGACCAGCACGATGTCCCAACCCACGCTGCCTTGCGGCGCGCGCGAGTGGATGATCTCCTTCTCTTTCACCAAACCGAGCGCGACGACGTTGACCAGCACGTTATCGTCGAACGACTCGTCGATGAAAACGTCGCCGCCGACGTTCGGGACGCCGATCGCGTTGCCGTAGGCGGCGATCCCGTCCACGACTTGCTGCGCGACGTAGCGGCAGTGCGCGTTCTCGAGCCGCCCGAACCGCAGCGGGTCGGCGACGCCGATCACCTCGGCGCCCATGCACAGCACGTCGCGCACGATCCCGCCGATCCCGGTCGCAGCGCCTTCGAACGGCACGACTTGCGAAGGATGGTTGTGCGACTCGTGCGCGACGACGATCCCGTACGTCTCGCCGTTCCACTCGCCGAGCCGCACGATCCCGGCGTCTTCGCCGACGCCGAGCAGCACCGTCGGCCCTTCGGTGGGGAGCTTCTTCAAGTGCTCGCGCGAGGATTTATACGAGCAATGCTCGCTCCATTGCGCGTCGAACGCGAACAGCTCGGTGTCGGTGGGCACGCGGCCGAGGTGTTCCGCAATCCTACGCAGCTCGTCGTCCGAGAGCGCGACGCCGAGGCGGCGGCCGCGCGCGACGGCGTCGTCGAGCAGGACCGCCGTCTCAGGCACGAGCGGTGCCCGGCGGCGGGGGCGGCGGCGGCACGTTGAGCTGCGCGTCGGCACCGAGAATCGCGCTGCGGGCGTTCGCCTGAAGCAGCAGCACGCGTCCGAAGACGACGGTGTCGTCGAGCGCGAACGCCTTCGCGGCGGCGCGCGCGACGTCGTCGGGGCGTGGATCGGCGGCGTCGACGGCGATGACGGGGTTCGCGCTCGCGTTGTCGAGCACGGCCGGAAGCGCGCTCGTCGCCGAGCCGATCGCGACGACGATCATGCGCGCAAACGTCGCTTCGAGCTGCGAGATCAGCTGCAGCGCGTAGCCGGGCGTGCGCGCGACGGAGACGATGTGGCGCGCCGCCGGGAGTCCGTACGATCCGAGCGCGCGGCCGACGAGGTCGATCGTCGCGGTGTGCTCGGGGCCGTCGGCGATCAGCGCAACCATCCCAGGCTGCATCTGCGGAAACGTTCCGACGATGTCCGCGACCTGTTCGTAGTTCGCGCGAACCTGCGCCAGGTCGGCCGGCGTCACGACGTCGAGGTTGCGGTAGAGCTGCTTGTCAAGCATCAGCTCTTCACGGCCTTGCGGCCACACGCGCCACGAGTCGTTGTCGATGACGTCGGCGATGACGAGCTGACCCTTCCCTTCGCCGCTCGCGAGCCGGCCGAACTCGATCTTCAGGTCGACGAGCAGCGCGTCGCGCCGGCGCCAAGCGTGCGCCAGGATCTCGTACGTGATTCGCGCGAGCTCTTGCATCGTCGCGACCTCGGAGGCCGTCGCGAGCCCTTGCGTTACGATCGCGTCGACGTCGATCTGCGGGTCGTGGTTCGCGTCGTCTTTGATGAAGAACTCGATCAACCGCGGGATCAGCAGCGAGCCGCGCTGGATCCCCGGCCGCCGCTTGACGAGCGAGCCGGCGGCGACGCCGCGCACGACGACTTCAAGTGGGATCATCTGCGCGCGGCGGACGAGCATCTCGTTGTCGTCGTCGTCCTCGCCGCCGTTCAGGTAGTGTGTCGGAAGGCCGGCGAGGTTCAGCAGCCGGAAGACGCGCGCCGTCGTCTGCGCGGCGATCCGGCCTTTGCCTTCGATGACGTCGCGGCGCTCGCCGTCGCGCGCGGTGATTCCGTCCTGCTGCTGCACGACCAGCACGTCGGGCTGACCGTCCAGCTCGTACAGAACCTTCGTCTTGCCGCGCGCGATCTCGTGTCCCTTACGCATCCTTTTTCTCTGCCGTTCCGACGGTGTCGTGAATTCGCTTCGCGAGGCGGCGCGCCCGTTCGGGTGCGTCGCCGACGTGGCCGGTCGGGTCAAGCCGCTCGCGCACTTCCGCCGGGTCGACCCAGCGAGCGATCCGCTCGTCGTCGGCGAGCAGCCGTGCGAGCGGGTTCGAGTCGCCGGCGGCGAGCGCGTCGTACGCGCGCATCGCGCTCTCGCGAATGACCTCGTGCAGCTCCTGGCGGTCGCCGCCGCGCTTGGCCGCCTCCATCAGGATCGCTTCGGTCCCCGAGAACGGACCGTACGTGCGCAGATTTTCGGCGATGCGGCGCTCGTCGACGCGCAGTCCGTCAACGATCTTCTTCGCCAGCGAAACGATCTCGTCGGTGCACAACAGCGCTTCGGGGAGGATCGTGCGGCGGTTCGCGCTGTCGTCGAGCGTGCGCTCGAGCAGGTTGGTCGCGGCGTTCTGCCATGCGACATCGGCGTACGCGGGCAGCAGTCGCGCGAGCGAGTCGATTCGCTCGGCCATCACCGGATTGCGCTTGAACGGCATCGCGCTGGAGCCGACCTGCTTCGCGCCGAACGGTTCGGCGATGTCGCCGAAGCCGGGGCTCGCGAGGATACGCACGTCGAACGCAAACTTCGAGAGCGAAGCGCCGAGCCCGGCGAGCGTCGAGAGGAGCAAGTAGTCGAGCTTGCGCGGGTAGGTCTGCGTCGCGACGTCACGCGCCTGCAGGTCGAAGCGCGATAGGACGTCGTTCTCTTGATCTTGCGGCGTGCGCGGTGTGCCGTCGAGCAGACGCGTGTACGACGCCGAGGTGCCGACCGCACCGCGAATCCCTTTCGCGGTGAGCTGTTCGCGCGCGACTAGGAGCATCGCGCGGTCGATCAGCAGATCTTGCGCGTAGACCGCGAGACGGTACCCGAGCGTGGTGGGCTCGGCGGGCTGCAGGTGCGTGTAGCCCATGCAGACGAGATCCGCGTGGCGTTCGATGCGCGCGGCGAACGAACGCAGCAGATCGTCGAGCGCGGTGAGGATGCGATCGAGCGCGAGCCGCATGCGGAAGGTCTCGACGGTGTCCTCGACGTCCATCGAAGTCGCGCCGAGGTGGATCTTGCCGCCGCCGACGATTGCCTGCCGGGCGTAGACTCGGATCTCGGCCATCAAGTCGTGGCCGATCTCGCGTTCGATCGCAAGCGCGGCGGCGAGGTCGATGTCGTCGGCGTGCGCGCGGAGGTCGTCGAGCTCTTCCTGGGTTACCAGGCCGGCGCGTTGCTGCGCCTCGGCGAGCGCGACCCACACCGCCCGCCAAAGCTTGCGGCGCTCGCGCTCGGAAAAGAGCTCCCGCAGCGACGGGCGCGCGTAGCGCCACGAGAACGGCGAGGCGTAGGTGGTGTCGTTCACGGCTCGCAGATCGGCTTCGCGGGCGAAAATGGATCGGCCTCGACGAGAAACGTCGGGAAGGGAGGAAGGACCTCCGACC
>DASZGA010000401.1:0-8206 GCA_035939295.1 Candidatus Elarobacter sp. | reverse complement strand
ACGACGGCGTCGCGCCGGCCGGGCGGGATCGCGCCGAAGATGTTTTCGAACTTCGCGCGACGGGAGCGGGCGATCGTGGCGTTTGCCGCGATGCCTTTTTGCGTGAGGTGCAAGCGGATGAAACGCGCGTCGTGCTGGTCGCGCACGCGCCGCACCCAGCCTCGGCGCTCCAGCATCGCGGCGAGGCGCGAGACCGTGCTCTTCTCGAGCCGAAGGCGCGCGGCGAGGCCGTTTTGGGTTATCCCTGCTTCGCGAGCGATCTCGAGGAGCGCGTGCGCCTCGCCGACCGACACCGGTTGCCCGCACGGCGTCTCGTCCGGTTTGTGCAGCCCGAGCGCGCGCACGAGCTGGACCATGTGTTCCTGAAATGCCAGGGCGGCGTCCGGGGCCGGCTGTGTGCGTGGTCTGGTCACGACGGTTCGAATATACAACTAAATGGTTGCGGAGTGCAACCGTCTCGACTTTGCTTTCTCTTCGGAAGGCCCGTGGTGGGTAGCGGGACAGGGGATGCGCGTCCCCCGAAGGCCCCGCAGATGATCAGGAAGGCGCTCGGGCTCGCGTTGGCTGTCGTTTTCGCCGGTACGTTGATGCCGGGTCGCGGGCTGGCTGCGACGGCGGTCGTGCTGGCGACGACGACCAGCACGCAGGACACGGGCCTGCTCGACGTTCTCGTGCCGGCGTTCGAACAGGCGAGCGGATATCGCGTGAAGACGATCGCCGTCGGCTCGGGCGCGGCGCTTGCCATGGGAGAGCGTGGGGACGCCGACGTGCTCCTCGTCCACTCGCCGGCGGCAGAAGAAGCGTATATGGCGAAGGGCCGCGGGCTTTCGCGGACGCTCGTGATGCACAACTCGTTCATCGTCGTCGGGCCCGCATCGGACCCGGCGCATGTGAAGGGGATGCCCACCGCGCAAGACGCGTTCGCCGCGATCGCGCGCGCGCAGGCGCCGTTCGTCTCGCGCGGCGACGAGTCGGGGACGAACGCCAAGGAGCTCGCGCTGTGGAAGTCGGCGGCGACGACGCCGTCCGCGCCGTGGTATCTCAAGACCGGGAGCGGAATGGCTGATACCTTGCATGTTGCTTCGCAGAAGGCGGCGTACACGCTGACCGACGACGGAACATACCTTTCGCAGCGCGCGACGCTTGCGCTCGTGCCGCTGGTGGAAGATGCGAAGGATCTGCGGAACGTGTACCACGTCATCGCTGTGAAGCCGATCCCCGATCACGTCTCGAACCAGCCGGGTGGGGAAGCATTTGCGGCGTTCGTTACCTCGCCGGCCGGACAGCGCATCATCGCAGCCTACGGCCGCGAGCGCTTCGGGCGGCCGCTGTTCACCGCCGACGCAGGCAAGGGCGCTTAACGTGGTCGAGATCGCGGCGCTCTCCGTCGCGGTCTCGGCGATCGCCACGCTCGTCGGGGCGGCCATCGCCATCCCCGGCGCGTTCTGGATCGTGCACGGTCGCTCGCAATTGCGCACGGTGCTGCTGGTATCATTCACCGCGGGTCTGGGTTTGCCGCCGGTCGCGGTCGGGTTGGCGGTCGCGTTCACGTTCTGGCGGAGCGGTCCGCTGGGATCGTGGGATTTGCTCTATACGCCCGCTGCGATGGCGATCGCTCAGACGATCATCGTCGTGCCGTTAGTCGGGACGCTCGCCGTCGTCGCGCTTCGCGCGTCGGACACGACGCTTCCGCAGCAGCTCGCCGGAATGGGTGTCGCTGCACGGCAGCGCTGGTTCCTCATCGGGCGCGAAGTTGCACCGGGCCTCGCCGCGGCGGTGCTCGCCGGATTTGGCCGCGCGATCGCGGAGGTTGGTGCGGCACAGATGACGGGCGGAAACATCGAAGGGCAGACGCGCGTGCTCACGACGGCTACGATGCTTGCCGTCGGGCGCGGTTCGTTCGGGGAGGCGTTTTCGTTCGTGGCGGTGCTGCTCGGAATCATGGCGGTTGCCGCCGGCGTCGCGCTCACGCTTCAACGGCGGTGGGCGTGACCGCTCGCGATCTCATCGTGCGCCGTGGAGCGTTCGTCCTCAACGTGCCGGCGTTCGAGGCCGACCCCGGCGGGACGGCAGTAGTCGGCCCGAACGGCGCGGGGAAAACCACGCTGCTTTTGGCGTTGCACGGGCTGATTGCTTCAGAAGGGAGCGTCGAGCGGCCGCGGCGGGCCGCGTCGGTCTTCGCCGTTCCGGCCGTCTTGCGCGGCAGCGCGCATTGGAACGTCGCAGTAGTGTGCGAATCCGTTCTCGATGTGGACCGCAGTGAAGCGGAGAGTCGCGCGGCGCAGGCGCTGCACGACGTTGCGCTCGATGACGCCCTGCACCGTGATGCCCGATCGCTCTCTACCGGAGAGCGCCAGAGGCTGGCGCTCGCGCGCGCGCTCGCCGTCGAACCCCAAGCGCTTTTTCTCGACGAGCCCTTTTGCAAACGTCGACGCCGACGTGCGGCCGGCATTGCGCGCTCTCGTCAGGGCGTACGCCGATCGGACGGGGTGCGATCTCGTTTTGGCGACGTCCTCATTTGCGGACAGCGCGGCGCTGTGCCGAAACGCCGTCGTGCTGCGCGGCGGACGCGTCGTTCACGCCGGTACGACGGATTCGCTCGCCGCGTCGGGTGAGCCGTATGCGCGCGCCTTCGTCGAGGAGGCTTCGCGCTCCTGAACCCGCGCCGATCGCGGCCGGAAGGCCGTTTGACCATATTCGCGAAATCTCTTGAATATGGTGCGCTCGGCTGAGACCCGGCGAAAGAGGCGGTTCAAGGACGAGGTGTACGCGGCGGCGGCCCGTGTGCCGGCCGCACTTGCGAACCGGCACCGGCTGGAGCTGCTCGATCTGCTATCGCAGCGTCCGCGCACTGTTCAGGACGTGGCCACAGAGGCTGGAATTACCGTGGCCAATGCTTCACAGCACTTGCAGGTGCTCGGCCGCTGCGGACTGGTCGACGTCGAGCGCCGCGGGACGTTTGCGTTCTATCGTGCTGCGGGTCCGGCGGTCTATCGCCTGCTGGTGGAGATGCGTGCTGTCGCGGCGACGGTGGACGAGCGAATCGCGGACGCGGAGCGGGCGTACCTCGGTTCGCGCGAACCCGGGATACCGACGTTCGACGAAGCGCGCAGCGCGCTCGCCGAAGCGCGAACCGCGCTGCTTGACGCGCGGCCGCGCGAGGAGTACGAGGCCGCGCATCTTCCGGGCGCGATCAGCGCGCCGCTGGACGCACTGCGTTCCGGAAAGGTGGCGCTGCCGCGGTCGAAGCGGTACGTCGTCTATTGCCGCGGGCCGTACTGCGTGTTCGCCGACGAAGCGGTCGCGCTGCTGCGCGAGCGTGGCCTCGACGCGACGCGGCTTTCGCTCGGACCCGCGGAGTGGATCGCCGCCGGCGGCGAAGTTCAGCGTGTCGGCTAAGACCGCCGGCCGGATCCAACTTGGGCTGGCGGCGAACGCATCGCAGTTCTGGCTGCTCGTCGCGGTCAACGCGTTCGTCGGTTCTATGGTGGGGATCGAGCGCGACGTTCTGCCGCTGGTCGGTCAGCGCGTCTTCGGACTCGCTTCAGAGACGGCGGTGCTGTCGTTCATCGTAACGTTCGGCTTCACGAAGGCGTTTGCGAATCTGTACGCCGGACGAACGGCTGACCGGCTCGGGCGAAAGCCGCTGCTCGTTGCCGGCTGGCTCTTCGCAATC
Organism: Candidatus Elarobacter sp.; assembly: GCA_035939295.1. Taxonomy (GTDB): domain Bacteria; phylum Vulcanimicrobiota; class Vulcanimicrobiia; order Vulcanimicrobiales; family Vulcanimicrobiaceae; genus Vulcanimicrobium. Next base: position 4,530 of record DASZGA010000401.1, on the reverse strand, counting down.
CCGGTGCCGTTCTTGCTGATGTACGCGCCGGCGTGGGGCTGGATCGTGCTTGCGAACGTGTTGCTCGGAATAAATCAGGGGTTGTGCTGGTCGATGACGGTCGTGATGAAGATCGACCTCGTCGGTCCGAAGCAGCGCGGTCTTGCGATGGGCCTCAACGAGTTCGCCGGCTACCTCGCCGTCGGCGTGGCGGCATATTTCTCCGGCATCATCGCGGCCGCGTACGGCTTGCGGCCGTGGCCGTTTGCGTTGGGTGTCGTCTCGGTCGCCGTGGCGTTGGTGCTGTGCCTTTTCTTCGTGCGCGAGACGCATGGTCACGCGCGGTTCGAGGCAGGGCGCGACGGTCTTTCGCGGACGGCGGGGACGGCCTCGTTCAGCGAACTTTTCGCCCGCGTCTCATGGCGGGACCGCACGCTTTCGTCGATCAGCCAAGCCGGGCTCGTGAACAACCTCAACGACGGACTCGCCTGGGGACTCCTGCCGCTGTACTTCGCCGCCGCGGGGCTTGCGATCGAGCGCATCGCGATCCTCGCCGCGGTGTATCCGGCGACATGGGGGATCTGTCAGCTCGCCACGGGCGCACTGTCGGACCATATCGGGCGCAAGTGGATGATCGCCGGCGGGATGTGGGCGCAAGCGCTCGCCGTTGCGCTGTTCCTGGTCCCCGCCGGATTTAGCGTTTGGCTCGGTGGTGCGGTCCTGCTCGGGATCGGGACCGCGATGGTCTACCCGACACTGCTTGCCGCGATCGGCGACGTCGTCGATCCGCTGGTGCGCGCGTCGTCCGTCGGCGTGTACCGGCTTTGGCGCGATTCCGGGTACGCGTTCGGGGCGCTGCTTTCAGGCATCGTCGCGCACGCGCTTGGGCAGAGCACGGCGATCGCGGTCGTCGCCGGATTGACGTTCGCTTCGGGCGCCGTCGTCGCCGTTCGCATGCGCGAGACGCATCCGCGCGTGCCCGCATTGTCAGCACAAGGAGCATCGTCATGATCTTCCGTCAGATCTTGCGCGCTGAGACCGGCTGCGCGTCTTACGTCTTCGGTTGAGGCGGTCAAGGCCGCGCCGCGGTCGTCGATCCTCAGTTCGAGGTCGCTCAATACCAAGACGTCGCTTTCCGCCACAGTATGTCGATCGAGGCGGTTATCTCGACTCACGTCCACGCCGATCACCGTTCCGGTGCGCGCGAGCTCGCCGCGCTCGCGTCCGCACCGCTTTACCTTCACCGCTCGGCGGAGCTCGAGTACGCCTTTACTTCGCTTGAGGATGGTGCGGAGATCTCGCTCGGCAACGTCGTCGTTCGCGCCCTGCACACGCCCGGTCATACGCCCGAGAGCTTGTCGCTGCTTGTTACCGACCGCACGCGGTCCGACGAGCCCTGGATGGTCTTGACCGGCGATACGCTGTTCGTCGGCGACGTCGGGCGCCCGGACTTCGGCGGCGAGGACGCCGGCCGGGAGCTCTACGTTTCGCTGCAGCGCCTGCTTGCGCTTCCGGACTACGTCGAGGTCTATCCGGCGCACATCTCCGGGAGCCCGTGCGGGCGCGCGATGAGCGGCAAGCCGTCGTCGACGATCGGCTTCGAACGGCGGCACAACGCCGCGCTCGGTTATCCCGATTGCGAAGCGTTCGTGGGCGCGCTCTTCGAGGGACTAGCGCCCAAACCGCCCGGGTTTGCGGAGATGATCGCAGCGAACCGTCTGAGCTAGGTCGCCTGCTGTCGCTGCAGACGGGAGGGTTGAGTCAGCCGCCTCGACGGTATGAGCGGCGTATGCTGCGTATCCTGTCCGCTGTCGTAACGGTTGTTCTTCTGCTTGGCGGCGCGGCGTGGTGGTACTTTCGATCGAACACCACCCGGCTGACGTCGACCGGCGCGGCGATTACGGCGTCGATTGCGGGCGCGACGGGCTCGCTGCCGAAGGCGCCACGCGCCGTCGTTATCGTCGTGGAAGAGAACAAGAGCTTCCAAGAGATCGTCGACGAACCCGAGCACACGCCGTATATCGCCGGACTGATCAAGCAAGGCGCGCTTTTTACGAGCTCCTCTGGAGTTGCCCATCCGAGCCAGCCGAACTACTTCGCGATGTTCGCCGGCGTGACGAATCGGAACGGAGACGGCTGTCCCGCATCGGGCGTCGCGACGAACGCGCCGAATCTTGGAGCGGAGCTGCTGGCGGCGCATCACAGCTTTCGCGCGTACGCGGAAGACTTGCCGTCGCCGGGATACCGCGGCTGCACGTCCGGACAGTACGCGCGCAAGCATGCGCCGTGGACGCACTTCGACAACATTCCGGCAGACGTGGGCGTTCCGTTCACCGCGCTGCGTTCGTATGACAGCTTGCCGGACGTCGCGTTCATCATCCCGAACCTGCTCGACGACATGCACAGCGGAAGCCGCGAGCGCGGCGACGCGTGGCTTCGGGCGCATGTCGGTCCGCTCATCGCATGGGGGAAGAAAAACAACGCGCTGGTCGTCATAACCTGGGACGAGAGCAGCGCCCCGCTGTCAAACCACATCCCGACGATCCTCGTTGGCCCCATGGTCAAGCCGGGGCGCTACAATGAGCCGGTGAACCACTACCGCCTATTGCGAACCATCGAAGACCTGCTCCGGATCCGGAGCCACGCAGGTCGTGCGGCGGACGTTCCGCCGATCACCGACGTCTGGCGCTGAAGCGTTGAACGGGCTGAGGTGGAGGGCACGGCTCAGAATACATAGAGCGGCCCAAAACGAGTTCGGAGAGTCTCGTCGAGTCGAGAATGATGAACGATCCAATCGCCGGCGTTGACGTCTGCCCAACGGCGTACGTCGACAATGTTACGTAGATCGTCTCTTACGTTGATGCGATTGAACAACGGCTCGTGGTGCATTACGCGATTGCGAAACCGACGCACCTCGTTTAGCTTGCCTGCGATCATGCTGCGAGTAGGTACGTTCCCTTTCGCGTGCGGTGCGTGTTGCCATTATGCTGATCCGCTGATATACTCTGACGGCATACCCGAGGAGCGACCTCTGCGCGGTAGCGTTATGTCCCTCGGGTCACCCGAAAACCAGCCGAGTACTCCGCTGGTTTTCATTTCAGCGCAGTTCACCATTTTACGCAGCGTCAGGTCGCCACGCTTTCGCGACGTAGACGTGACGGTGAGACGCATGCTCGTGTAGTGCAGTCGTGCTCACCGCAGATGAGCCGGCAAAGGGGTAGGCCGAGGGCGGTGGCAATTGACGGCAGGATGCGCTTGTTGACGGTTCTCCCCGCTTCGAGGCGTTGGATCGTGCAGGCGAGTACGCCAGCCTCTTCAGCCAGCTCGTAGATGCTGTAACCCTGTGCGATTCGAAGACGGAGATCCGCGCGGAGAGCGGTTCTACTGGAGGGCGCGAGCGCTTGGAGATCATCGCTTTGCCTCAATGCACCAATACGCAGCTTCGATCGCATAGCTGATCGATGCCCGTAGACACACGCAGGCGAAGCGCACGTGCGACTCGCGCGCGGGGTCGGGGACTTTGTAGCGGAAGCCGCCGGTGACCTCGTCAATATGCGCTTCGATTCCGTTCTTGCGTAGGAAGTGGACGGCCACCGCGGCGTTGAAGTCCTCAGGCTGGACCAGGCACGTCATGTTCACGTGCTCGTCGTCCGCGACTTCCGCCATGGAGACGTGAAACTCGACGCGGGCGGCCATGACGCGACCGCCCAGCGGCAAGGGCGAAACGGAGCGTATTCGGCGACCGAAACGGCGCGCCGAGGGCTCGACGTCGATACGTCGAACTCGTGGATTGTCATTCGATGGAACCTCATCGGGTGACGGGCTCGGCCGGTGCTCTACGCCGGTCGGGCCGCTTTGCTTTCATGCGCGAAGTTCGCGCTTATAGAAAAATTATAGCACGAACGTGCGTTCGTATCAAGAACGCTGTCGGCAATTGTCGCTGTCCGACAAATCGCCCGCGATGCGATCGGAACGCGCTCGGAACGTGACGATGTTGTATATTGTCGTTGCGATTCCGCATATGATAAAAATGAGCAGCAGAGCTTCGCAGCCGCTGATCAAGAGAGTGTACATGTCAGTTCACATTTTCATGCGGAAACGCATGATGGGGGAGCAGTGAAGTTCTTACGACAACTCTTCGGGGCGGTGGAACTCCATGATCCAGTTCGTTTCCCAGGTTTGGCCTGCATTGGCCGAAAAGGCTTGCTCCCAACGCGGATGGTCGCTGTCGCATTCCGACCAGATATATCGAACCAGTACCTCGACGCCGTCCTCCACGTCGGCTCCGTAGAACTCGCCACGGTTGCCGGAGAAGCCGCCGTGCACCGGGGAGCCGAGCGCGCCGGAGAGGCTGGTGGTCCAGTAGATTGACCATTGCCGCGCAGCAAGATCGAGGTGGCGAAACGTGCCGCCTTTTTCAGCGGAGTTCTCGAACGAGAACTCGTCGGCGCTGATCACGCCGTCCAGCAGAGCGTAGCCTCGCGCGGTGCCCCCGATCGTGTCCCAAGCGTCGCTTCCCTTCAATCGGTGCCGCAGCTTGCGATGCTCGAC
>DASZGA010000400.1:0-6776 GCA_035939295.1 Candidatus Elarobacter sp. | reverse complement strand
CGGGATCGGCATCTCCTTTTCGAGGATGCCGCCGCTCTGCACGCCGGTCGCGCCCGGCTTGGTGTGGCGCTTGACGACGTTCAAGCCTTCCACGGTCGCGCAGCCGTCCTTCGGCCACACGTGCTTGACGATGCCGCGCTTCCCTTTGTCCTTGCCGCGCCGCAGGACGACCGTGTCGCCCCTGACGATCTTCGACTTCACCGCCGCGCCCATGCTAGAGCACCTCCGGCGCGAGCGAAGCGATCTTCAGGAACCCGCGGTCGCGCAGCTCGCGGCAGACCGGCCCGAACACGCGCGTCCCGCGCGGGTCGAGGTTGTCCTTCTCGCCCTTGATGATCACGCAGGCGTTCTCGTCGAACTTGATGACCGAGCCGTCGGGCCGGCGCATCGGCTGCGAGGTGCGGACGACGACCGCCTTGACGACTTGGCCTTTCTTGACCGCGGCGCCCGGGATCGCGCTCTTCACCGTCCCGACGATGATGTCGCCGACGTGCGCGTAGGGATGACGCGACCCGCCGCTGACGTGGATGCACAGCAGCTCGCGCGCGCCCGAGTTGTCGGCCACCTTGAGCCGTGTCTCTTGCTGGATCATTTCGCTCGTTCCAAAATCTCGACCAGGCGCCAGCGCTTGTCGCGCGACATCGGGCGGCACTCTTGAATGCGCACCAGATCGCCCGTCTTGGCGTCGTTCAGTTCGTCGTGCGCCTTGAAGCGCGTCGACTGGCGCACGACCTTTTGATAGACCGGGTGCGGGACGCGGGTCTCGGTCACGACGACGATGGTCTTGTCCATCTTGTCGCTCTTGACGCGTCCTTGCTTGACGCGCCGGCGGTTCTGGCGTTCCACGGTCTTAGGCTGCTCCATGACGGGCCTCGACGATCTTCTTCTCGGAGATCGCAGTCTGAATCTGGGCGTAGGTACGGCGCACTTGCTTCACCCGCGAGAAATCGCTCAGGTGTCCGGTGCGCAGCGAGAAGCGCAGGTTGAAGAGCTCTTCCTTCGTCTCGCGAGCGCGCTGCTCCAAGTCCTTGAGGGACAGCTCGCGCAGGTGGCGCAGATCGTTGCGCTTCATCAGATCGCGACCTCGGCTTCCTGTTCGGTGCGCGTGACGATCTTGGTCGAGATCGGCAGCTTCTGCGCCGCCAGGCGCAGCGCTTCGCGCGCGGTTTTCTCGTCCACGCCGGCGAGCTCGAAGAGCACGCGGCCCGGGCGCACGACGGCGACCCAGAACTCCGGATTCCCTTTACCGGAGCCCATGCGGACCTCGGCCGGCTTCTTCGTCACCGACTTGTCGGGGAAGATCTTGATCCAGACCTTGCCGCCGCGCTTGATGTGACGCGTCATGGCGATACGAGCCGCTTCGATCTGCCGGTTGGTCATCCACACCGGCTCGAGTGCCTGCAAGCCGAACTCGCCGAACGTCAGCGTGTTGCCGACCAGCGCCTTGCCGCGCATGCGGCCGCGGTGCTGGCGGCGCCACTTTACTCTCTTCGGTGTCAGCATGGTCTACTGGCCCTCGTTCTGCGTGTCGAGCTCGGGACGGTCGTGCGTCCCACCGCCCGGCGCGGGTTCGGGATGTTCGGCGGTCGGCGCGGTCGACGGCGCGCCGGGGCGCTCCGCCGCGTCGATCGTGTGCTGCGACTCGGGGTTCACGACCGACGTTTCGGTCGTGACGCCGTGACCTTCGTGATGACCGCTGCGGCCCGGCGGATACGACTGTCCCTCCGGCACGTGCTCGTGCGGGTGATGGATCGGCGCGTCGCCGTCGATCACTTCGTTCAGCGAGACGCCTTCGTTCTGCGCGACGCGCAGCGCATCGGCCGTGTCGAGCGCCGGCGCGTCGCCGGCGTCGGAAGCGACCGCGGGACGCGGAGGACGCTCGCCGGCCGGACGGCCTTCGCCGCCGCCGGCCCCACCGCGACCGCGACCGCCGCGCGTGCCGCGACGGTTGTCGCGGAAGCGTGCGGCATCGCCGCCGCCGCGCGCTCCGCCGGCACCCTCGCGCTCGCCGCGCGGCTGGTCGGGGAGCACTTCGCCCTTGTAGATCCACACCTTCACGCCGATGCGGCCGAAGGTGGTGAACGCTTCGACGTGCGCGTAGTCGATGTCGGCGCGCAGCGTGTGCAGCGGCACTTTGCCGTCGTGGTTGCGCTCGGTGCGCGCGATCTCGGCGCCGCCGAGGCGGCCCGAAACCTGCACCTTGACGCCGCGCGCGCCGGCCTTCATCGTGCGCATGATCGCCTGCTTCATGGCGCGGCGGAACGCGATCCGCTTCTCGAGCTGATCGACGATGTTCTGGCCGACCAGGCGCGCGTCGAGCTCGATCGTCTTGATCTCGACGACGTTCACCTGGACTTGCTTGCCGGTCAGCTTCTCGAGGTTGCGGCGGATCTCGTCGATCCCGACGCCGCGCTTCCCGATGATGATCCCCGGCTTGCCGGTGTTGATGATCACGCGCGCTTGATTCGCGCGCCGCTCGATCTCGACGCGCGAGATCGCCGCCGCGCGCGTCATGCGCCCGAAGTACTTCCGGATCTGCACGTCCTCGTGCAGCCACGCCACGTAGTTCTTCTTCTCGAACCAGCGGCTGTCCCAAGTCCGGGTGATCCCGAGCCTCAGCCCGACCGGATGAATCTTCTGTCCCATGTTACTCCGACGCCCCCGCGGGTGCGGCAGCGGTCTTCTTGCGGCGCGGTGCGGCCGACTTGGACGAGGCCTTCTTGGTCGACGCGGTGCGCTTCGAGCCGGCGACCTGCGCTTGGCGCTGCGCGCGCGTCTTCAGACCGATCGCCGCGCCCGAGCGCTGCTTCGGCTGATGCTTCGGCGGCTGCGCGCCGACCGCGATCGTGACGTGCGAGAGCCGCTTGCGCTTGAACGCCGCGCGGCCTTGCGCGCGCGGATCGAGCCGCTTGGTGAACCCGCCGCCGGGCCCGCCGTCGACGGTGATGCGCGTGACGAAGAGCCCGTCCGAGCTCATGTCGTGGTTGTTCTCGGCGTTCGCGACGGCGGAGCGGAGCAGCTTCTCGAGCGGCTCGGCGGCGAAGACGCCGGCGAACTTCAACAGGACCAGCGCTTCGCGCACGGTCTTGCCGCGGATCGCGTCGGCGACGCGGCGCAGCTTGCGGGGGCCGATCCGCGCGAACTTCAGGTGCGCGACGGCCTCGGTGCGTTGGGTTGCGGCGGCGCTCATGAGACCTTGGCCTTGTCGCCCGCGTGACCCTTAAAGGTGCGGGTGGGCGAGAACTCGCCGAGCTTGTGGCCGACCATGTTCTCGGTGATGAAGACCGGGATGTGCGCCCGTCCGTTGTGCACGGAGATCGTGTGACCGACCATCGCCGGGACGATCGTCGACGCGCGCGACCAGGTCTTGATGACCCGCTTCTCGCGCGTCGAGTTCATCTTCTCGACCTTGGCGGTGAGGTGATCCGCAACGTACGGACCCTTCTTCAGTGAACGACCCATGCTACTTGCTCTTCCGTTTCCGAACGATCATCTTGGACGTGCGCTTGTTGCGGCGCGTCTTTTTGCCCATCGTCATCTGGCCCCAAGGCGTCGTGGGCGGACGTCCGGAGGTCGAGCGCGCTTCACCGCCGCCGTGCGGGTGGTCGACGGGGTTCATCGCGATGCCGCGCACCGACGGGCGCTTCCCGAGGTGGCGCTGGCGGCCGGCCTTGCCGATGATCTCGTTCTCGTGATCGAGATTGCCGAGCTGGCCGATCGTCGCGCGGCAGACGACCAGGATGCGGCGAACTTCACCGGATGGCATGCGCACCTGCGCGTAGTCGCCTTCCTTCGCCATCAGCTGCGCGGCGCCGCCGGCCGAGCGCACGAGCTTCCCGCCCTGCCCCGGCTGCAGCTCGATGTTGTGGATCACCGTGCCGAGCGGGATGTTGGTGAGCGGAAGCGCGTTGCCGGTCTTGATGTCGGCGGCCGGGCCGGACTCGACGACGTCGCCGACCTTCAGCGTGGCGGGTGCCAGGATATAGCGTTTCTCGCCGTCGCGGTAGTGCAGCAGCGCGAGCCGCGCGGTGCGGTTCGGATCGTACTCGATCGCGGCGACCTTGGCCGGGATCGCGTCCTTCGTGCGCTTGAAGTCGACGATGCGGTACTGCTTGCGGTACCCGCCGCCTTTGTGGCGCGTCGTGATGTGGCCGTTGTTGTTACGGCCGGAGTGCTTCTTCTTGACCTCGAGCAGCGAGCGCTCCGGCGCCTTCTTCGAGATCTCGCTGAAGTCGGCGGTCGTGATGAAGCGGCGGGCGGCGCTGGTCGGCTTGTACTTTTTAACAGCCATTTTATTGCTCGAAGTAGTTCACGCCGCCCAGCTGAATTTTCTGGCCGGGTGCGATGGTGACGATCGCCTTTTTCCAGTCCGACTGGACGCCCGACGAGCGGCGGCCGCGGCGGGCGAAGTTCTTCTTCTTGCCGCCGACGTTGACGGTGTTGATCTTCAGCACGGTGACGCCGAAAATCTCGGCGACCGCGGCCTTGATCTGCGTCTTCGTCGCGTGCGGATTGACCTCGAAGCTGTACTGCTGTGAGATCGTCCCGGCCATCGACTTTTCGGTGATGAGCGGAGCGATGATCACGTCTCTGGCTTCCACGGCTACTTCGACTCCTGCGCGTACTTCGCCGAGAGGGCGTCGTGCGCGGCGGTGGTGAGGACGAGCCGGCCGAAGCCGACGACGTCCTTGACGTCGAGCTCGCCGGTGTGCGTCACGAAGACGCGCTCGAGGTTGCGCCCGGTGCGGCGCAGCGAGGTTCCGACGCTCTCGAGCTCCTCCGTCGCGAAGACGACCAGCGTCTTCGTTCCGGTCTTCGCGGCCTTCGGAGAACCGAACAGCAGCGAGGCGAACGCCTTTGTCTTCGTCAGGTCGAGCTTGTCGGTGTCGAGCACCGTCACGCCGCCGCTCTGGTACTTGTCGGCGAGCGCGGCGCGCATCGCGGCGCGGCGTTCCTTCTTGTTGAGGCTCGAAATATACGACCGGGGCTGAGGTCCGAAGACCACGCCGCCGTGCGCCCACTGCGGCGAGCGGATCGAACCCTGACGGGCGCGGCCGGTCCCCTTCTGGCGCCATGGCTTCCGGCCGCCGCCGCGAACTTCGTCGCGCTTCTTCGTCGACGCCGTTCCGGCGCGCGGGTTGGCGAGCTCGCGGAAGACCGCGCGGTAGATCGCGTTGGCTTTGCCGGCGGGCGACTCGGAGAACGCCGCAGGCGTCTCCGCTTCGCGCACGACTTTGCCTTTCGCGTCGATGACCTGGGCCATTACGCGCTCACCTTCGTCTTGACGGACTGCTGCACGATCACGAGACCGTTCTTCGGGCCCGGCACGGGGCCGCGGACCAGCAGCAGATTGCGCTCCGCGTCGGCGCGGACGACTTCCAAATTCTGGTGCGTCACCTTGTCGACGCCGTAGTGGCCGGGGCGCCGGCTGCCGCGGGGCGTGTGGCCGGCGTTCGTGTCGCCGTTCGAGGCCGGTTGGCGATGGATCATCGAGCCGTGGCTGGCGCCGCCGCCCGAGAAGTTGTGGCGCTTGATGCCGCCGGCGAAACCGTGGCCTTTCGAGATCCCTTGCACGTCGACGCGGTCGCCCTGAGCGAAGCCTTCGACGGTGATCGTCGCGCCGAGCTCGACGCCGTCGATATCCGTGCGGAACTCGCGGATGTCGCGCTTGGGCGCGAGTCCGGCTTTCTTGTAATGGCCTTGCAGCGCTTTCGTCAGGCGCGACGGTTTCACGTCGCCGAACGCCAGCGCGACGGCTTCGTAGCCGTCGGTTTCCTTCGTCTTCTTTTGCACTACGGTACACGGGCCAGCTTGGATCACGGTCACCGGAACGCTCCGGCCGTCGTCCGTGAACACGCTGGTCATCCCGACCTTGCGGCCGATGATGTTCTTCACGTTGATCGATCCCTTAACGGATATCCACGGGTCCTGGCGTATCAGTTACGCCTTTCGCCGGGGCGCGCTTTGAGGCGGCCTCGGCGTGGACCACAACCGGCTTAGTGTACCGGCTCGTGCGGCAAACGTCAACCCAGCGGGCGGGGTTCTTCCACGGGGGCTGGCGTTTGTTGGGGATTGTGGTTGGGCGGGGTGGCCGGTGGTGGTGTGGCCGGGGACGCTCCCGACGGCCCATCGTGGGCCTTTGGTCGCTCCGCGCTCCGCTCGCTCCCGCCCTCCGGGCTCCGCTCGCTTCGCGAAGCCCCGCCACACCACCACCGGCCACCCCGCCCCGGCACGATGGTCGCAGGCGGGCTAGTGGACTATGGATTGTGTGACGTTGGGCTCGGGCGAGGGGCGGTTGATGGGAGTAGAGTGGGTGCATGATCTCGGCGGTCTCGGCCCTCACCTTGACTGCGGCTCCTCAGTCGCTTGCGCTGCCGCCGTATATCGCCGCGGTTACGGCGAACGATCCGGATGCGGACGGCGATAACGACCGGGGCACGATCGTCGATACGTTCGCTTAGCTTCTTGGCAGTAAATCGGCGCTGCGGGGACCGGTGGGCGTGCGTCGGGCGCGAAGCGGACGGCGATGTGGGAACGGATTCGCGGCGTTGTCCAGTGTGGCGCAGCGACGGGGCTGATCGCGCTCGTGCTGCAGGGTGCGGCGGTCGGGCAGGTCGCGGCGCCGGCTCCGCCGGGGCGGCTCGTCGACGTCGGGGGGTGGCGGCTTCATCTTAACTGCAGCGGGTCGGCGAGCGCGTCGCCAGCCGTCGTGTTCGAAGCAGGCGGCGGTGACTTCTCGCTCGACTGGGCACTTGTCCAGAAGCCGGTAAGCGAGT
>DASZGA010000399.1:0-10045 GCA_035939295.1 Candidatus Elarobacter sp. | reverse complement strand
GGGATCGTCGCAGACGAGTGCCGAGATGACGGCCGCCATCGCTGCGCCGCTTTCCGCGGCGAGCGCGATCGTCGCCGGGCCGATTCCACCGATAGCCGCAACGGGCAGCGCTGTCGCTTCGACGACGGCGCGGACGCCGCTCACGCCGATCGGCTCCCCGGCGTCGTGCTTCGAGGGCGAGGCGAGGAGCGGGCCGGCGCCGATATAGTCGACCAGCGCCGGATCGGCGGCTCGCGCTTCTTTCGGGGTCCCGCACGAAAGGCCGATGAGCCCGGTTCCGAGCGCGCGGCGCAGCGCCGGAAGGTCGAGGACCGCGGCGTCTTCCTGACCGAGGTGGACGCCGTCGGCGAGCCGCGCGAGCCGGACGTCGTCGTTCACGATGGCCAGACCGCCGGCGGCGCGAACCCGGCCCACGATCGCGATCAGCGTGGTCCCGTCGATCCCGGATTTCGCGCGAATCTGAATCAGCCGGATCCCGCCGCGCAGCAGCGCTTCGGTGAAGGCGATCGGCTCGACGCGGTCGGGGTCGACCAGCGCGTAGACGCCCCGCAAAAGCGAACGAGGAGCGTCGCCGCTCCTCGCCTGGGTCATCGCGAAGCGGCTCGCTACTGCGTCGGCGAGGCCGGGTTCACGACCGCGACGGTGATCGATCCGACCGCGCCGCTGTCGAGGTTGGTCGCGCTGACCGTCACGCAATACGGGTAACTCGGCGTCGCCACGCCGCCCGGGCCGGTGCCGGCCGGGGGCGCCGCGATCGTCGCCGGGACCGGGAAGATCGGCGGCGGGATGAACAGGATGTTCGCCTCGTTGGTCGGGTCGATCGCGATCGTGGAGTACGGCGGGAAGTTCAGATCGGTGACGAGATGGAACGCGGTTCCCCCGGTCGGCGTGACCAAGACGAAACCGCACGGCTTCTGCTGCCCGAGCTCGAAGGCGGGATACGTAAGGCCGTCCGTGAGCGCCGCGCTCCACTTGTAGCGGTTCGAGTTGACGAAGCCGTTCTGCGACCCGCGCACGGAGACGGCGCTGATCGGCAGCGCTCCGCCCGGCAGGACGCGGGCGATGTTCGACGGCGCCTGGACGGTTAGGATGACGCGGTCGGCCTTCGAGCTGTTGTCGAAGTTCAGGACCGAGCCGCCCCCGCTGCAAGCGCTCAGCGCGAGGGCGCCCAGGACGGCGATGGAACGGACGATGCGACGCATGGATGCGACTCCCGTGAGAACGGAAAAAGCCCCGGGGCCTTCTGATTGTGCCGCCGCCGGGCGGTGCGAGCGTTCCGTAGCCCGGAAGTCGGTTCCTCTCTCGACCGGTGTGGGCGGCGCTTAAGAGTGCTTAAGGCTGCGGCGCGATCGGAACGGTCACTTCGAACGGGACGTCGGCCCCGTCGCGCAGTTGCGGCGCGAGGGTCAGCGACCACGTCCGTTTCACGTCGCCGAAACGCGGGGCCGTGAACGCGAGCGAGCCCGTGTACTGCGCGTTCGGCGCCAGCCGAACACCCTGGTAGAGCTGCTTGTCGGTCACCGACCAGTCCTTGGTGGCGGAGATCCGGTAGACGCCGCCGTGGTCGTCGCGCAGGACGCTCTTTCCGTACGGGAGCGCGGTGACGAACCCGTCGCCGACGTTGGCGAAGGTCACGACGACGTCGATGCGGTCGGGGTAGAAGTCGACCTTCTTCACCGTCACGCGCAGCGAGGAGACCTCGGCGTTCGAGGACGACGCGAAAGCGCGATACGGTTTCCCGGGATCCTTGACGTGCAGCGTCCCGTGCTCCGGGAGCACGCCGAGCGGGACGGTCGCGTCGATCTCCTGGTGCTTGTCGTTCGCGTGGTTGACGAAGCCGACGTGCTCGCGCACGAAAAAGACGCGACCGCGGTCGTCGCCGCGCGCGCCGACGATCTTCGCCGACTTGAGCGTGAACCCGTCGGCCTCGAACACGCTGCGATAGTTGGCGACGTCGCCGAAGTACTTGCGCTCGTCGTCGGCGAGCAGCGCGAACGCGGCGTCGTAGCGTTCGCCGCGCAACGCATCGACGTAGCGCTGCACGGTGACGGTCTGCGCGTTCTTCGGCACCGGGCCGTAGCGCAGCGGCTGCTGCGCCGGCGCCGCGCCGAGCAGCACGACGAAAAGCACGCACGCGGCGCGCGCAAACGTTCTCACGAAGACTCTCCCAGCAGCAGGTCGACGATGCGGATCAGGTCGGACGGATCGGAATAACGCAGCTCGATCGTCCCGCCGCGCTCGTGCGGCACGACGCGCACCTGCGTCGCGAACTTGTAGCGCAGCCGCTCGACGAACGCTTCGTCGTCGGCGCTCGCGCGCTGCGCCGTCGCACTCGGCCGCGCGCGTTTCCGCGCGCCGTTCTGCCCGAGCTTTTCCAGCGCCCGCACCGATAATTCTTCATCGATCGCGCGGCGCGCCATCGCCTCGCGACGTTCCGGCGGCATGGCGAGAATCGCGCGCGCGTGTCCGGCGCTCAATTTGCCGTCGCGCACGTGCTGTTTCACGGCGTCCGAAAGCGAGAGCAGCCGCAGCGCGTTCGCAACCGCGGGCCGGCTCTTGCCGACGCGTTCCGCAACTTGCTCTTGCGTGAACGAATGCGCTTCCATCAGATGCTGAAAGCCCATCGCCTCTTCGAGCGGATCGAGGTTCTCGCGCTGAAGGTTCTCGATGATCGCGACCTCGAGCGACTCGCGGTCGTCGGCGGCGCGCACGATCGCCGGCACCGTGTCGAGCCCCGCCGCTTGCGCCGCGCGCACGCGCCGCTCGCCCGCGATCAGCTCGTAGCCCTCGCCGCGCTCGCGCACGATCACCGGGACCAGCACGCCGAACCGCGCGATCGAGTCGCGCAGCTCGTCGAGCGCCGACGCGTCGAACGTCTGCCGCGGCTGGTGCGGGTTCGGCCGAATCTTCTCGAGCGGGATCTGCTGCAGGTCGCGCTCGCGCTCGCGCTTGGGCGCCGCGGTTACGTCGGCCGTGCTGCCCTCGCCGAGCAGCGCGCCGAGCCCGCGCCCCAAGCCGCGCTTGGTCACGATGCGAGCTCCTTCGCCAGCGAGAGGTACGCTTGCGCGCCGCGGCTTTTCACGTCGAAGAGGATCGCCGGCTTTCCGTACGAGGGCGCCTCCGAAAGCCGGATGTTGCGCGGGATCTGCGTCTGGAAGACGCGGTCGGGGAAGTAGCGATGAACCTCTTCCAAGACTTCGGTCGCCAACTTGGTACGTCCGTCGAACATCGTGATCAACACGCCGCGGATCATCAGGTCCGGATTGAGACCTTCTTTGATTCGCCGCACGATCGCGACGAGCTGGCTCAGACCCTCGAGCGCATAGTACTCGGCTTGCACCGGGATGATGACTTCGTGCGCCGCCGTCAGCGCGTTGATCGTCAGCAATCCGAGCGACGGCGGGCAGTCGATCAGGATCTCATCGTAGTCGTGCAGCACCGGAGAAAGGGCTGTTTTCAAACGGTTTTCGCGCTGCAGCGCGGAGACGAGCTCGACCTCGGCGCCGGCCAGGTTCAGCGTCGCCGGAACGATGTGAAGCAGCTCGACTTCGGTCGGGCGCACGACGTCGGCGATCGCGACGTGCTGCAGCAGCACGTTGTAGACGTCGCGCTCGACGACGCGTTTGTCGACCCCGACGCCTGTCGTGGTATTTCCCTGCGGGTCGATGTCGACCACGAGGACGCGCCGGCCGAGCAGCGCGAGCGATGCGCCGAGGTTCACGGCGGTCGTCGACTTCCCGACCCCGCCCTTCTGGTTGACGATCGCGATGACGCGCGCCGTCTGCTGTGCTGGAACTACCGCGGACAAAAGCCGAACCTATCCGGACGCGGAGAAATGCTCGTCGATGTAGCGTTCAGCACGCTCGACGAGCAAGCCCGCCTCGTTCCGAGACGGGTCGTCGGTGACCTCCTCGAACAGCGCGCCCAGCACCTCTCCGACGCGCTTGTCTCCACGAAATCCTGACGGTGCGAGGCCCTTCCGCTCGAACAGCGCGATCACGTCGGCGCCGCCGATCGCCAGATCCCGCACGCTGAACGCGGGGCTTTCCGCCAGCACGGCCGCGACGCGCTCTTCGAAGCGCTCGTTCTCGCCGCTCCGCTTCGGCAGCCCGGAACCTTCGATGTCCGCGTGCCGCAATGCGAACAGCCGCGCGAGATGCTCCGGGCCGATCCGCCGGACGAACCGGCGCAGGGTCCGGTCTTGCGCATCCGGATCGGCTGAATACATATGCTGCCGCACTAAATGCGCAACGGTATCGACGATGTCGTTCGACATGCGGAGCCGCGCCAGCATCGCCGGAACCATGTCGGCGCCGACGTGCTCGTGCTGAAAGAACGTGTTCCCGCGCCCGTCGGGCCGCGGCGCAGCCGTCCGCGGCTTTCCGACGTCGTGCAAGAGCGCCGCAAGCCGCAGCGTGATGTCGCCGGGCGGCGCTGCGTCGAGCGTCTCGAGGTTGTGCCGGTAGACGTCGTACGCGTGCCACTCGTTTTGATCGACCTCGACGCCCTCCAGCAGCTCCGGCCAAACGTGCTCCAGCACCCCGGTGGTGCGCAAGATCTCCAACCCGATCGACGGCGTGCGCGCCGTGAGCAGCTTCCCGACCTCATCCCCGACCCGCTCGGCCGAAACGGTCGCCACCAGCGGCGCCGCGTCCCGCATCGCGGCGCACGTCCGGTCCGACGGCTCGTATCCGAACCGGGCCGCAAACTGCGCCGCCCGCAGCATCCGCAGCGGGTCCTCGGCGAATGCGGCCTCGTCGACGATGTCGATCCGAGCCGCTCGAATATCCGCGACGCCGCCGTACGGGTCGACCACCTCGTCGTCGGCGATCCGCCTCGCGATCATGTTCATGCGAAAATCGCGCCGCCGGAGGTCGTCGGCGAGCGGAATCTCCGGCCCGGACTCGACCGCGAACTCCTTGTGACCTACGCCGGTCGACCGCTCGCGCCGCGGCAACGCGATATCCGCCTCGCCGGCGTGGTGGCGGAACTTCAAAACGGCGAACGAGGCGCCGACCACGTCGACTCGGCCTACCCGGCGCAGCGCCTCGAGGAGCTCTTCGAGCGGGATCCCGGTGACGACATAGTCCAGGTCCTTCGGCGGGCGCTCGATTCCGTCGAGGAGCGCGCGGAACTCGTCGCGGACTCGGCCGCCTACGGCGTACACCTCGGCGGTGGGGAGGGCGGCGATCAGAACGTCGTCGAGGGGGTGGCGCACTCGGGGCTCATCGTTCGCGGGGGTGGGCGGTGGGTCTTGTGGTTTTTCGGTTGGGCCCGGGGCCGGGGCGGGGCATGGTAGGCTCCGGGGCACGCTCCCTCCGCGCATCCTGCGCTCCGGTCACTACCACTCCGCTCGCTCCCGGCCGTCCGGGCCTCCGCGAGCTCCGTGAGTACCCCGGAACCTACCATGCCCCACCCCGACCCCTTGAATGTGCAAGCGGATAATGCGGAAATGTTTCACGGGGAACGTTGCTTTGCGGTGCAGGGTAATGTTCGCCGTGGAACACTGTTGCTGGACTGGGGGTCGCCGCACGATAAGAGACGAGGGCCGGCTAGGTGAGGCAAAGCGGTCGCTTCGCCGGGATCCCGTTCTTGCGTGGAAAGCGTGGGCTCGTCGGAGCCCGCTTTTCGAGCACGAGGACGCGGCGCTCGCCATCGATGACGCGCTCTTCGACGAGCTCCGCGCCAAGGACGAGGGCGGCGTCGGCGATGGCGTTGCGCTCACGCGGTTCCAGGCCGCCACGCTGTAGCAGCGCTCGCCCCGAGACTTCCAGGAACGGCACCGTCAGCTCCGCAACAGTCGGACCGCTGGCGACGGCGCGGGCAGTTGCCGTGGCGAAGCGCTCGCGATAGATGGGATTGCGGGCGGCGTCCTCTGCCCGCTCGGCGACGGCTTCGCCGGCGATCGAGAGCGCCGATAGGGCCGTGGCCAAGAAGCCCGCTCGCTTCTTGATCGGCTCCAGTAGGGTGACTCGGGCTCCTGTCGCCAGGGCGAGCGGGATGCCCGGGAGACCGTTGCCGGAACCCACGTCGATCAGAGGGCCGACGACGTCGTCCTGGAGCGTTAGCGCGTCGAGGATGTGGGCGGCGAAGGCGGTACCGTCTTTGGCGCCGGTCAGGTTGACGCGGCGGTTCGCGTCGAGGACGAGTTGGGTGTACACCGCAAGGCGGAGCGCCAGATCTTCGGCGACGCCGGCGGCTTGGAGGACAGCCAGGGCGTCCGGGTTCGGAAGCGGCGTCATGCGGGCCGGCGGCGGCTACGCCGGCGTGGCGGCGGGGATCGACGCGAGGCGGTGGACGTGGACGCTGACCAGGGCGACGTCGGACGGGGTGATGCCGGGGATCCGCGCAGCCGCGCCGAGCGTGCGGGGGCGGGCGCGGTCGAGCTTTTCTCGCGCCTCGAGCGAGAGCGCGCGGATCGTCGCGTAGTCGAGGTCAGGCGGGAGGGCGACGGCTTCTTCGCGCGCGGCGCGGTCGATTGCGAGCTGCTGGCGGCGGACGTAGCCCTCCATCTTGATCTCGATCTCGGCGCGGGCCGCGATCTCGCGATCCGTGCTCGGCGAGAAGCGGTCTAGAACGTTCGCGAGGCTTACATCGGGGCGGCGGAGCGCGTCGGCTAGCGTCGAGCCGGGCGGAAGCGAGATTCCGTCGACTGCGTCTTGCGCAAGACGAGTCGTTTCCGCATGGCGGCGCGCAGCAGTGAGGGCTTCGCGGCGCTCGGTGAAGGCCGTCCAGGTCTCGTCGTCGATCAGGCCGAGGTCGCGGGCGAGCGGGGTCAGGCGCAAGTCGGCGTTGTCGTGGCGGAGCAGGACGCGGTGCTCGGCACGCGAGGTAAGCATTCTGTACGGTTCGTCCACTCCGCGTGTCACGAGGTCGTCGATCAGGACGCCGATGTAGGAGGTCTCGCGGCCGAGGCGGAGTGGGGGGCGGCCGTGGGCGCGTTGTGCGGCGTTGATTCCGGCGATGAGGCCTTGGGCGGCGGCCTCTTCGTAGCCGCTCGTGCCGTTGAGCTGACCGCAGTGGAAGAGGCCGGCGACGCGCCGGGTTTCGAGGCTCGGGTCGAGTTCCGTCGGCTGGACGAAGTCGTACTCGACGGCGTAGCCGGCGCGGAGCATCACGACGGTCTCGAAGCCCGGCAGCGTGCGGAGCATCGCCAGCTGGACGTCGGCGGGGAGCGACGTCGAGAAGCCGCCGACGTAGAACGTCGGCTCGTCCCATCCTTCCGGTTCCACGAAGATCTGGTGGGTCGGGTTGTGGGCAAACTTGACGACCTTGTCCTCGATCGAGGGACAGTAGCGCGGTCCGATCCCGCGGATCAGGTCGAGGCCGTAGAGCGGCGAGCGGTGCAGGTTCCGGCGGACTAGCGCATGGGTCTGCTCATTAGTATCGACGATCCAGCACGGAAGCTGTGGTCCCGCGAACGCGCGTGGGCTCACGTACGAGAACGGGAGCGGCATCGCACTCGGGCGCTGCTCGGCCATCACGCTCAGGTCGAGCGTGGTGCGGTCGACGCGGGGCGGCGTGCCCGTCTTGAGGCGGCCGAGCGGGAAGCCGAGCCGCGCCAGCGCGGCGCTCAGGCCGATCGCGGGGGGTTCGCCGAAGCGGCCTTCCGGGCGCACCTCGTCGCCGCGGAAGGTCTTGCCGCCGAGAAACGTTCCGGTTGCGAGCACGACGTTCGGCGCGCGCAGCGTGCGGCCGTCGGCGAGGATCACGCCGCGGACGGCGCCCGCGACGACGTGCAGATCCTCGGCCATTCCGCGAACGACGGTGAGGTTCGGTTGCCCGGCGATCATCGCGCTCGCGACGCGGACGTAGCTCGGCTTGTCGGCGAGCGCGCGCAGGGCGCGGACCGACGGGCCCTTCGACTCGTTCAGAAAGCGCGCGTGCAGCGAGACGCGGTCGGTGACGTGCGCCATCGCGCCGCCCAGCGCGTCGATCTCGCGGACGAGCTGGCCCTTCGCGCTGCCGCCGATCGACGGGTTGCAGGCAAGCGTGCAGATCCGGTCCGGGTCGCCGGTGACGAGCAGCGTCTCGGCACCGAGGCGCGCCGCGGCGAGCGCGGCTTCGAAACCGGCGTGGCCGCCGCCGATGACGATGACGGCGGCGTCGTCGTTCGTCGTCACGGCGAGCCTTGCGAAACGGTGGTCATGGGAACGTCGCCCATCGTAACACACCGGCGCGCACGGTTCGCGCGACGCGATTCAAGGCGCGAAGCGCACGTAGAGCGCGGCGTCCTCGAAGCCGTCGGGCGCGCGCAGGCGGGAGCGCAAGATCGCTTCGAGCGTGAAGCCGGCGCGTTCGGCGACGGCGCGGCTCGGCCGGTTCTCGACGGCGGCGTAGAGCTCTAGGCGGTGGACGCGGTGGCGGGTGAAGGCGCGGTCGGCCGCCGCGCGGACGGCGCGCGTCATGATACCGCGGCCGTAAAAGATCGAGCCGAGCCAATAACCGAGCGCGGCGATCGCGTGCTGGCGATTCACGTCGTGGACGTCGACGGCGCCCGCGAACTCCTCGTTCACGACGATCGCGTAGCACTCGCCGAGGTCGAGAGCGCGCCGCTCCTCGACGGTGGCGACGTAGGCGCGCGCGTCATCGGCGGTACGGCTGCCGTCGGCCCACGGCATCCAGCGCGCCAACCGCTCGCGGTCGCGGTCGACGTGCTCGGCGATAGCTTCGGCGAAACCGGCGTGGATCGGGATCAGCTCGATCTCGTCGTCGACGCGGATCACGGCAGGATCGTGCGCCGAGCGAGCGAGCGATCCTGCCGCGCCGCGGCTCAGTCGCGCTCGACCGCGAAGTCGAAGCAGCCCCACGCGGGGTTGCGCACGTGCACGCGCTCGACCGCCGGATCGGCGAAGAACCGCGCTAGCGTTTCTTCGGCATCCGCACCCGCAGCGAGCGTCGCGTCGTGGATCGCACCGCTCGCGTCGTACGCGCGAAAAACGAGACTGCGCGAACGGAAGTCCTCCGGAAACTCGCTCGAGCGATACGGTTCGCACTCGGCGGCGTCGGCGTGCACGAAGACGGGACCGGTTTCCGCGTACGGACCGCTCGTCGTAAACGGCTGGTACGCGAAGAGGATCAGTCGCGTTCCGCGCGGTGTGATTCGCAGGCACGACCGGCACGGTGCGCCGTCGTCGTTGGACTCTCGCACGTGCAGCGCGTTGCCGTGCGCGTCGCGCAATGTCTCGCGCACCGCGCGCACGGTCGCATCGTCGATAGGAATGTAGCGAAACGTCGTCTTCGTTGTCGTCGTCGTCATGCGACGACGTTATCACTTCGCGACGTCAACCGCATTCGAAGTATTGCTCGTTCATCCGGCCGTGCGCGCGTGTGCTCTTTCGCCGGTGCGCTCGCGTTCGAGGAGCGCGCGCTTGCGTTCCAGACCCCAGCGGTAGCCGGCGAGACCGCCGTCTTCGCGGACGGCGCGATGACACGGGATCGCGACGGCGAGCTTGTTCGCGGCGCAGGCCGCGCCGACGGCTTGCGCGGCGCGCGGGCTTCCGACGGCGCGCGCGAGGGTGGCGTACGTGACCGGTTCGCCTGGGCGCACGGTACGGAGCGCGTTCCACACGCGGCGCTGGAACGCGGTGCCGCGAACGTCGAGCGGGAGCGCAAACGGAGTGGCCGGATCGTCGACCAGCGCGACGACCGCATCGACGCTCGCTCGGAGGCCGGCATCGTCGCGCGCGCAGTCTGCGTTCGGGATGTGGCGCGCGAGCGCGGCGAGCACCGCGTCGTCGTCGTCGCCGAGCTCGATCGCGCAGACGCCGCGTTCGGTGGTCGCGACGAGCACGCGCCCGAGCGAACACGACGCGATCGCGTACGTGACGCGCTCGCCGCGTCCGCCCGCGCGGTAGCGTGCCGGCGTCATCCCGAGCGCTGCGGTGTCGTACGGCCGGCTCGACGAACCGTATCCGGCTTCGTGGATCGCCGTCGTGACGCTCGCGCCGGACTTCAGCTGCTCTCGAAAGCGCTCGGCGCGGTTCGCCCGCGCGTACTCGCCCGGCGTAACGCCGACGATCCGCCGGAACAGCCGCTGGAAATG
>DASZGA010000398.1:0-3890 GCA_035939295.1 Candidatus Elarobacter sp. | reverse complement strand
CACGACGGCGCGATCATCGTGCTCCACGACGGCGATCAAGGCCGAGGTGACGCCGGCGAACGGGCCTACGAAGCGACGCTTACACCGCGCGTGATCGCCGCACTCCGCGCGCAAGGCTACGGCTTCGTCACCGTCGACCGGCTCGCCGCCGGATTGTAAGCGAACGCTCCGGGCGCTGGACCGCACGCGGCAGGGCTAGCGCGCCCTCGTAGGGCAACCTTCGCGACGGAGGTTTCGTGCAGGACGTTCGAGCGTATGTCGGTCCGGCAGGCGGCCGCGGCGTCGTGGAAGACGCCCGGATCCTCTCGGCCTACACGATCTGCGCGACCGTTTGGCTGTTGATCACGACGGCGGCCGGCCTGCTCGTGAGCTTCAAGTACAGCTACCCGGATCTGTTCACGAGCCCGCTGCTCTCGTTCGGCCGGCTGCGCGCGATCCACACCAACGGCACGTTCTACGGCTGGGCGTCGATCGCGCTGGTCGGCTGCGCGATGTACGTCGCCGCCCGCTCCGGCGGCGTCACGATCCGAAGCACGCGGCTCGCCTGGGCCGCGTTGTGGGCGTTCAGCCTCGCAGCGCTGGTCGGTACCGTGGGACTGGATCTCGGAATGAGCAACGGCAGCCAGGAGTACCGCGAATGGATCTGGCCGGCGACGCTGCTGTTCATGGCCGCGCTGGTCTTGAGCCTGATCGTCGTCGTCGCAACGGTGAGCGCGCGGATCGGACACGACATCTACATCGCGAACTGGTACACGATCGGCGGCTTCGTCTTCACGATCATCCTCGGGATCACGGCGATCGTCCCGGTCTATCAGGTCGGCCTGGGCCAGGTCGCAGTGCAGGCCTTTTACATGCACAACGCGGTCGGGATGTGGTTCACGTTTCTCGCGCTCGGGATCACGTATTACGCGCTGCCGAAGCTCTTGAACCGGCCGATCTACTCCTACGCGCTCGGCGTGCTCGGCTTCTGGACGAATCTCGTGTTCTATCCGGTGATCGGCGCGCACCACTATGAGTTCTCGCCGCTGCCATGGTGGTTTCAGACGCTCGCGATCGTCTTTTCGGTCGGGATGCTGGTCCCGGTGTGGGCCGGAAGCGGCAACTTCGGGCTGACGCTGCGCGGCCGCTGGAGCAGCGTGCGCCGTTCGTATGCGCTGCCGTTCCTGGTGGTCGGGATCGCGTACTATTTCCTCGGCTCGACGCAGGGAACGATCGAAGCGTTCCGCTCGCTGCAGGCGATCTGGCACCTGACGAACTTCACGGTCGGGCACTCGCACGCGACGATGTACGGCTTCATCACCTTCATCGCGTGGGGAGCGATCTACGCGCTGGTCCCGCGCGCGACCGGGAAGGAGCCGCCGCCGCTCCTGGTCGGGATCCACTTCTGGCTCGCACTGATCGGCGTCACCGTGTACGTCGCCGTCCTCTCGGTCGCCGGTACCGAACAGGGCTTGACGTGGGCGAGAGGCGATCCGTTCATCGCGTCGGTCGAGGCGGCGTCGCCGTACTGGCTCGCGCGCGCCGTCTCGGGGACGATGATGTTCCTCGCGCACGTCGTCTTCGCGTACAACGTGTACGTGATGACGCTCGCGCCGCAGCGCGCAAGCGCCTCGCATGCGGCCGCCGGAGCGAGCGCATGAACAGACGCGGGATGAACGACGTGCGCGTCCTGCTGGCGAGCGCAGCGTTCGTCTATCTCTGCTTGGCGCTCGCGATGGGGGTCATCCCGGGGCACGTGCTGTCCGCAACGCCGCCCGGTCCAGGGGTTCGGCCGCTGAGCGCCGCCGAGGCGCGCGGCCGCGAGATCTACGTCGGCGAAGGCTGTTCGTACTGCCACACGCAGCAGGTCCGTCCGCTCGAGCAAGACCGCGTTTGGGGCCGGCCCTCGACGCGCGGCGACTACGCGTACGCCACACCGCAACTGCTCGGCACGGAGCGCACCGGGCCGGATCTCAGCAACATCGGTGCGCGCCAGCCGAGCACGGTGTGGCATCTGATTCATCTCTATCAACCGCGCGCTCTCGTGCACGCATCGATCATGCCCGCGTATCCGTGGCTGTTCGAGACGAAGGACGCCGCCGCCGGCGGCGACGTCACGGTCGCGGTCCCGGCCGGTTACGCGCCGGCCGGCAAAGTCGTGGTAGCGACGCAAGATGCGCAGGATCTCGCGGCATATCTCGAATCGCTCAAACAGGCGCCGCTCCCGGCGGCGATGCCGTGATGCACGATCACCACGCATTGCTCGACCCCTCGGACCCGCTCGGCATCGCCGTCGTCTTGCTGGGTACGCTCGGAACGGTATTTGCGTTCGTGCTCGCGTTTCGCATGACCGTGTGGCCCGGTGAAACCGACCCGAGCCATCCAAAGCATGCCATCCTGCATGAGGATCGATGATGCAGGACCTTACCGGCGACCGCCCCGTCGCGCGCGTCGACCTGTACTTGGACGATGCGCAGGAACCGTTCAAAACGATCGTCCCGCCGAACTCGGTCGAGTTCGACACCTCGCAGCTCGACGACGGCCCGCATGTGCTGCGCATCGAAGCGCGCGACGCGGCGGGCAACGTCGGGCGGCGCACGATCCCGTTCGTGGTGCAGAACGGGCCGGGGATCACGGTCACCGGCTTGCGCGCCGGCGAGCGCGTCGGCGGGAACGTGCAGCTCGAAGTCAACGCGTTTGGCGGAAACGAGCCGTTCGATCCGGTGCGCGCCGAGTCGAGCGGTCCGATCCCGGTGTGGACGTGGGTGATGTCGGCGATCATCGTCGCCTGGGCGGGCTGGTACGGCCTGGCTGCGTTCAGCGCGCCGCTCGCGTACGCGAACACGCCGACGTACGCGAGCAATCCGGTCGCGGCCGCGCAGCAGCCGATGTCGCAGACGAATCCCACCGCGTACAGCGGCCGCGGCGTGGCCGGCGGCTTCGATTACGCCGCGAGCGGCGAGCGTCTGTACACCGCGAACTGCTCCGCCTGTCACGGCGTGACCGGCACCGGCGTTCCCGGTGCGTTTCCGCCGCTCGCCGGCGATCCGGTCGTGACCGCGAACGATCCGGCGGAGCACGTCCGCGTCGTGCTCAAAGGCCTCGCCGGAAAACGCATCAGCGGCACCGCATACTCCAGCCAGATGCCGCCGTTCGCGCAGCTCAGCGATGCGGAGCTTGCGGCGATCGTCGACCACGAGCGCACGAGCTGGGGCAACAAGGCGCCGATCATCACGCCGGACGTCGTGAAGCGGGCGCGATAACAACGCGGGAGTCAAGCCGAAGTCAGCGAATCGCGCGCCCATGACTGCGCCGATCCCTCCGGTCTTGAGCTCGTCCGTCATGGGACCGCTCGGCGTGAAGCATTTGCCGCGGCTCTGGCTCAAGATTCTGTTGCACGGCTGCGGCCGCTTGCCGGAAGGCTATCGCCACGGTGCCGGCGGCTTCGACGAATATCTGACGACGAAGCTCGGAATCGACCGCGACGCCTTCATCGCCTACATCGAGTCGGAGAAACCTGATTACCTCACGCTCGAGCGCTGGGTCCGCGCGAACGCAACGTCGTTGACGGACGAGACGATCGCCACGATCAACGCTCGCATCAGCGACACCGAGCTTCCCGACACAATGCTCCCCGAACGCCGCGCACAGCTCGGGTTCGACGAGCCTGGCTACACGAAAGCCGTCGCGCTCAACGACCTGGACGACTGGGCCGCGATGCACCGCGCGCTGACCTCCGCGTAAACGCGAAGAATTCTCGCAAAAAAAGCCGGAAATTGCCGGGAAAACGGGTTTTTCGGCGTATACTGGGCGGCAACACGGCTCCCACCGGAGCCAACGAACGACAACCGAAAGGACCTCATGACCAAGAACGAACTGGCGAGAGAGCTCGCCGAGGATTTCGAGCTTCC
>DASZGA010000397.1:0-3775 GCA_035939295.1 Candidatus Elarobacter sp. | reverse complement strand
CACCATCGCGATCCGGAGATCGACGCGCGGACGCAGCGGCTGCTCGATCTGCGCTATCTCGCGAGCGATGCCGGAACCGGTTCGCCGGCGGTCGTGCGCACGCGCAAGCCGGTGATCTACGAGAACGTTCCGCAAGGCGGGATCGGCGCGGTCACCGGACCGTACCGCGAAGCGATCGTCGCGCTCGGCGTCGTCTCGGCCGCGATCGTTCCGATCGCATTCGGCGGCGCGGTGCGCGGGACGATCGCGATCATGTACGACCGCAGTTCGGGCCGTCATTACGACGCCGCCGATCTGCCGTTCTTCGTCGAGGTCGCGCGCCGGCTCTCGCCGGCGATCGGAAACGCCGAAGCGTACGAGCGCGAGCGGCGCGTCGCGCGCACGTTTCAAGCCGCGGCGCTCACCACCGAGCTGCCGCAGCTTCCGGGCACCTCGTTCGACGCGCTCTACGAAGCGGGCCGCAGCGAAGCGCTGATCGGCGGCGACTGGTACGACGCGTTTCGCGCCGCCGACGGACGGGTCGTCGTCTCCGTCGGCGACGTCGCGGGGAGCGGTCTCGACGCGGCGGCGACGATGGCGGCGATCCGTCAGTCGCTGCGCGGCGCGGCGGCGATCAACCCGGATCCGTCGGTGATGCTCGACGCCGCCGACCGCGTGCTGCGCTGGCAGGCGCGCGAGACGTTCGTCACCGCGTGGGTCGGCGTGATCGATCCGGTGTGGGCGACGCTCGCGTGCGCAGGCGCCGGCCATCCGCCGCCGCTCCGCCGCAGCGCGGACGGGACCGTCGTGCCGCTTCCCGGCGGCGGGTTGCCGCTCGGGCTGCGCGAGCGCGGCGCCGACGTGACGCATCATCTGGAGCTCGCCGGCGACGACACGCTGGTGCTGTACACCGACGGTTTGATCGAAGCGGGACGCGATCTGATCGCCGGCGAGCGCGCCGTCGCCGACGCGCTGCGCGAGGCCGACCTCGAAGCGGCGCCGGCGCAAGCGATCCACGAAGCGGTTCTCGGCGGCGTCGGCGCGAGCGACGACGTCGCGCTGCTCGTCGTCGCGTTCCGCCGTTCGCTGCTCGCGATCGGCGGCGACCGCGGCGCGCTGAGCTGGAAGTTCGACGCCTCCGACGCACCTGCGGCCGGTGAGGCGCGCAACGCGATGGTCGCGGCGCTCGAGCGGCGCGGCCTCGGCGAGTCCGACCGCACGGTCGCCGAGCTCGTGTTCGCCGAGCTGATCGGAAACGTGAAGCGCTACGC
The DNA here is from genome assembly GCA_035939295.1 of Candidatus Elarobacter sp. GTDB lineage: Bacteria > Vulcanimicrobiota > Vulcanimicrobiia > Vulcanimicrobiales > Vulcanimicrobiaceae > Vulcanimicrobium. The sequence continues at coordinate 2,525 of DASZGA010000397.1, read as the reverse complement.
GCCCGGCGAGATCGATGTCGCGCTCGACCTTTCGGGCGAGTTCGCGGTGTTGCACGTCCTCGACGGCGGCGAAGGCTTTCAGCACAACGCGCGGCTCCCGGCCGACGCGCTCGCCGAAAGCGGCCGCGGCCTGTACATCGTCTCGACGATCGCCGAAGAGTTCGCGGTGACGCGCGCGCCGCACGGCGGGGCGCACGCGCGCGCCGTGCTGAAAGGCGCGCTCGGCTAGACCTTCAGCACCGTCGCGTAGAAGTAGTAGTCGATGTAGTCGCGCAGGCTCGTCTCGAGCGAGGGGTGCTCGGGCCAGTAGGTGCGGACGAGGTAGAGCGTCTCGTCGGTTCCGGAGGTGACGCCGCCGCACGAGACGATGTCGCCGTCGTCGACGACGCGCGCGGTGGTATCCGGGTTCAGCACGCGCGCCCCGAACTTCACCAAGTCGTCGACGGTCGCGGGATGCGTCGTCATCGTGCGGCCCTTGACGATCCCCGCGCCCGCCAACCCGAACGCGCCGGTGCACACCGACGCGACGCGGCGCCCTTCGTCGTGCTGCGCGGCGATCACGCCGGTGAAGTCGGGATTGTTCATCTGCTTCGAGATCCCGATCGGCGGATCCGCCGCGTCGTAACCGCCGCCGGTGGCGATCAGCAAATCGGGCTTCTCGTCTTTGCCGAGCGGGCGCGTCCCGAACTTCAAGCCGTTGATCCCGCGGACCACGTTCGGATCTGCGGTGGTTCCCGGAACCGAGACGATCGTGACCTCGGGCGGCTCTGCGCCGAGACGTTTCAGGAGCCGTCCCGCCGTCATCAGGATCTCGTACGGCCCGATCACGTCGAGCTCGTCGTTGTCGTCGAAGGCGAGGATGTGGATCGTTCGCGGCGCTTTGTGCGTGTAACCCGGCATGGGCGGTTACTTACCGTCGAGCACGCCGAACCCTACCGTGCGCTCGCCATAGGGGTATTCCGGCGGCGGTACGGAAGGATACCTGATGGCCTCTCCACGTTCGATCGCTAAAGCTGCCGAAGACACCGCGAACAAAGCTCGCAAAGAAGCGGAGGGCGTCAAGGCGCAAAGCGCCGCCGTCGCCGAGTCGGCGCGGATCCGGGCGATGTTCGCCGAGGACCGCAGCAAGCTGGAGAAGCGCTACGGCGTCATCTCGGCGCGCAGTATGAGCTCGGAGTCCACCGAAAAGTAGCGCCTAGACCGCGGCGGGCGTGAACAGCGCGTCCTGCTCGCGGCGCAGCTTCCACAGGAACGAGCTGTCGTCGAACGCGACGTCGTCGACGCCGATCCGATGATCCGCCGGGACGTCGCGCGTGAGGCGCAACCCGTGCGCCAGCCCCATCGGGACCAAACGCTCTTCGCGGGCTCGTTCCGACGAGACGCAGATTCCGTACGCCGCATAGCCGCCTTCTCCGTCGACGACGTCGCCGGCGCGCATCGGCGCGCGCGTCGCGCAAACGACCTCGGCGCGGTGGCCCGCATATGGCGCGCCGGTCGGCTCGCCGCGCAGCGCCGCGGAGGCGACGGAGACGCCGATCTCAAGACCGATCAGGTGGTACGGCCGCCACAGCGCCGCGTAGCGTCCCGACGGATCGGTCGCGATCCCGTACTCGCCGAAGCAGCGCTGCGCGTAGTCGCTTTGCGAGGTGAAGGTGACGAAGACGCCCCAGCGCAGGTGGTTCTCGACGAACCGTTCGTCCGGCGTGATGCACGAGACGACGTCGACCATTCCCGCATACGGTAGAATTCCGCCGTCTTCGCGGGGGCGCAGCAGCGCCGGCAAATCGTAGACCGAGGCCGGCGCGAACGAAAGGCCGTCGTCGTTCACGGCGAGGCCGGTCGCGTTCGCGACGGCGACCATCTCGATCGCCGACTTCGTGCCGTCGAGGAACGAGTTGAACATCTTCGGGTTGAAGCCGCCGGTGGCGATCTGCTCGGGGCTGAAACCGTAGTAGCCGAACGCGGTCTCCGGCGTCGAGCGGCGGTAGCGCGGCGCGAACTTCGTTCCTTTGCCGGCCGCGACGACGTCGAAGCCGCAGGTGCGCGCCCAGTCGACCAACTCGCAGACGATCGCGGGCTGGTCGCCGTAGGCCATCGTGTAGACGACGCCGTTGCGCTGCGCAAGCCGGTGCAGGTACGGCCCCACGACGACATCGGCTTCGACGGTGACCATCACGACGTGCACGCCGCGCTCGATGGCGCGAAATGCGTGCAGCGCGCCGGCTTCTTCGTGGCCGGTCGCTTCGATCAGGACGTCGATCTCGTGCTCGAGCGCGAGCTCGCCGGTTTCGACGATCGTCAGCTCGTTTGCATCCCAGCCCGCGCTGTGCGCGGCGCTGCGCGCGCGCGCCGGGTCGAGGTCGGCGAGGACGCAGAGCCGCACGCCGGTCATCAGCCGAAGCTGCGCGAGGATCATCGTCCCGAACTTGCCGGCGCCGATCAACCCGACGCGGATCGGACGGCCCTCGGCTTCGCGCTGCGCGAGCCCGCGCGCCAGGTTCACAGCTTCTCTCCTTTGGTGCGCA
>DASZGA010000396.1:0-15232 GCA_035939295.1 Candidatus Elarobacter sp. | reverse complement strand
TTTGCGACCGCCTCCGCGACGTCGTCGCACAAGAAGCCCGTCGTTCCGTCGACGACGATCTCAGGAATCGAACCCATCCGCGCTCCGAGCACCGGCGTCCCGCACGCCATCGCCTCGATCAGCGTGAGACCGAAGCGTTCCGGCCGCGTCGTCATGTGAACGAGTGCGAGCGCGCCGCCGACGGCCTCGTCGCGAACGTGCCCGGTGACGTGGCCGAGAAACTGCACCGCGTCGCCGTCGATGTGCGGCCGCACGAGCTCGTCGAAATACGCCTCGTCGTGCGGTATGCCGCCCATTTTCAACCGCACGCCGGCGCGTTTCGCGATCTCGATCGCAAGGTGCGCGCCCTTCTCGGGATGGAAGCGCGCAAGGAAGAGCAGATAGTCGCCGGGCGTCTCGCGAAACGTCCACTCCGCCGGATCGATCCCGTTGTACGCCGTCGCGAGATAGCTCAGGCCAGGGTCGCGGTCCGCGTCGCTGATCGAGCAGTAGAACGAGCGCGCGGCGCCGGCGTAGTACGCGCCGAGGATCGGCGGCGAGGAGAAGCCGTGCACCGTCGTCAGCACCGGCGGCGTCTTCGACGAAAGCGCGTACAGCAGCGGCTTCCAGTCCAGGCTGTTGTGGATCAGGTCGAACTCGTGTGCGCGCGCGAAGCACGATGCGATGTGCAGCTCGGTGAAGACTTCGCCGCTCAAGTTCGGGTCTTCGTTCAAGCCCACCGGTACGACCGCCGCGAGCTTTCCGGGGCTTGACGAGTTCGCGGTGGCGAACAGCGTCACGTCGGCGCCGCGCGCGACGAGCCCGCGCGCGATGTTGTACGCAACCTGCTCCCACGGGCCGTAGCCGGGCGGCGGTGTCGGCCACGAGATCGCGCCGAGCAGCGCGACCTTGAGCCCGCGCAGATCGATGCCTGGGTGCTGACCGCCTGCGCTCACGCGCGCTCGTGTGCGACCGCGCCGGCCTTGACGACGACGCGCGGATCGCGCAGCGCGCGGACGTCGGCGCCGGCGTCGCGGTCGAGCAGCAGCAGGTCGGCGGGACGGCCTTCGGCGATCACGCCCGCGTCGACACCGAGCAGTTCGGCGGCGGTCGCCGTCGCGGCGATGAGCGCCTGTTGCGGCGTCATCCCGAGCACCGTCGACATCAGCTCGACCTCGTAAGCGTAGTCCTGATGGCGGTTGTACGGCGTCCCGGCGTCGGAGCCGCCGGCGATCTTCACGCCGCCGCGGAACGCCTTGCGGATGTTCTCGCCGGCTTGCTGGTAGATCTCGGTCGCCTTGCGCACGACGTAGTCCGGCTGCGCGCCGCTCGAAATGTTCTCGTAGATGCACCACACCGCGGCGAGCGTCGGCACCAGATAGGCACCACGTTCTTTGAACAGCGCGATCGCCTCGTCGTCGAGGAGGTGGCCGTGCTCGATCGAGTTCACGCCGGCGCGCAGCGCGTTCTTGATCCCGTTCGTTCCAATCGCGTGCGCCGCGACGCGCATCCCGTGCGTGCGCGCCTCGACGATCGCCGCGGTCATCTCCTCTTCGGTGAGCTGATCGTTTCCGGGAACTGCGCCTTTGGTGAGCACGCCGCCGGTCGCGATGAGCTTGATGCAGCCGGCGCCCGCTTTGAACTGCTCGCGCACCGCCTTGCGCGCGTCCCACGGACCGTCGGTCTCGCGGCCGATGAACGAGCCGTGCCCGCCGGTCATGCACAGCGCGCGCCCGGCGGGGATGATGGTCGGCCCGACGTGATCGCCGCGCGCGATCGCGTCGCGCAGCACGATCGCGTTCGACTGCACGCCGCCCAGGTCGCGCACCGTCGTCACGCCGGCTTCAAGCGCGAGCCGCGCGTTGCGCGCCGCGTCGAGCGTCCGTTCCGTCGGCGTGCGCAGGATGAAGAAGGTCTGCGTGTCCGGTTCGCCGTTCGCTTCCAGGTGGACGTGGCTGTTGATCAGTCCCGGGACGACCGACGCGGCTTCATAGGTGCGGTCGGCTTCAACCCGTTCGTCGTTCGAAGCGATCCCGGCGACGCGGCCGTTCTCCGTGAGGACGGTGACGTTCTCGCGCGGCGCGCTCTCGGTGCCGTCGTAAAGCCGTGCGGTTCGGATCGCGATGCGCATCGCCCGGTCGTACGCAGCGGGGGTGCGGCGCGCCTCCCAATCGAACCTTTCGGCTCACGGTGCGCGGCTTGTACGTTCTCTCCGGTGCGTCGGTTGCCGTCCTCGCGCTCGCGGTCGCGCTCGAGGGCTGTTCGGTCATGGGCGGCGGACCGAGCGTCACGGGTACTCCGCCGCCGGGGTCCATGCCCGGGGTCTCGCCCTCGCCGGTCATCCCTGTCGGCAGCGCCTCGCCGACGCCGACCCCCGACCCTACGACGTCTCCCATGTCGGTGCGGCGTCGTCCGGCTGCTCGGCACGCGGCTCGAGTCGTGGTCCGGGCAGAAACACGCCCCGCAGCGAGCACGCCTTAACCAGCGCCTGGCGGTTGTCGACGGCGAACGTCCGCAGCAGCTTCGAGACGGTATTGCGGATCGTTTGCGCGGAGCGGCCGCGGCTGGCGGCGATCTCGGCGGTCGATTTTCCTTCGTAGAGCAGCTCCAGCACTTCGCGCTCGGCGCGGGTGAGCTCGGCGAGCAGCGGGTCCCGCTGCCATACCGCGAAGCGCGCCGTCGCGACGCGAATCCACGACGCCGCCGGAAGCAGGTGCGCGCGCTCTTCGACGAACGCCAGCAGCTCGGCGTCGCGCGTGAGCTCGGCGAGACGCAGCGCGGCGAGCAGCGCGCGCCGCGTCATCCCGATCGCGGCGAACGCGCGCAGCGCGTCTCGGTAGCGGTGCTGCGCGCGGAAGGCGTCGCTGTTCGCGTCGGCGACGAGCCCTTCGACGAACGAGAGGTACGCGCGCTTCATCGGCTCGTCGTGCAGCACCGCGAGCTGCGCGGCGGAAAGCGTGTCGAGCCGGCGCAGCGCCGCCGCGGCGCCTGCGCCGTCGCCGATCAGCGCCAGCGTCTCGGCGACGACCACGGCGAGGTTGATCTCCTCGAAAGCGTGCAGCAAGCGCAGGTCGATCGCCTCGAACTCGGCGCGAATCGACGCCGCGAGATCTTCGAAGCCGAGCAGCTCGCCGTAGGAGAAGAGCACCGCGGCGCGGCGGCACTGCGCGAACAAGCGAAAGGCGCCGGACGGTGCGCACGCCGCGGCGTCGCGCGCCGCGTGCAATGCGTCGCGCGGCCGGCCTTCGATCTCGTCGGCCATCGAGCGGTTCATCTCGAACCAGAAGCGGTAGTACTCCAGCCCGCTCGCGTCCCAGCGAACGCGATGCGCGCGCTCGTTCAGCACGGCCCAGCGGTCGGCGTCGAGCAGCTCGACGGCGATGTAGGCCAGCGTGGTGACGAGGTTCGCTTCGAGGAAGCGGTCGAACTGGCGGCAGCGCTCGAGCTGCACGAGCGACGCTTCGAACGCGGCGACGGCGGCGGGGAAGTCGTTGCGCACCTTGGCGATCCAGCCGCGGCATTCGAGCGCGCGCGCGTACACGATGTCGCTCGCCGGATCGACCTCGTCGAGCGCGAGCTCTGCCAGCGCGAAGTCGCGGCGCTGATAGTGCGCGAGCGCGATCCCGAGCGCGATCTCCGAGCGGATCGCGGGCTCAACAGCGCCGGGCTGCCGCGCGGCTTCGCGCAAGATCGTAAGGCCGCGTTCGACGTCGCCGCTGCGCGCGTACGCGGTCCCGAGCAGCATCGCCGCGGTCGCGGCCTCGCCGGGCGTCATCGCCACGGCCGGCAATTCGAGCAGCGCGATCGCCTCGCGGGTCCGCCGCAGGCGCAGCAGCGCCCGAGCGCGCAGCAGCGCCGCCCGCGGCGCCCCCCGTTCGGCACCGAGCCGTTCGCAGAGCGTGAGGCAGCGCTCGGCGTCCCCCGTGAGCCAAGCTTGAAGCGCGTCGTCGTAGCCGCTAGTCACCACCGCGGCACCATTTCAGGATAAACGTACCGCTAGCATCCCAACCGATTCTGAAGCGATACTGAACCGTGAACCGTCTCGTACGCTTCACGCGTCTCGCCGCGTGAGGTCGTTTTACCGTGTCCTGGTGTTGGCATCAGCGCTGGCTGCCGGCTGCGGCGGCCCCTCCGCAGGCACGTTCCACCGCGACCTGCACCTCCCGAGCTGGCCTCCGCCCGCGCGTAACGTACGCGGTCCACGTCAGCGGTCAAGTCCTCAGCGGCTTCTGCGCGCTCCCCTTCAGCGCCGACGACGGAAGCTTCACGACAGTAGCGCTTCAGGCAATTCGCTTTTCGAGATTCGAGAGAAGCTCCTCGCCGGTGCAGAAATATCGTGCGTGCGTACGACGCAGCGTGTCCCGATCCGAACTTACGAGCGTCACCACCTCGATATCGTTTCGGCCACGATAGCGCTCTTCCAACACGTCTCGGGCCACGTCGGCAGCGAGTGGATCGCGGTCTGGGAAGTCGTCGAGCGCGAGTATGCGGCGGTCGCTGCGGTCGTAGACAAGGACAAACGTCATAGGAACAAGTTCCGTAGTTCAACCAAGGCGTCGTGTGTGGCTTCTTCGGTGATCGGCAAGAACGAGAACCGTTCGTCGCTCGTCGGCGGCTTCCCGCGCTCTGCGGCGTCGATGGACATGCTTAGGCTGTCGAGCGCTACACGTAACGGCGTTCCGCGCAGACCGCCATATTTAACTTCGATTCCGTACTTCACAGAAAGTGCTTCACTCAACTGCGCCCAGGCGTCTTGCAGTGGCGTCCGGATCTGAACTTCGAGAAACTGTCCGTTCGAGCCCAGGATAACGTGAAGGGCTCGGTAGCCGTGCGACGGGCGCTCGCGCCGATCGCGCAGCTTCGAGGGGCCTAGGCTTGCCACGCGCTCGGCGATTCGATCTTGCTCTACTCGAGAAGAGACAAGGATACGGCAACCCATGATGTCGTCGATCTGGCGTAAGCGGATCGTCTCGCGGCGAAGCTTCAACTCGATCGAATAGTTCGTTTTGAGTCGTGCCGTGATCGGAATGTTCTCCTCGGATGCGATCAAGCGAACGCCGTCGAACAGCGGCGCGACGGCGTCACGGACGCTCAGACGGTACGCCTTGAGGACAGCCCAATCATCGGCGGTCGCCGAACCGTCTCGAATGCGCTCTCCCGTCTGGTCAAGCTGCGTCCTCGACGGCGTGGTCACACCACTACGCTCGACGTCACGCGCGTGCGGAGGCGAGGCGGGCGGTGCGGGCGTCGGCGGCTTCGAGGGCGGTGTAGGCTCGGGACGGGTGGGGGCGACCGATTTTTGTGGCCATGAAGCGGGAGGCGGCTCGCAGTTTTGCGAGATCGATTCCGGTTTCGATTCCCATGCCGTGCAGCATGTAGACGAGGTCTTCGGTCGCGCAGTTGCCGGTCGCGCCGGGTGCGAACGGGCAGCCGCCGAGCCCACCCGCCGAGGTGTCGTAGATGTGCACGCCGCACGCGAGCGCGGCGAGCGTGTTGGCGAGCGCGGTACCGCGCGTGTCGTGGAAGTGCAGGCCGAGCCGGTCCAGCGAAACGACGTCGCGCAGCGCGCCGACGACGGCGAAGACTTGGTTCGGCGTGCCGACACCGATCGTATCTGCAACGCTGAGCTCGTCGACGCCGATCGCCAGCAGCTTCTCGCTGACGCGCACGACGTCTTCGACCGGGACGTCGCCCTGGAACGGGCAGCCGAAGGCCGTGGAGATCGCGGCGCGCACCCACATCCCTTCGGCCTTCGCGCGCTTCACGACGCCGGCGAACCGCGCGACCGACTCGTCGATCGTCATGTTGATGTTCGCCTTCGCGAACTGTTCGGACGCCGCGGTGAAGACCGCGATCGCGCGAACGCCGGCGTCGATCGCGCGCTCCAGCCCGCGTTCGTTCGGAACCAGCACGAGGTAGGTGCGGCCCTCGTCCTTGCGGATGCGGCGAAAGACCTCGCCCGCATCGGCCATCTGCGGGACGTGCTTCGGGGACACGAACGACGTCGCTTCGAGGATCGGGACGCCGGCGTCGGAGAGCAGGTCGCAAAACCGAACCTTGTCGTCGGTCGAGATCGGCGTCGCCTCGTTCTGCAGCCCGTCGCGCGGGCCGACCTCGCAGATCGTCACGCGCCGCGGCATCGCGCTTTGCATGCTGTTCATGGCAGATGTTCCCCTCGTAGAAAACGCGCCGTCAGCTCGACGACCTGCGGCCAGACCGCGTCGTCGTGCTTGAAGCGGCGGAAGATCGTCGCGAAGATGTTCGAGACCGCGCCGAGATTGAGATGGTTCGCCTCGTCCTGATCGATCGTCACGACCGGCATCGCGCCGTCGAGGTTCGCCGACTCGATCATCACGACGCCGTCGCTCTGGTAGTCGTATTTCGGCATCCGCCCGACGACGTGCATGAAGCGGTGACCCTCCGGCATCACCCACGGCTTCTTGTCGAGCCTCCAGCGCTGCTTCTTCGGGTTGTCGGGGTCGGGGACCCAGTGGCCGGGCGTGTCGTTGAGCCAGGTCATGAACGGCGCGGTGACGTCCATGTCGGCCAGCACGTGCGTCGGCACGCGCGCCAGCCGCATCGTCCCGACCGCGTAGTTGGTGATCAGACCGCCGTTCGGCGCGGCGACCTGAACCGACGCGGCGATCTCGCCGGCGCGCTCGGGATACGCGCGCAGGAAGCCGCGGTTGATCAAGCCGCCTGCGCTGTAGCCGAGCGTCGCGACCGGGAACGCATCGGGCTCGCGTGCGTGCAGCCGGTCGAGGAAGGCGCGGAAGCGGTCGACCCGCTCGCGCAGATACTCGTTGCCGTCGGGAAAGATCGTGCAGTCGAACCCGAACGCCGCCAGCCCGTCGAAACCGTTGCGCCCGTCGATGAACGTGCGCATCATCTTCGACTGCTCGTTCCAGCCGGCGATCAGGATCAGACGCTTCGGCGGTAGGATCACGCGGGTCCGATCGTGACCAGCGTCGCCCCGCTCGTCACCAGCTGGCCGGGTTTCACCCGCACCTCGTTGACGACGCCGGCGACCGGCGCTTCGATGCGGTGTTCCATCTTCATCGCTTCCAGCACGACCAGCAGCGCGCGCTGCTCGACCGCGGTTCCGGGCTGCACCTCCACGCTGATGATCTTCCCCGGCATCGGCGCGGTCACATCACCTGACGCTGCGGCGTGCGCCGAGTGCTCGGCGTCGGCGCTCGGCGGCGCGGGCAGCGTCCAGCGCACCGCGCGTCCGTCGACCTGAACCGTCCCACCGCGCGCGTCGTAGGCTGCGCCGCGCGCGTCCGGCTCGATCTCGCCGCGCAGATCGCCGGCGAGGGTCCAGCGCGTCCCGTCGTACGACGCCTCGGCGCGCACCGGCGTTCCGTCGACCACGAACGCGACCGGAACGCCGACATCCGCGAGCCGCCACGCACCGTCGCGCGCGAGCAGCGCCGCGGCGACGCTCCGTTTCACCGCGTCGTCGGCGTGCGGGGTGCCGAGCGCGAACCCGGGCATTCGCTCGTCGAGGAACGACGTCGTCGTGTCGCCGGCGCGATATGCCGCATCGCCCGCGATCGCGCGCAGCAGCGGAAGGTTCGTCGCGATCCCGGCGACCGTCGTCTCGCGCAGCGTTTCGCTCATGCGCGCGATCGCGGCGGCGCGGTCGGCGCCCCACACGATGATCTTCGCGAGCATCGAGTCGTAGTAGACCGGAACCTCGCTGCCGGCGCGAAACCCCGAGTCGACGCGTACGCCCGGCGCGCGCGGAACGTCGAACGCCGCCAGCGTCCCCGACTGCGGCAGAAAGTCGTGCGCCGGATCCTCGGCGTTCAGCCGCGCTTCGATCGACCAGCCGCGCGGAACGAGATCGTCTTGCGCGAATCGCAGCCGTTCGCCGTTCGCGATGCGCAATTGCTCGTGCACCAGGTCGACGCCGTACACGAGCTCCGTCACGGGGTGCTCGACCTGCAAGCGCGCGTTCATCTCGAGGAAATAGAACGCGCCGTCCTCCTCGAGCATGAACTCCGCCGTGCCGGCGTTCGTGTAGCCGACGGAGCGCGCGGCGTTCACCGCCGCCTCGCCCATCCGCGCGCGCAGCTTCGGATCGAGCGCGACGCTCGGCGCTTCTTCGATCACCTTCTGGTGCCGGCGCTGGATCGAGCACTCGCGCTCGCCGATGTGGACGATGTTTCCGTGCGCGTCGGCGAGGATCTGGAACTCGATGTGGCGCGGCCGGCGCAGATAGCGCTCGAGCAGCACCGTGTCGTCGCCGAAGGCCGCCTTCGCCTCACGGCGCGCGCTGGCCAGCGCTTCGTCGAACTTCGCGAGGTCGTCGACGACGCGCATCCCGCGCCCGCCGCCGCCGGCGCTGGCCTTGATCAGCAGCGGCGTTCCGATGCTCTTCGCCTCGGTGCGCAGCTTCTCGTCGTCTTGATCGTCGCCGTCGTAGCCGGGAACGACGGGGACGCCGAACTCGCGGACGCGCCGCTTCGCGTCGATCTTCGAGCCCATCGCGGCGATCGCGTCCGGCGTCGGCCCGACGAACGTCAACCCTGCTTCGACGACCATCCGCGCGAACGAAGCGCGTTCGCTCAGAAAACCGTAGCCCGGATGAATCGCGTCGGCGCCGAGCGTCTTCGCCGCCGCGACGATCTTCTCGGGGTCGAGATACGACTCGCTGGCCGGACCGGGGCCGATCCGCAGCGAGGCGTCCATCGACTCGCGAAAGAGCGCGTGCTCGTCGGCGTCGGAATAGACGCCGACGGGAGCGATTCCGAGCTCGCGCGCGCCGCGCGCGATCCGCACCGCGATCTCACCCCGGTTCGCGATCAGCAGCCTGCGAATCACCGCGCGATCCAGCTCGCGCGCCGGCGCTCGAGAAACGCGCGCAGCCCTTCCTGACCTTCCTCGCTGGTCCGCCGGCGCGCGATCGCGCGCGCGGTGATCGCGCGCGACTCATCGTACGACGCCGCCGTCACGGTGACGATGAGCCGCTTCGCCGCCGCGACCGCTTCCGGACCGGCGGTTTCGAGCTCAGCCGCGATCGCGTCGACCGTCCCGTCGAGCGCATCGGCGCCGGCGACTTCATGCACCAGCCCGATCGCCGAGGCGCGCTCCGCGTCGAACCGCTCGCCGGTCAAGAAGAAGCGGCGCGCGTGCGACGCGCCGATCTTCGCCAGCACGAACGGCGAGATAACGGCGGGGATGATCCCCAGCTTGGTCTCGGTGAAGCCGAAGATCGTCTCGCGTTCGGCGACGACCGCGTCGGCGACCGCGCACAGCCCGGCACCGCCGCCGAGCGCCGCGCCGTGGACTTTCGCGATCACCGGCTTCGGGCAGCGGTCGATCGCGCGGTACATATCCGACATCGCCTCGGCGTCGCGGACGTTCTCGTCCTCGCCGAGCTCGAGCGAGCCGCGCATCCAGTTCACGTCGGCACCGCCGCAGAACGTCTTCCCGGCGCCTTCGAGGAGGACGACGCGCACCGCCGAGTCGGCGCCCAGCGCGACGAACGTGTCGCGGAGCAGTGCGATCAGCTCTGCGTTGAAGGCGTTGCGGACTTCGGGCCGGGAGAGCACCACGCGAGCGCGCGCTCCCTCGCGTTCGACGCGCAGGACGGGGTCGGGCACGGGCTCGGTCGTTCCCGAGGTGGTCTCGCCGAGCCTTCGAAACTGATCGGAGACATGTTCCGTAATAATGCCGATATGAGTCGCTTCCGCCGTCTCGCTTGCCTCGCATTGGCCTTCGCCATGCTGTTCGGGCCGCTCGCCCCGGCCGCCGCGCAGGCGCCCGTCGCGCACTCCGTCGACGTCACGCGGGCGACGCTTCCCAACGGGATGCAGGTCGTCGTGCTGCGCGACACCCTCGCGCCGGTCGTCTCGACGTGGATGAACTACCTGACCGGTTCGGACGAAGAGCCGATCACCGGGCTGGCTCACGCGCAGGAGCACATGCTCTTCCGCGGCAGCAAGACGCTGACGGCCTCGCAGTTCGCCGATACGACGGCGATCACGGGCGGCACGTTCAACGCCGACACGCAGAACGAGCTCACGCAATACTTCTTCGAGATGCCCTCGCAGTATCTCGACATCGCGCTGAACCTCGAGCGCTCGCGCGCGACCGGCGCGCTCGACTCGCAGAAGCTGTGGGATCAGGAGCGCGGCGCGATCACCCAAGAGGTCACGCAGGACAACTCGTCGGCGACGTTCCGGCTGTTCGCGAAGTCGGTCGAGCACGTCTTCGCCGGAACGCCGTACGCTGATTTCGGGCTCGGCACCGTCGCCAGCTTCAAGAAGATCCAGTCACCCGACCTCAAGGGGTTCTACGCGAAGTGGTACCACCCGAACAACGCGATCTACGTGATCGCGGGGAACGTCGATCCGCAGCAGACGATCGCCAAGGTGAAGGCGCTCTTCGGCACCATCCCGGCGGCGAAGCTGCCGGCGCGCAGGCCGGTTCACCTGCAGCCGCTCACGCCGTTGACCTTGCACGACAACAGCTCCGATCCGATCACCGTCGCGTTCCTCGCCTTCCGCGTTCCGGGCTACTCCGACAAGGACTACTTCGCTTCGCAGATCCTCAACGACGTTCTGAACAGCCAGCGCGGCGCGCTGTACGAGCTGCAGGCGTCGGGCAAAGCGCTCGGCACGTTCGCGCAGTCGGTCACGCACCCCGCCGCCGGGATGTCGCTCGTCGGTTCGGCCGTTCCGGTGACGACGACCGGTGAGAAAGCCGTCGCCGACATCCGTGCGGTGATCGAGAACTACAAGAAGACCGGCTTGCCCGCCGATCTCGTCGAGGTCGCGAAGCAACGCGAGGTCGCGCAGGCGCAGTTCGCGCGCAACTCGGTCTCCGGGCTCGCGTCGTCGTGGAGCGACGCGCTCGCCAACGAGCACCGCACCCCCGATGACGATCTGGCCGGCCTGCAGGCCGTGACGCTCGACGACGTCAACCGCGTGCTGCGCACGTACTACGATCAGAACACCGCGACGGTCGCGATCTCGACGCCGAAGGAAGCCGCGGGCTCGGCGTTCGGCGGGCGCGCCGGCGAGGACAACACGGTGATCCCGACCGAGCACACCGGTTTGCCGGCGTTCGCGAAGCGCGTCCTCGCCGAGCTGCGCGTCCCCGAGCAGACGGTGCAGCCGGTTTCTCAGACGCTGCCGAACGGCCTGAAGCTGATCGTCGTTCCCTCGACGATCTCGCCGACGGCGGTCGTGCGCGGCGAGATTCTCGGCAACCCCGGGATTCAGGATCCGCCCGGAAAGGACGGGATCGACGGGATCGTCGACGGCCTGTTCTCGTACGGCACGCAAACCTACGACCGCATCGCCTATCAAACGGAGCTCGACAAGATCGCCGCGACCGTCAGCGCGGGACGCAGCTTCAGCCTGGACGTGCTCTCGAAAGACTTCGACCGCGGCGTGGAGCTGCTCGCCGACGATCAGCTCCACCCGGCGTTTCCGCAGCCGGCGTTCGACATCGTCAAACAGCAGACGGTCGGCTCGCTGACCGGAACGGTGAAGAGCCCCGATTTCAAAGCCGGCCGCGCGTTCGCCGATGCGATCTATCCGCCCGGCGATCCGGCGCGCCGTTTCGCGACGCCGCAGACCGCCGGCGCGGTCACGCTCGACGACGTGAAGTCGTTCTACGCCTCGGCGTACCGGCCCGATCTCGCGACGATCGTGGTCGTCGGCGACATCACGCCGGAGCACGCGCGCGCCGCGATCGAGAAGTCGTTCGGAAGCTGGAAGGCGCAAGGCCCGACGCCGAACGTGTTCTCGCCGCCGGTTCCGCCGAACAGGGCCTCGCAGGCCACGATCCCGGCGACCGGGCGGATTCAGTCGCAGGTCACGCTCGGCGAGACGATCCCGATCTCGTACAACGATCCGGATTATGCGGTGCTGCACCTCGCGAACACCGTGTTGAGCGGCGGCTTCTACGCTTCGCTGCTCTTCCACGACTTGCGCGAGCTGCACGGCTATGCGTACAGCGTCAGCTCGAACTTCGGCGGCGGTCGGAACCGCACCACGTTCACCGTCGGCTACGGCGCCGATCCGCAGAACGTCGCGCGCGCGGCGCGGCTCGTCGTCGACGACCTCAGCTCGCTGCAGAAAAAGCCGCTCCCGAACGACCGGCTGACCCGCGCGAAGGCGCTGGTCGTCGGCGAGCTTCCCGTCCGGAAAGAGTCGTACGACGGGCTCGCCGGGCAGCTCTTGGACTACGCCTCGACCGGTCGCCCGCTCGACGAGGACCGGCTGGAGGCGCAGGCGCAGCTAGCCGCCACGCCGGAGCGGGTCCGCGCGGCGATGGCCAAGTGGGTGCGCCCGAAGGACCTGGTCCGCGTCGTGGTGGCCCCGCCCGGGAAGTAAGGCCGCTTACGCCGCGGATGCGGCGGGCGTGGTAGCATCGCGGCATGGACGGACTCGGGACGGCCTTAGAACAATTCGCCTCGATGCGCCCGCCATCGCCGCCTCCCAGCGGGGCCGACGACGCGAACAAGGTCTGGTATCTCCGCCAGAACCGGCTCTTCGGCGAGGCCGCCGAAGCCGGCGTCGTCTCGAGCGAGCATCTCTTCACGATGTGCGAGATGCCGCGCGGGACGCGCGTGTTCGACCAGGGCGACACGACGCGGATCATCTACATGGTGAAGCGCGGCGCGGTGCGGATCGCGCGCGAGACGCGTGACGGCAAGGACGTCACCGTCGCGCTGCTCGGCGCCGGCGACTTCTTCGGTGAAGAGACGCTCTTCGACAACCGCCCGCGCACGACGGTGGCGGTCGTTGTGGAGGACGCGCTGCTCTGCACCGTCCTGGCCGACGATCTCTTCGCGCTGCTCGCGCGCGACCCGCAGCTTGCGCTGAACGTCGCGAAGGTGCTGAGCGGTCAGCTCGGCGACGCGCGCGAGACGATGGAAGACCTCGCCTACGCGCGCGTCGGCGACCGGATCGTCCACCTGTACCGCAAGCTCGCCGCGGAGCACGGCGCGCCCGTCGCGGGCGGGACGCGCGTCGACTTGCGGCTCACCCACGCCGACGTCGCTTCGCTGGTCGGCAGCACGCGCGAGACCGTGAGCGCGGAGCTCGCCAAGCTCGTTGAAGCCGGGCGGTTGCGTGTCGACGGCCGCGCCGTCATCGTTCCGCCGGAGGACCCCTCGTGATCGCAGCTCTTTTCCTCGCCGCCGCAACGACGCTCTCGCCGGTGCTCGGCGCGATGCCGTGGGCGAACGCCGCCGGCCCGCCGAAGACCGCCGGACGCGTGACCGTCGTCGACGTCTTCACCTTCAGCTGTATCAACTGCAAGCACGTGACGCCGGAGCTGCGCAAGCTGCGCGACGCGTACAAGCCGGCCGATCTGGCGATCGTCGGCGTGCACGCGCCGGAGCTTCCCGAGGAACGCGTGCACCGCAACGTCGTGCAGGCGCTGCGCGATCAGGACATCACCTGGCCGGTCGTCTTCGACGACAACTTCGCGGTGTGGAACGCGTACGGCGTGAACGCGTGGCCGACGCAGCTCGTGTTCGACCGGCGCGGAAAGCTGCGCGCAACGTACGTCGGCGAAGGCTACGACACGCAGCTCGAGCGCACCGTGCGCGCGCTGGTCGCCGAGCAGACGTGAGCGCCGAGGCCCACGCCGGCGCGCTCCCGCGCGAAGCGACGGCGCGGGTTGACGGACGGCGCGTCTACCGGCACGGCGTCGTCGCGCGCACCGCGCACTGGACGTGGACGCTCGCGATCCTCGTTCTGGTGATGAGCGGACTGCAGATCTTCAACGCCGCGCCGTATCTCGACGCCTCCGACAAGAGCAACCCGGCGAAGCGCGTCCTCGCGTTCGACGCGCAGAACACGGCGAACGGACCGGTCGGGTACGCGATCGTCTTCGGCCATCGCGTGCCGACGACGCATCTGCTCGGCTACACCGACGACGGGATGGGCGCCGAAGCGTCGCGCGCGTTTCCGGCCTGGCTCACGCTTCCCGGACCGCAAGATCTCGCCGACGGCCGCCGCTGGCATCTGTTCTTCGCGTGGGCGCTCTTCGTCGCGTGGGCGGCGTACTTGATCTCCGCCGCGGCGAGCGGCAAACTGCGCGAGCTGATAATGCGGCCGGAAGATTTCCGCAAGGTCTGGCCGATGCAGCTCTATTATCTGCGGTTGCGCAAAGAGCCGCCGGCGCACGGCACGTACAACCCGCTGCAGAAGCTCACGTACAACGTGGTCGTGTTCGTGTTCTTCCCGCTGCTCATCCTGACGGGGCTGACGCTCTCGCCCGCGGTCGACGCGGCGGTGCCGTGGCTGACCACGCTCTTCGGCGGCCGGCAGTTCGCGCGGCTCTGGCACTTCGTGCTGATGGTACTGCTGCTCGGCTACTTCGCGACGCACTTGATTCTCGTGCTGACGACGGGGTTCTGGAACAACATGCGCTCGATGATCACCGGCTGGTTCGTCCTCGGCGAGCACGACGGGGTGGGACCGTGAAGCGCCGGCTGTTCATCGCCTCGTCGTTGTCGGCGCTCGGCCTCGCCGGCTGCGGTCAGGTAAAGCAGTCGCTGACCGAAGGGCCGTTCCACCACGTCCTGTACTCGGCGGAGAATCTGAACCGTGCGGTGTTCGACACGCACGGAATGGCGCGCGAATACTCTGAACGCGATATCGACGTGCAGTTCCGCGTGAACGGTTTCGATCCGCCGCGGGTCTCGATGTACGACAGGCTTATGCGTGACGGTTTCCGAGATTTCCGACTCGAAGTCGGAGGATTGGTGGAGCGCCCGCACCAGTTTTCGATCGCGGAGCTCCGCGCCGCGGGAACACGTAGCCAGATTACACGCCACGACTGCGTCGAGGGCTGGAGCGCGATCGGGAAGTGGAACGGGGTGCCGCTCGCGACTGTCGTCGCGATGGTGAAACCGAAACTCAACGCGCGTTACTGCGTCTTCCAATGCCTCGACGTCGACCCGTCGGGTCAGCCGTACTATGAATCGCTCGACTTGCACCAAGCTGCGCACCCGCAGACCATCCTTGCGCTCGACCTCAACGACAAGCCGCTCGATCCCGACCACGGCGCCCCCATACGCCTAAAAGTCCCGACCCAGCTCGGCTACAAGAGCGCGAAGTGGGTCGCGCGCATCATCCTGGTCTCCGATCTGAAGCCGCTCGGCGGCGGCTCCGGTGGTTATTGGGAAGATCAGGGCTACGAGTGGTACGCCGGAATCTAATGAGCCCGCATCGGGGTTGAGCCCGATCGTCGCCGAACCGAACAGCTTGCCCGCACAGCT
>DASZGA010000395.1:0-2072 GCA_035939295.1 Candidatus Elarobacter sp. | reverse complement strand
GGACGGCCCTCGTCGACCCGGATCGCGCTGACCGTCGCGGCGAGCACGCCGGCGGTGCCGTTGGTGATGCGAAGCTCGTAGCGCGCGCCTTTGCTGTCGAGCCCCACGGGCTCCAGCTCGCAGGCGACCGCGCCGGCCGGGGTGGCGAGAAGGCCGCGCCCCCCGTGGGACAGCGGGTCGGGGATCCCGAGCGCGCTCGTCCCCTTTCTCGCAATCGCCGTCGTCGACGACGACGTACTCGGCTTCACGATCTTGATCCGGAACCTGCCCTTCTATCGATGCGACGGCCGCCCGGGCTCGCTTCGTTCTTCAACGCGCGGAGGCCGCCCGAGCGAGCGCGTCGGGCGGAAAACGTGGACGGATCGCTCTTTGCGTGCCGACCGGCACGTACTACGGAACCGTTCAACCTCGCGGCGGGGAACCCCAACCGGACTGGACGTAGGCGCCGTCGACGACGATCGCCGGAACGGTCGGATCGCCGCCGGTGAGCGCGAGCATCTGCTTGCGCAGCGCCGCGTCGTGCTGCGCGTCGTGAAGCTCGTACGGGTAGCCGCGCGCGTCGAAGTGCTCGCGCGCTCGGCGACAGTACGGGCAGCTCGGCGAGATGTACATCTCGACGCGGTGACCGGGTTCGAGCCGTTCGATCTCCATCGTTGCCTCACTTACCCTGCGGCGGCGCCCCGCGACTCGGCTTCGGCCGCGGCGATCGCGAGCGAGAGCTCGCGCAGGAACGACGACGCATCCATCACGATCCCGAGCGTTTGGTGCGAGCCGCGGTCGGTGAGCTTCGTGACCGACGCCGGGTTGATGTCGACACAGACCGTCTTGCACGTCGCCGGGAGCAAGTTACCGACGGCGACCGAGTGCAGCAGCGTGCAGACCATCAGCGCCATCCCGATCTCGGGAACGTAGTGGCGCATCGCGCGCTGGCACTCGACGACGTCGGTGATCACGTCGGGGATCGGTCCGTCGTCGCGGATCGAGCCGCACAGCACGACCGGGATGTTCTTCACGTACGCTTCGTACATCACGCCGGCGCGCAGCATTCCGGATTCGATCGCAGGCCGAATACCGCCCGCGGCGCGCAGCCGGTTCACCGTGCGCAAGTGGTGGACGTGGCCTTCTTCGGCGGGAAACGCGTCTTCCAAGTTCACGCCGAGCGAGGTGCCGAAGAACTGCGACTCGATGTCGTGCACCGCGAGCGCGTTGCCCGCGAAGATCGCGGTGACGTAGCCGTCGCGCACCAAGTCGGCGAGATACGGGCCTGCGCCGGTGTGGATGATCGCGGGACCGCCGACCAGCAGAATCCGTTTGCCGGTGGCGCGCACTTTCAGCAGCTCGCGCGCGAGCTCGCCGAGCAAAGCATGGCGCGGCTTCTCGCTCGAGACGGCGCTCGCCATGAACTCGAAGACCGCTTTGCGCCGCTCGCGCTGCGGGATCGAGACCTTCACGCCCTGGTGGCCGACGACGACGGCTTCGCCTTTCTTCACGTCGGGCGGCGCGACGGTGATCGCGCCGCCGTCGTCGATCACGATCGCGCAGTCCATCTCCGGGTTGGCGACCGGCATCCACATCCCGCGCTCGCGCACTTCGGTTTCGTAGTTGGTGGTCGCGTAGAACTGGTCGGGGAGGACGCCGTCCGCCGGCGCCGGCTCCGTGGTGACGTCGCCTTCGTCGACGACCTCGGCGCCGGCGTCGCGCAGCTTGTCGATCAGCTCTTCCAGATACGCCGGGTCGTCCGCTTCGATCAGCAGCCGCGCCAGTGAGGGATCCTTTTTGGTGCGGCCGGAGTCGAACTCTTCGATCACGTACTGCGCGCGCTCGTGGTCGGTCAGGATGCCGAGGACGCGGTTGAAGATCCCGGAGTCCAGGATGTGGCCGCGCAGCTCGATCCGGCGGGAGGCGCCTGAGGACGGCGAAGCGGACGACATGGGGCTCGTCTTCGTACCGACGCCGCTCGGCAACCTTCGCGACGTCACGCTGCGCGCGCTCGACGTCCTGCGCGACGCGCCGCTGATCGTCGCCGAGGACTCGCGCGTCACGCGCAAGCTGCTGAACGCGCTGGGGATCGG
>DASZGA010000394.1:0-15052 GCA_035939295.1 Candidatus Elarobacter sp. | reverse complement strand
CGTCAAGTTCACCGACGAGACGCCGATCGAAGCCGGGATCCTCTCGCGCTCGATCGAGAACGCGCAGTCGAAGGTCGAGAACCACAACTACGAGATCCGCAAGCAGGTTCTCGAGTACGACGACGTCATGAACAAGCAGCGTGAGATCATCTACGGCGAACGCCGCCGGGTGCTCGAAGGCCAGTCGCTGCGTGACTTCTTCGTCGAGGCGCTGCGCCGCAAGACGGGCTACGCCGTCGACGCCGGCGCGCCCGAAGAAGAGCACCCTTCGGAATGGAAGCTGCAGACGATCCTCGACGAGGTCGAGCAGCTGTTCCCGATCAAGGACGACGTGAGCCTGGCCGATCTCGAGAAGCTGGACCGCGACGGGATGAAGGAGCTGCTCTTCAACCACGCGATCGCCGCGTACGAAGAGAAAGAAGCGGAGGTCACCCCCGAGATCATGCGGATGGTCGAGTCGCAGTACATCATGCTGCCGATCATCGACCGGCTCTGGGTCGATCACTTGTACATCATGGACGCGCTCAAGAGCGGGATCGGCTTGCGCGGCTACGGCCAGAAAGACCCGCGCGTCGAGTACGAAAAAGAAGCGTACGAGATCTTCGAGGATCTCAAGAACAACATCGCCGACGAAGCGATCAAGGCCGTCTTCACGATCCAGATCCAGCTCGAGCCGCCGCCGGAGGAGCAGCAGCACGCGTTCCCGGGCGCCGGAACGAACGGCGCTTCGCTGCCCCAGTTCGAGCCGCTCCCGAGCGGTTCGCTCGCGCCGCAGCCGGTTCCGGAACCGGTCGGCGCGCCGCGGATGGATCCGGCGACGGCGGAGAAGCTGCTCGGCCCTGCGCCCAAGTACGAAGCGACGCAGCTGCACACCAACCGCGGCGACGGCGAGCCGGCGAAGCCGAAGCAGACCGCGGCCGACAAGGTCGGGCGCAACGAGCTCTGCCCGTGCGGCAGCGGGAAGAAGTACAAGAAGTGCCACGGCGCGGCAGTGTGAGCCGCGCGCAGCTCTAGAGGACCTGCTCCTCGCGCATCAGCGAGACCGGAATTTGGATGCTCGCGCTCTGACCGTCGTTGCGTGACGCGGTCAGCGTAAGCGGCACCGTCGTCGAGGTCGGCGGAAGGTTGAGCGAGCGTGCCGACAAGACGCCTTGCCACGTCCCCGGGCTGACCGGCGAGAGCGTCGTCTTGTTGGACGACGTTCCGATCGACACTTTCTGCACGTTCGTCGTCGTGATGACGTTGACGCGGATGTTGGTGTTCGGCGTCAGGACCGTCGGCTGGACCATCGCGTAGAAGATTTGCGGCGCCTCGTTCGGGCCGGCGTAGTTGCTCGGCGGCGGCGAGCCGAAGACGAACGTGTTCGCCTGCGCGAACGCGCTCGGCGTCGCATTCGGTGAAGCGCCGGGCGAGGGCGAGCCGGTCGCGGCGGACTCGCCCTTCGACGCGCCTGCGGTCGGCGTCGCGACCGGCACCGGCGTGCGCGCCGGCGCGGGCGGCGGGGACGGGAACTTCGCGTTCGGCGGAAGCGTCGGCAGGGGGCGCGGCGTCGGGACGGCCATCCCGGGCGGCCCCGCCGCGCTCGGCACCGTCGTCGTTTGATTCGGGCCGAGGATGTGCGGCGTGACGACGATGATCAGCTCGTTGCGCGACGAGGTTTTGTTCTGGTTGCGAAACGCGCGGCCGACGAGCGGGAGATCGCCGAGGATGGGGATCTTGGTCTCGTTGAACTGCGAGCTCTCTTGGATCAGCCCGCCGATCACCAGCGTCTCGTTGTCGTGCAGGTGAACCGACGTTTGCGTGTCGCGCGTCGAGATCTGCGGCACGCCGTTCACCAGCCCGCTGAGCGAGTTCACGACGGGGTGAAGCGCGACGCTGAGCTCGCCGTTGTTGGTGATGATCGGCGTGATGTCGAGCGTGACGCCGGTTTGGAACGTTTGCAGCTGCGTCGTCGCAACCGTTCCCGTCCCGCCGCCGACGGTCGTGAGGATGCTGATCGAGTCGCCGGCACGGATGGTCGCGGTGCGCCCGGACATCGTCGTGATCCGCGGGTCGGCGAGCACGCGCGCCTTTCCGTTCGAGATCGCCAGGTTCAGCACGGCTTGGAACGAGATGCCGGTGCGCGTGAGCGGCTGCAGCGCGATCAGCTTTCCGGGCTGCCCGGTCGTCGGGTTCGGGGTCGGCACGGTCTCGCTGAACGTGCTGCTGATCGACGCCGTACCGAGCTGCAACCCCAAATTGCGGACGCTGCTCTCGTCGAGCTCGAGGATCTCGGTGTCGAGGACGACCGATTGCGGGACGATGTCCAGCTCGGCGATCAGCTCCTTTGCGGCGCGGACGCTTTGCGCGCTGCCGGTGATGATGAGCTGCGTGGTACCGTTCGGGACGACGACGCGCAGGTCGGGGTTCGCGACGCCGAGTGCTTGCTGCACCGCCGAGGCGATGTCTTGCGGTGAGGTTGAGGTGCCGTAGCCTTGGCTCGGGACGATCGACTGGAGCTGGATGACTTCGTGCGTCGTCGGCGCGCCGCCGCCGACGATCGGGTTTCCGGGTTCGCCGGTGCTCGCCGTGCCGCCGCCGGTGCCGTCGAGCCGCGCGATCCCGTCGGTGATGCGCTGGTGGTCGGCGGCGGTTCCGACGACCGAGAGCGCGTTCAGCCCTGCGTCGACGGTGACCGAGACGTCCGGGAACGAGCGCTGGATCAGCGCCGCGACCGACTTCGCGTCGACGTTCTTGAGCCGGTAGATCTGCACGTAGCGCGCGCCGTACGAAGGGACGTCGAGTTGCGCGATCAGCGTCTTCGCGCGCGCGACGTCTTCGGGCGAGCCGCTCAGCGAGACCGCCGAGCCGGAAACCGCGGCGTGGACGTGCGGGACTTGCGCGCTGACGGCGCGCGCGATGTCTTGCGGACGGCGCTGCAGCACCTTGACGGCGTCGGTCGACACGGGGATCGCGGAGGGCGTCGGCGTCGGCGCGTCGATCCCGGCGACCAGCCCTTTGATCTGCGTCATGTCGAGCGGCGTCGCGCTGACCAAGATCGTCGTGCGCGAGACGACGTTGAACTTCGCGCTCGGGTAGAGCGAGCGCAGGCGTTCCGCGACCATCGTGGCGGTCGGCGTGCGCAGCGTGAGGGCTTCGCTGGTCGGTTTCGACGCGTCGCGCACGTCGAGCCCGGTGAGCACGGTGCGCGCCGCCGCGACGTCGGCGCTCGAGCCGGACAGGACCAGCGCGTTCGCCGCGGCGTCGGTCCGGACCGCGATGCGCGGGTAGGTGGCGCGCAGCACCTGCGCGGCGCGCGCGGCGGGGACGATCGCGAGCGGTACGACCACCGTCGACTCGAGCGAGACGTTGACGGTTCGGCCGTCGCGAAAGCAGCGCAGCCGGAGCTGCATGCAGACCGCGTGGACCGCCTCGTCGGCGGTGACGTCGTGGAGCGAGATGTTCACGTTGCCGGTCACGTCGGAGGCGACCGAGACGTTCAGGTGCGCCTGTTCGCCGATCCGCAGCAACACGTCGCGGACCGGCTCGTCGTGGGCGACGACCTGGACGCGCTTCGGCGACGGGGCGGGCGCGGGCGTAGCGACGAGGCCGGACGTGACGAAGCCGGCCGCGAGCGCGAGCACCGCAACGGCGATGCGAGCGCGCTTCGAAGCTGCGTTCGTCTCACGACGGTCCGCCTTCGGTACCACGACGCTCTCTTTCGTCACCGGCGGCGGATTCCGGCCACCTACGGTAAGGTTGTGGTATGAAAGTGATCGGCATCGGCGGCGTACTCGACCGTGCCGTTCTTCACGACGACAGACACCGATCGCAGCGCGCTGATGGTTTCGGCCGGATCGCCCGCAACGGCGACGAGGTCGGCGCGGGCGCCGGCACGGATCCGGCCGAGGTCGTCGCGGCCGAGGACCGACGCCGCCGTCGCCGTCGCGGCGCGCAGCGCTTCGGCGGGCGCGAGGCCGTGCTCCACGAGCAGTTCCAGCTCGCGCGCATTCGTGCCGTGCGGGAAAACGCCGACGTCGCTTCCGTTCGCGATCGTCACCCCGCTCGCGCGCGCCGCCTCGAACGCGTTCCGCTTCGAGACGACCGTCGGGTGGTCGGGGCCCAGGTTGCGCAGGCGCTCCAGCGCCTCGTACGCCGCGAGCGTCGGGACGTAGGCGACGCCGCGCTCCGCCAGCAGCGCGAAGACCGCCGGCGTCCCTTCGTTGCCGTGCTCGATCGTGCGGACCCCGGCGCGGGCCGCGCGGCGCATCCCTTCGGCGGTCGTCGCGTGCGCCGCGACCGGGACGCCGGCGTCCGCCGCGACGCGGACGATCAGCGCCAGCTCTTCCTCGGCGAAGGCCGGCCGCGCGTCGCCGGCCGGGCCGAAGCGGTAGTCGGCATAGACCTTGATCCAGTCGGCGCCGCGCGCGATCTGCGAGCGGGTAACGCGCAGGATCGATTCCGGCCCGTCGGCCTCCTCGGCGCCTTGCGGGACGCAGCAGCCCGAATGAAAGCCGGTCGGCCCGTAGCTCCCGCGCGCGACGATCGCGCGCGTCACGCAGACGATCCGCGGACCGGCGATGACGTTCTCCTCGACCGCGCGGCGCAAGCCCACGTCGGCTTCGCCGGCGCCTTCGGTGCCGAGGTCGCGCACGGTGGTGAACCCGGCCCGGAGCGTGCGCCCAGCGGCGCCGACGGCGCGCGCGACGCGGAACGACTCCGGATCGCGCAGCACCTGATCGGCCCACGCGCGCTCGTCGTACGGGTGCAGGAGCAAGTGCGTGTGCAGATCGATCAGCCCCGGCAGCAGCGTCGCGCCGGCGAGCTCGATCGTCCG
The DNA here is from genome assembly GCA_035939295.1 of Candidatus Elarobacter sp. Lineage (GTDB taxonomy): Bacteria > Vulcanimicrobiota > Vulcanimicrobiia > Vulcanimicrobiales > Vulcanimicrobiaceae > Vulcanimicrobium. The sequence continues at coordinate 10,236 of DASZGA010000394.1, read as the reverse complement.
CGCGCCGTCCGGCGCGGCGACGTTCGTCCCGGCCGCGACGATGCGGTCGCCGTCGATCAGAACGTTCCAGCGGTGACGCCGCTCGCCGTCGAAGACGGCGTCGGGGCGCAGCAGAATCGGCACGCCGCCGTGTTCCGAGCGCGGCGCGAAAACCCCGGTTGCGGGCGGGCGGTCGCCGGTAGGGCGATCCCTGTTCCCGGAGAACCCGCAAGGCCGTGTCCGACGCCCAAACCGCCGCCATCGACCGCGCCCGCGAGCGCCTGAGCGCGCTCAAGGTGCGTCTTTGACGACGCCTCGAAACGGCGCAGCGTAGCCGAGCTCGAGGCGCGCTCGCGCGCCGACGATTTCTGGAGCGATCCCGAGAAGGCGCGCGGCGTCATGAAGCGGATCGCCGACCTGCGCTCCGATCTCGACGCGGTCGACGCGGTGCAAGCCGCGCTCGACGACGCGGCGGAGATCCTGGACGTCCTCGGCGACGAAGAAGGCGCGCAGGCCGAATCCGACGCGGCGCTCGAGCGCGCGACCAAGGCGCTCGACGCGCTCGAGATGGCGGCGAACTTCGACCGCCCGTACGACTCGCACGGCGCGATCGTGACGATACGCGCCGGCGCCGGCGGAACCGACGCGGCGGACTGGACGCAGATGCTCGGCCGCATGTACTTGCGCTGGGCCGAGAACCACGGCTACGAGACGCACGTCGTCGAGGAAGCGCCGGGCGACGAAGCCGGGCTGCGCTCGATCACGTTCATCATCCGCGGCAAGAACGCGTACGGGATGCTGGAGTCCGAGCGCGGCGTGCACCGTTTGGTGCGCATCTCGCCGTTCGACAACCAGGGCCGCCGGCAGACGTCGTTCGCCGAAGTCGACGTCGTTCCGGAAACGGAAGACGGCGACGTTTCGGACGTCGAGATCAAACCGGAAGACCTCAAGGTCGAGACGTTCAAGGCGAGCGGCGCCGGCGGGCAATACGTCAACAAGACGGAGTCGGCGGTGCGGATCTACCACCTGCCGAGCGGCGTCATCGTCGCTTCGCAGCAAGAGCGTTCGCAGATGCAGAACCGGGACGTCGCGATGAACATCCTGCGCGCGAAGCTGGTGCAGCGCGCGCGCGAGGAACAAGAGGCGAAGCTGAACGAGCTGCGCGGCGACCGGATGGCGAACGAGTGGGGATCGCAGATCCGCAACTACGTGCTGCACCCGTACCAGCTGGTGAAGGACGTTCGCACGAACGTCGAAACCGGCAGCGCGCAAGCGGTCCTCGAGGGTGACCTCGACGGCTTCATCTGGCCGTACCTGCAGAACCGCAACAAGTTCTCGCCCCCGCCACCCGGAAACAGCGCCGCCTAGTGGTCGTTTCCGCTGCGCGAAAACGACATGGACCAAGCGCGCTGCCGCGCGCCTGGCGCAGCCGGCGCGATGCTGCCGGATCCCAGTGCCGATAGCATGACTGACTCTCGGGTGGACGTCATCGTGGTGTGCTGGAACGACAAGGAGAAGATCGCCACCGCGCTCGACTCGGTGTTCGCGCTGCGCGAGGTGAACGAAGATCCGGGTTTCGCGAACGTCGTCGTCTCCGACAACGGCTCGACCGACGGCTCGCGCGAGTTCATCACCGAGCGCTACGGCGGGCGGGTGCGGATCGTCGAGAACGGCGCGAACCTCGGCTTCGCGGCGGCCTGCAACCGCGCGTTCGCGGCGACCTCGTCTGAGTACGTGTTTCTGCTGAACCCCGACGCGGAGCTGAAAGACGGCGCGCTGCGCGAGATCGTCGCGTTCATGGACGCGCATCCGCGCGCGGGGATCGCCGGCTCGCGGATCTACAACTACGACGGGAGCGTGCAGCAGTCGGTCGGCGAGTTCGACACCTGGGCCGGCGCGTTTCTGCGCTCGTCGGCGTGGGGCGAGTGGCCGGTGTTCCGGCGCTTCGCGAACGGCGCGGCGCTGCGCGATTTCGCCTACGACGAACCGCGCAAGGTGGACCTTGCGATCGGCGCGGCGCTCGCGATGCGGCGCGCGATGATGGACGAGATCGGGTTCTTCGACGAACGGTTTTTTCTGTACCATGAAGAGGTCGACTACGCGAAGCGCGCCGCGGACGCAGGCTGGGAGACGTGGTTCGTCCCGGCGAGCGAGGCGGTGCACGAAGGGATGGGGAGCGCGCGCGGCCAGTACAACGTCGAGAAGCGAAAACAGGCTTCGCGCCGCAAGTACTGGATCAAGCATCATGGTCGCGCGTGGTATTACGGTTTGGCCGGTGCGCTGATCGGGCGCTACGCGCTCTACGCCGGCGTCGTCGCCGGCGCGGTCGTGCTCGGCCGGCGGTTGCTGCGCTAAGATGGCGCTCGCGCCGGAGGCCGTCACCACGTTCGAGCGCGTCGAAGGTTATCGCGTGGTGCGATCGTTCGGCTACGCGTACGGTCAGGCGAGCCGGCCGCGCAACGTTCTCAAGCAAACCTTTCGCAGCATCGGCGCGCTGATCGGCCTCGCGCCGGTCGAGTACCTCACCGACGCGGAACGCGCGCGCTCCGACTCGCTCGAGGCGTTGCTGCGCAAGGCCGAAGGGATGGGCGCGAACGGCGTCCTCGGCTTGCAGTTCCAAGCTTCGGAGGCGCCCGACGGCGCGACGCGCGTGGTCGCATTCGGCGAGGCGGTGCTGCTCGAGCCCTCGCCCGGAACGCCGCGCCCGTGAGCCTGCAAGAGCGCACGCTGCACCAGACCGCGCTCGACCGCTCGTCGGCGATCGTCGCGCTGTGCCGCAAGTGCGGGATCGGCGCGACGCGCACCAACAGCGTCTACGGCGAAGGCGATCCGGTCGCGTCGCTGATGGTCGTCGGCGAAGGACCCGGCGAGACCGAGGACAAGCTCGGGCGGCCGTTCGTCGGGCGCGCCGGCGAGCTGCTCGACAAGATGCTGCTCGCGATCGGGCTGCCGCGCGAAGACGTTTACATCTGCAACACGGTCAAGTGCCGCCCGACACTCGACACCGGAACGCGGCTCGCGAACCGCGCGCCGACACCGGACGAGATGCGCAACTGCCGGCCGTACCTCGACGAGCAGATCGAGATCATCCGGCCGCGCGTGATCCTCGCGCTCGGTGCGCCGGCCGCGAAGTCGTTCATGGGCGAGAAGTTCTCGATCACCAAGCAGCGCGGGCAGTGGTTCGAAGGACCGCTCGGGATCCCCATCATCGCGACGTTCCACCCGGCCTACATCCTGCGCCAGACCGGCGGTGCGATGACCGAGGTGAAGAAGCTGGTCTACAACGACCTCAAGCAGGTCCGCGCGCGCCTCGACGAGCCGGTTCACGCCGGCCCGAAAACCCCCGAGCAATCCTCGCTTTTCGAGTAGAAAATGCCGCCTTCACGCCAAAAACTAGAAATTTAATCTTTCCTTTGGAACAATCTCTTACGGAAATAGTAGACTCGGCGTAACGATCGATCGTCAGCACCGTCTCTGTCCCGGAGGAAGGTTCCATGCGCCTGACCCGTGCTGCGGCATGCCGAACGCTCGTCGGCTGCGCGCTTGCCCTCTCCCTGACCGCCCCCGCGCTGGCCCAGCCCCGCGCCGCGACGGTCCTCGATCTCGCTTCCCAGCAGAAAAATTTGACCACGTTCGTCGCGGCCGTCCACACCGCCGGGCTCGACGACGCGCTCCGCGCCGCCGGCCCGATCACCGTCTACGCGCCCACCGACCAGGCCTTCGCCAAAATGCCCGACGCGGAGCGGTCCGCTCTGCTGGCGAGCCCCGAGCGGCTCAAGGCGATGATCACCGCCTCGATGACCAACAACCTCGTCGTGATGCACGACGGCGACAGCTGGGTGACCAGCGGCTCGATCCCGAGCGCCGGCGGCCGCGAGATCGTCTTCGGCGTCGACGGCGAGCGAACGACCGTCGGCGGCGCCCACGTCGTGCAGAGCGACCTGCGCGCCGACAACGGCTGCATCACGACGCTCGACAAGGTCCTGCTTCCGTAGTCCCCCCGCGGTGCGCGGCGTGGTAGAATAGCCCGTCATGCGCACCGCTCGGGAGCTCTGGATCGACGAGAAAGCGCGCCGTGCCGGCTACGAAGACGGCGCGGCGCTCGCTTCGTCGCACGGGCTGAAAGCCTACCGCGTCGAGCAGCTCTACCGCGCCGCGACGAAGGAGCTGGTCGCCGATCTCGACGCGATCACGACGCTGCCGAAAGAGCTGCGCGCGGCGCTCGCCGCCGAGGGGTTCGCGCTCGACTCGGTCGAGCCGGTCGTCGTGCAGCACTCGAACGACAAACAGACGACGAAGGGCCTTTTCAAGCTGCACGACGGCAACGAGGTCGAAGCGGTACTGATGGAGCATCACGGCGGCCGTAACACCGTCTGCATCTCCTCGCAAGCCGGCTGCGCGTACGCGTGCACGTTCTGCTCGACCGGCCAGGCCGGTTTCACGCGCAACCTGAGCGCGACCGAGATCTTCGACCAAGCGCGCTACTTCGCGAAGCAGCTCGCGCGCGACGGCCGCAAGATCACCAACGTGGTTTTCATGGGTATGGGCGAACCGTTCGCCAACATGGACAACGTGATGGGCGCCGTGGCGCTGCTGAACGATCCGAGCGGCTTCGGTCTGGGACACCGCCACATCACGATCTCCACCGTCGGGCTGGTCGACAAGATCGATCGCTTCGCCGACGAGCAGACGCAGGTGAACCTCGCGATCTCGCTGCACGCGCCGAACGACGCGACGCGCTCGCCGATCATGCCGGTGAACCGCAAGTTCTCCACCGACGAGCTGATGGCCGCGGTGGCGCGCTACATCGCCAAGACGAACCGCAAGGTGTTCTTCGAGTACGTCATGCTCGCCGGCGTGAACGACACCGACCAGCACGCCCGCGACCTCGCGCGCATCATGAAGGGCTCGCTCTACCACGTCAACCTGATCCCGTACAACAGCACGCCCGACGCGCTGCTGCGCGGCAGCGACGAGCAGCGGATCTGGGCGTTCGCCAAGATCCTCGAACAGCAGCGCGTCGCGGTGACGGTGCGCACGCCGATGGGCCGCGACATCGCCGCGGCCTGCGGCCAGCTCCGCGCCGAGACGCAGCCGCGAGCGAAAGCAAGCTGAAGAACGGAAGCCGGCCCGACGCCGTCGCGGTCGTCGTGCTGCGCGGCGCGGGCGAGGAGGCGCGGGTGCTGCTGTTGCGGCGCGCCGGCGGCGCGTTCGCGGGCGCGTGGACGTTCGTGATGGGCGGCGTCGAAGAGGACGAGCGCGGCACCGATGCTGCGCGGCGCGAGCTGTTTGAGGAAACGGGGCTTTCGCTGGTGACGCTGTTCACCGCCGGCGAGCTGGACGCGTTCTACGATCCGGTGCGCGACCGCATCGTGCACGTGCCGTTCTTCGTCGCGCACGCCGGCGAAGGCGAGATCGCGCTCGAAGCGGACGTGCACGACGAGCACCGCTGGGTGACGTTCGCCGAGGCGGCGGAGCTGCTGGAGTTCGCCTCGCACCGCCGCGCACTCGACGAGATCCACCGCGGCTTCGTCGCCCGCGCGCCGCAGCCGTGGCGCACGATTCGCTGATCGCTTGCGCTAGAGCTGGTCCGTATCCGGGCTGCGCGTATCCGCCGGCATTCGCATGAAATCGCTCGCGCGCCGCGAGGCTTGAATCTGCCGGAACCCGATCGGCACCTGATTGTAGTTGAAGCAATCGCTCAGATCGTCCGACCGCGCATCGGTGTAGCCGAGCGTGCCCAAATTGAACGCGTTCTCGGTGAATTTGAGAATGCTGCCGAACTCGTGCTGCACGTGCGAGACGTAGCCCGGTCGCGCGTATGGCGAGACGACGATCAGCGGGACGCGGAAGCCGTCCTCGTAGGCGTTGAACGTCTGCGGTTTGACGTGGTCGTACCAGCCGCCCCAGTCGTCCCACGTGATGAAGATCGCCGTGTCGTTCCAGTACGGGCTGGCCCCGATCGCGTTCACCACCGAAGCGACCCACGCCGGTCCGGTCCCGTCGGTCGACCGCGCGTGATCGGACGCCGCGGCGGTCGGAATCACCCAGGAGACTTGTGCGAGTCGGCCTTGCTGAATGTCGGTGAAGATCGTCGTGCTCGGGGTGACGACGTTCGCAAAGTCCGGACCGTAGCGGATGTGGTTGATCGCGTCGGGCGCGTACCACAAGCCCGCGCCGACGTTGGGCTGGTAGTAGCGCCAGCTCACGCCGTGCCGGTCGAGCAGATCGAACAGCACCGGATGCTCCAAGCACGGCGGCGTGCTCTGCGACTCGTCGCCGCTCGCGGGATCGATCAGCCGGACCGTCGTCCCGGCCGGCGCGTCGCATCCGGCGGTCGTACCGCCGCCCGGCACGTCGGGATTCTCCGCCGCGAGCAGCGTGCTCGACGTCGAGGCGAGCGAGGTCGCGCCGACGATGTACTGATGCGCGGGGAAGCTAGGCCCTTGATTCGTCTGGAAAAAGCGGTCGGCGAACGTGTATTGCTGCGCCATCGTCCAGTACGGCTGCACCTGGCTTTGCGGGACGTAGCCGTACGCGCGAACGTTCTTCGGCGGACACGTCCCACCGCACGCAGAGCTGCCGACCAGATCGAAGCCGTTCATGGCGCCGTTCGCGTACTCGGTGGTGAACCCGTGGTGGCTGTGGTCGATGTCGTACGGCGCGGTCATGTCGATCGGCTGCAGCGGAACGGTTTGCCCGCTGGAGTTCAGCCCGCTGCGCACCGTGTCGGCGCCCGGAAATCCGTTGAACAGATTGTCGACGGTGCGGTTCTCTTGAAAGATCACCACAACGTGGCGGATCTTGCCGCTGGGCTGCGGCGTTCCGGTCGGCACCGGCGTCGGCGGCGGACCCGATCCGCCTCCCGTGCTCCCGCCGCCGCCGCACGCCGACAGCAGCGCGGCGAGCGCGACGACGGCACCGGCTCGTGCGATCGCATCCTGCATCCTGCGCGAACCTCCTTCGGTGATCACGATACCGATTTTCGCGCGTGGCCATCACAGCGGCGTACCAGAATTAACGGCGCCTTCATTCGGGTACGAGGTCCGGCAGCGCGAGCGGTCGCGGCCCGACCGCCGACCGCCGGGATCGCCGCCGAGCACAAGAAGCCGCGCCGGCGGCGCAAGTGAGGACCCGGGACGCCGCGCGCGGAAGCTTCGGCGTCTCGTGAGTACAATCGAAGAGCAGAAACCCCGCGTGTCGATGGAGGAGATCACCGCGCTCGCGAAGCGCCGCGGGTTCATTTTCCAATCCTCCGAGATCTACGGCGGGATCGGCGGTTTCTTCGACTACGGCCCGCTCGGCGCGGTGCTGAAGAAGAACGTGAAGGACGCGTGGTGGCGCGAGATGGTGCAGCTGCGCGACGACGTCGTCGCGTTCGACAGCTCGATCATCATGCACCCGCGAACGTGGGAAGCGTCGGGGCACCTTGCTGCGTTCCACGACAAGCTGGTCGACTGCCGCAACTGCAAGCACCGCTTTCGCGCCGATCACATTCCCTCGCTCGACAAGTGTCCCGACTGCGGGATGACCGGCACGCTCACCGAGCCGCGCAACTTCAACCTGATGATGAAGACTACGATCGGTCCGATGGAAGATACGTCGTCGGTCGCGTACTTGCGTCCCGAAACGGCTCAGGGGATCTTCGTCAACTTCAAGAACATCTACCAGAGCGCGCGCAAGAAGCCGCCGTTCGGGATCGCGCAGATCGGTAAGTCGTTCCGCAACGAGATCACGCCGGGAAACTTCACCTACCGCGTGCGCGAGTTCGAGCAGGCTGAGCTGGAGTATTTCGTGCCGCAGGACGGCAAGGACATGGAGTGGTTCGAGCGCTGGGTGAACGCGCGCAAACAGTGGTACAGCGACTACGGCGTCAAGCCCGATCGATTGCGGTTCTACGAGCTCACGCCCGAAGAACGGCCGTTCTACGCGAAGGCCGGGATCGACGTGGAGTACTTGTTCCCGTGGGGCTGGGGGGAGCTGGAGTCGATCGCGCACCGCGGCACCTACGACCTCGACCGCCACATCGAGTACTCCGGCAAGGACTTGCAATTCTTCGACGAGGCGACGAAGCAGAAGTACACGCCGATCCTGATCGAGTCGTCGGCCGGGATGGACCGCACGACGCTGACGATGCTGGTCGACGCCTACGACCGCGAGACGGTGACCGAAGGCGAGAAGCAGTCCGAGCGCACCGTGCTGCGCTTTCATCCGAAGATTGCGCCAGTGCAGGTCGGCGTGTTTCCGCTCGCGCGCAACAAGCCGGATCTCGTCGAGCGCGCGCGCAGCATCGAGCAGGGGCTGCGCCCGCAGTTCCGCACGCAGTACGACGAAGGCAACGTCGGCCAGCTCTACCGCCGGCAGGACGAGATCGGCACGCCGTTCTGCATCATGGTCGACTACGAGACGCTCGGCGACGACACGATCACCGTCCGCAACCGCGACACGATGAAACAGGACCGCATCGCGCAAGACGCGCTGATGGAGTACTTGCGCGAGCGCTTGTGAGCCGCGGCTCGCGCAAGCTGGAAGAGCTGAAGGCGCGGTTGACGCGTCCGGCGAGCTTGATCGAGCTCGCCGACCGGCGCACGGCGTCGAGCGATCCGCTCGCGTCGTGGTTCGGGCGCATCAGCGTCGCGTTGCCGGGTGAAGAGTGGCCGGAGAGCGGCGGCGAGCTGATGGTGCCGGTCGCGCAGCTCAACCTGAGCGAGGCGCCGTACGTGCCGCCTGCGCTGGGCGACGTTGCGCTGGTGTCGGTGTATTTCGGTCGCGACGAGCTGTCGGGAAGCACGCAAAACGGCGATGGTTGGCTCGTGCGCGCGTATTCGTCGCTGGAAGGGCTTCGTGCGATCGAAGTACCGCCGGAAGCAGCGGGCGGCGTGTGCTGGCTCAGCGGCGCCGACGGTCCGATCAAGCCGTCTCCGCTGCGATACCGGCTGCTGCAGAACGACTATCCGGACTACGAAGATCTGCCGCCCGATGTGGACGAGGATCTTGCCGAGCGGTTCACCGAGGATCTTTCCGCATCGCCTGGATCGAAGCTCGGTGGTTGGCCGTCGCTGATCCAGGGCGAAGTCTCCTGGGCGCCGTGGCGCGAGCACCCGGCGAATCCGGAGTATGCGTTCCAACTCGGAGCGATGGCGAAAACGAACTTCTGGCTGGCCGACGACGGGATGTGCTATTTCGGCCGCGGCACAGGAGCGGCGCGCGACGTCTGGACGTTCGAATGGCAGATCGCCTAACGGCTTCGTTGCCGGTGCTGACGCGAAACGATCTTTCCGGTGGGCCCCGGGTGCGTCACCGCGGCGGCTGCCAAAGCTCGACGCGGTTCCCTTCGGGATCGGTCACCCAGCCGAAGCGCCCCAGTCCGCTGTCATCGACCGCGTCGTCAACGGCCGCTCCCGCCGCGCGCAACTCCGCCAGGACGGCATCCAAGTCGTCCACGCGAAAGTTCACCATGAACGGCCGATCGGTTCCGAAGTAATCGCTCCCGCGCGCAAACAGGGCGAACACCGTGGAACCCTCCTCGGCGCGGGGATCGTCGCTCCACTTCAGGAGCGCGAAGTTGCCGTCGGCAAACGCGACTTTGAGATGTTGACGGTACCACGTCGCCAGCGCGTCGGGATCGGCCGCTTTGAAAAAGATCCCGCCGACTCCGGTCACCCGCGCCATAGGAAATCCAGGTCGTCGATAGCCATGGCGCGGGGATTCACCGATGGAGCCACGTAAGCCCCCACATGCCTGAGACGTTCGGCCGGCGGCTGCAGCGCTTGCGGATGGAGCGCGGGATCAGCGTCGGGACCCTGGCGCGGACCGTCGGGGTGACAGAAAGCGCGATCCGGCAGCTGGAGTCGGGGACTTCGAAGAGCGCGTCCTTCGCCGTCGGGCTGAAGATCGCGGACTTCCTGGAAGTCGACGCCCACATCCTCGCCTTCGGCGAGGGCGAGTCCCTGGCCGCGACGGTTCGGGAGCTGCGCCGCCGAGTCGAAGCCCTCGAAGGCGGCGGCGAGATCGAACGGAAGCGCGCCCGCTCGTAGGGAGCGGCGTCCGCCAGCAGTACCTTAGGGGACCAGCGGTTTCCCAGGCAAACCTTTCGAGGCGGTCCGCCGATCCGGTGAGACCGTAACGCACACCAACCTCGCTCGAAGCGGGGCTCGAGAGGAGAATCCTTGATGCTTACGATGCTGGTATTGGCCGCTGTCGTCGCCGCGTTTACCGGGGCTGCCGGCGGAGGTTAGTCACCTGCCTCGACCGTAA
>DASZGA010000393.1:0-2962 GCA_035939295.1 Candidatus Elarobacter sp. | reverse complement strand
GCGGCGAGTCGAGCCGCGCGAGCAGCGGCGAGCGCGAGGTCACGCGCGCTTGTAAATGGTCTGCAGCTTACCTTCAGCCTTCTTGGCGGCGTCTCTGGCGGACATCTTGTTCACGCACACGTCCGCGAACATGTCGACGATTACGAACTCGTCGAGCGCTTGCGCCGCGGCCTTGCCTGGCTTGCCGTTGTACCCGTCGTACTTCGCGCTCGCCAGAGCGTCCCGATACGGCGTGATGTTCGGATCGGACGTCCAGATCGGCAGCTCGGCGTACGCCTTGAGCGCGGGCGTGACGTAGCCCTTCATCTCGGTGACCCAGCGGTCGGCCTGCGGCTTGTCGAGCATGAAGCGCAGATATTCCTTCGCCGCGTTCGGGTACTTGCTGTACTTGAAGATGAACGCGGAAGTGAAGTTGTTCGAGATCGTGTGCGTCTTCACGGGACCCATCGGCGGCGTCACGTTGGCGAAGTCGGGGAAGATCTCGGGCGTGTCTTTCTTCCCGTTGTACCAGATGCTGATCCCGTTCATCGTCAAGCCGATGCGGCCGCCGGCAAAAGCCTTGTTGTTGCCGGAGTCGTCCCAGCCGGCGACGCCGTCGATGAACGTCTCGGAGAACTGGCGCGCCCAGTCGAGTGCGTTGACCGTCTCGGAGGAGTTGATCGCGATCGAGTTGTCGGGGTTCGCCTGTTTGCCGCCGAACGCCCACAGGATCCAATGCGTCCAGCTGTTCGCGTCGCCGACGGCGTGACCGAGCGAGAAGCCCGGCGGATGGCCGTTCTTTTTCAGCGCGCGCGCGAGCTTCAGCAGCCCGTCGAGGTCTTTGGGAAACTCGTTGAAGCCGGCTTCCTTGACCCAGCTCTTGCGATAGTTCAGCGCGTTGCCGGTGCACCCGATCGGAAGCGATACCCAGCGTTTGACGTCTTGATCGTAACAGTACGACCGCGCGTTGTCGTACCAGCCGCCGTGCGCGCGGCCCATGTTCTCCACCAGGTCGGTCATGTCGACGAGCTTGTCCGGATAGACGAACGGGTCGTCGTTCCAGCCCATGATGATGTCGGGGCCGGAGCCGACTTGCGCCGCGAGCGCGCCTTTCGGACCCATGTCGTTCCACGACAGCGACTGGATCTGCACCGGCACGCCGGTAGCGGCGGTGAACTTCTTCGTGTTCTCGTCCCAGATCGCTTGATCGCTCGGGACGAACGCCGTCCAGCGCAAGAGCTGCAGCGTTGCGCCCTTCTCCGGCTTGAACGGTGACGCGTCCGCGGCATACGCGAGCGAGGGCAAGCCTCCGGCGAGCGCGGCGCCGCCGATTCCGGCGGCGGACAGCTCTAGAAATCGGCGACGGTCAGGATGCTGCATGGACGTCCTCTCAAAGCGCGGGCGTTGCGGAAAAAATATCGACCGCGAGCCGTCTATCCCTGCAACGTCGCGCTAATGCATCTCGCGCGCGACCGCCGAGCCGCTGCCGCCGACCAAGAAGTCGAAGTCGGCGCCGCGGTCGGCGCCCAGCACGTGCTCGGTGTACAGCTTTGCGTAACCGCGCGCGAACGCGGGTGGCGCCGGTTTCCAGGCGGCACGGCGGCGCGCGAGCTCCGTATTGTCTACGAGCAGCTCGAGACGGCGGTTCGGGACGTCGAGCTCGATGGTATCGCCGTTCCGCACCAGCGCGAGCGGACCGCCGGCGGCGGACTCGGGCGAGGTGTGCAGCACGACCGTTCCGTACGCCGTCCCGCTCATCCGCGCGTCGGAGATCCGCACCATGTCGGTGACGCCCTTCGCGAGCAGCTTCGGCGGCAGCGGAAGATTGCCGGTCTCCGGCATCCCGGGATAACCGCGCGGGCCGGCGCCTTTGAGTACCATCACGCACGTTTCGTCGACGTCGAGCCGCGGATCGTCGATTCGCGCTTTGAAATCTTCGATGCTCTCGAAGACGACCGCGCGGCCGCGGTGCGTCAGCAGCGACGGCGTCGCGGCCGACGGCTTGATCACCGCGCCGTTCGGCGCGAGGTTGCCGTGCAGCACCGCGATCCCGGCGCGCGTCTTCACCGGCTCGCCGAGCGGGCGGATCACCTCGCGGTTCCAGCACGGCGCGCCGGCGGTCATCTCGCCGATCGACTTCCCGCTGACCGTGAGCGCGTCGCGGTGGATCGCGTCGCCGAGCTCGCGCACGACGGCCGGGACACCGCCCGCGTAGTAGAAGTCTTCCATCAAGAAGCGACCCGACGGCTGCAGGTCGACCAGCAGCGGCAAATCGTGCGCGAGCCGGTCGAAGTCGTCGAGCTCGAGCGGAACGCCGATCCGTCCCGCGATCGCGAGCAGGTGAACGACCGCGTTCGTCGAGCCGCCGATCGCCGCGTTCACGCGGATCGCGTTCTCGAACGCGTCGCGCGTGAGGATCTTCGACATCCGCAGATCCTCGCGCACCATCTCGACGATGCGGCGGCCCGACATCTGCGCGAGCGCGTAGCGGCGCGAGTCGACGGCGGGGATCGCCGCGTTGCCGGTCGGCGCGATCCCCAGCGACTCGGCCATGCTCGCCATCGTCGACGCGGTCCCCATCGTCATGCAGTGCCCGTTGCTGCGCGACTGGCCGGCTTCGGCTTCGAAGAAGTCGTCCCACGTCTTCTTGCCGCCGCGCACCTCTTCGGAGAACTGCCACACCATCGTTCCCGAACCGATCTCGCCGCCGCGGTACTTGCCGTTGAGCATCGGCCCGCCCGTCACCATGATCGCCGGCAGATCGACGCTCGCGGCGCCCATCAGCTGCGCCGGGGTCGTCTTGTCGCAGCCGCTCAGCAGCACGACGCCGTCGACCGGGTTGGCGCGAATCGACTCCTCGACGTCCATGCTCATCAAGTTGCGGAAGAGCATCGTCGTCGGCCGCATGTACGTCTCGCCGAGCGAGATCGTCGGAAACTCGAGCGGCCACCCGCCGGCCTCCCAGACGCCGCGCTTGACCGAC
>DASZGA010000392.1:0-3011 GCA_035939295.1 Candidatus Elarobacter sp. | reverse complement strand
CGCGCAGACGATCGTGCTTCGCTCGTCGAGCGCGGCGATGCGCCGCTCCGCTTCACGGCCGCGCTCGCCGATCAGCCCGATCACGACCGCGTCGGCGTCCGCGCCGCGCACGATCGCGTCGAGCAGCGAAGACTTCCCGCTTCCGGGCGAACCGAACACACCGATCCGCGCCCCACGCCCGAATGCGAGCGGGCCGTCGATCGCGCGCACGCCCGTTCGAAACAGCTCCGTGCACGGACGCCGTTCGCTCAGCGCTTGCAGCGGCACAGCGACCGCGACGCGAGCACCGCGCGGAACGGGCTGCCCGTCAAGCGGATCGCCTGCTGCATCGATCGCGCGCCCGAGCAACGGCGTTCCGAGCGGCAACGCCAGCACCGATGGATCCGACTCGACCCGATCGCCGCTCGCGACACCGGCGAGCGAGCCGAAGGGCGCGAGCAGTGCGCGTGTTTCGTGCGCACGCGCCGCGCCGGCACTGACCGCGACCACGCGCGCGTTCACCGCAACGTCGCGCGCGCAGACGCGAACGCCGTCACCGATGCGCGCGAAGGGCAGCTCCGCCTCGACGAGATGACCGCGCGTCGCGACGACCGCGCCCACCGAACGCCCGATCACGCGAACGCCTCCAAGACCGCGGCGAGCCGCACGCCGAGCCGAACGTCGAGCGCTCCGCCGGCGACCTCCACGATTGCGTCACCTGCCGACAAGCTCGCGTCGACAATGACGGGGACTCCCGCAACGAAACCCAGATCGCACGGCGCAACTCGCACTCGCACGACCGGAACGTTTTCGGCCGCCCTTCGCACGAGCGCCCCGAGATCGCACGGCGTCAATCGAAGCTCGCGCGCGAGCACGTCGCTCGCCACGTCGCGCAGCAGACGTCGCGACGAGAACGCGAATGCATCCGCGAGCCGCGCGCGAAATAACCGCGCATCGCGCAGCGCGTTCGCAACGGCGTGCGACGGGTTCACCTCGTGCGATGCAGCATCGTCCGCCGGCTCGGTCGCGGCCGGCGGATTCGCATCCGGCAGGTGCGAAACTGGCGCGCTCTCGTGAGGCACAGTCGAAACCGGTGGGCCGGCGGCTTCGCGCTTGTCGCAGTTCGCAGAACGATCGTGTGAGCGTTCGTGTCGTGAACCACGTTCACCGGACGCGGCATCGATGAGGCGGTCGGCGAGGGAGATGAACTCAGCGGCCACGGATCAGGTCCTCCGGCGGCGGAACTAGGGCGGTGTTCGCACGGCCGAGGCGGCGGACGATCGCGCTGCGCTCGTCGGGCGGATAAAGCTCCAGGACGGCGGCTGCCGTAGCTGCAGGCAACGAAGAGATAATTGCCGCGGCGACGTGCGGCGGCTCGCCGTCGAGCGCTCCGCGAACCCGAGCCGGCGGGATTTCTGCGACGGCGCGCACCGCGCTGCGCGTCGATGCGGACTCCAGTGCGCGCGCGGCGACCGACGCGAGCGGTTTCGCACCGAACGCCGCTGCCAGCACCACCCCAAGCGCCGCGAGCAACTGCGGCAACGCGCTCGCGAACGCGAGGACCCAGCCCGGCGCACGAGCCGTGCGCGAAACGCGTGCGCTGCCGTCGCCGAACGCTAGCGACTCGACGCTGACCGCATCGCCGCGGTCGGCACGCAGGCCGGCCGTCGCCGCCGCAAGCGCGCGAATCTTCGCCAAATCGAGGCTGCGCGACGCGTCGACGAACACCGCGACGGTCAGCCGCGCCGTCGCATCCGCGGCGACCTGGCGGTGCTCCTCGTGCGTCTCGCTGCCATGGTCTTCGGTCGTGCCGGTTTTCGAGTACTTCTTCGCGCTCGAGGCGTAGCGCTCGTCGGTGCTCGCGCGCGCGATGCTTCCGCCGAGCGCCGACCGGCGGACGTCGTGCAGATCGCGCCGCTCGCCGAGCAGCTCGCGGTGGACGCGCACGATCGTCGCGCCGGCGCCGAACGCCGCGTCGAGCGCGCTCTGCAGCGCGGTTTGCACGTCGGAAGCGTCGTCGCCGGCGCCCGCGTCGAGCGCGAGCCCGCGGTCGTCGAGGACGGTGACGCGCTGCGCGTCGAGCCCTGGGACGCCGCCCGCGACGAATGCCTTGATCCCCGCAACCGTCCGCGCCGGAAGCCGCACGCCCGCCGCCAGCGTCACGCGCACGCTCGCGCTCGCGTCGCGCCGCTGTTCGTCGGCATAGACGCCGGCGCTCGAGGGCGCGATGACGACGCGCGCGTCGGCGACGCCGTCGAGGCCGCGCAGGCCGAGCGCGATATCGGCCGCCAGCGCGTCGCGCGTCTGCGCTTCCAGCACCGCTTGCGGCGTGAGCGCGCCGATGTGCGCGAGCGCTTCGTCGCTCCCGGCAAGGTGCGCGTGCGGAACGCCGGCGAGCGCGAGCCGCAGCAGCAGCTCGCTGCGCTTCGTGTGTGCGACGCGCACGTTGTCGGCCGCGGCCGCATACGGGACGTTCCACGCCGCAAGCCGCTGTTCGACCTCGGCGAGCTGATCGGCGCGCAGCGGCGTCGCGAACAGTGCGACGCGCGTGTCGCGAGAGACACCGAAGCCGATCGCGCCGGCGAGCAGCACCGCGACGAACGCGAGCACACCGAACAGACGCGCGCGCGGCGAGGTGGCGCGCAGCCGCGCGAGGAGCGTCGCGAACGTCATCGGCTAGAGCTGCATCCCGAGCACGGTCGAGATGGACTGCGCCGTGCGCTGCGCGGCGGTCGCCGCGATCTGCAGCGCGACGTCGGCGCGCGCGCGCTCGACGACCATTTCCTGAAGCCCACCGCGATGCGATGCGAACGCCGTCTCCGCACGGTCGGCGCCTTCGAGAATCGCGCCGGCCGCGTCGACCAGCTTCGCAAAGGCGCTCGCGTCGCTGCGCGCGCTCTGCGGACCGTCCGGCAACATCGCGCCCGGCTGCGCGGCATCCGGAACCAGCACGTCGACGCGCATTACAGCCGTCCCACGTCGAGCGTGCGCTCCGCGAGCTTCTTGCCGACGTCGAACACCGACGCGTTCGC
>DASZGA010000391.1:0-7115 GCA_035939295.1 Candidatus Elarobacter sp. | reverse complement strand
GCGCCGAGCGCGAAGCCGCGGCGCAGCGCCGGCGCGCCGTTCTCTTTCTCGACGAAGATCCCGAGCGTCCCGAGCTGGCGCGCCGTCTCGTAGCCGAGTACGATCCCGCCGACGGCGGCGCTGACGACGACCGTCGGCGCGAGCGGACGCGCGTGCTCGGCGAGCGAGCGCGCGACCAGCTCGACCAGCGCCGGGTCTTCGAGGATCCGAAACTTCTGCACGAACCGGTTCGAGTGCCGCCCCGACGAAAGCCGGAAATGCCCGCTCAGGATCGCGCCGCGCGCTTCCAATTCGCGCAGCAGCGCGCTCGCGGTCGCACCGATCATCCTTGCAGCTCCGTGAGAATCGCGCGCGCCGCGGCGACCGGATCGTTATCGTCGACGATCGGCCGCCCGACGACCGCGTAGTCGGCGCCGGCCTCGCGCGCTTCGCGCGGGGTCGCCGCGCGCTTCTGATCGCCGTGTGCCGTCCCGCTGGGCCGAATCCCCGGACAGAACGTCCCGAACTCCGCGCCGAAGAACGACTTCAGGCTCTCCACCTCGCGGACGCTGCAGACGACGCCGGCGCAGCGCGCGTCGCGCGCCAGCGCCGCGAGCCGGATCGCGTTCTCGCCGGGACCGCCGAGAAGCCCCAGCTCGCCCAGGTCTTCGTTGCCGATGCTGGTCAGGATCGTGACCGCGTAGATCTCGGGAACCGGGATCGACAGTTCGGCGGCCCGCTCGCCGGCGGCGCGGACGGCGGATTCGAGCATCTGCGCCCCGCCGAGGGCGTGGACCGTCAGCAGCCGCACCCCCGGCCGGACGACGGCGTGGACCGCCGCCTCGACCGTCCGCGGGATGTCGTGCAGCTTCAGATCGAGCGCGTAGCCCGCTTCTTGAGCGGCGAGCGCCTCCCGGATCGCGTCGCCGTAGCCGTAAAACGCCTCGTACCCGATCTTGAAAAGGACCCCGAGGGGCGCCAGCTGCTCGACCAGCCGCACGGCGCGCGCCGGGCTCGGCACGTCGAGCGCCACGACTAATCTCGGATTAACCGACTTTTTCGTCATGCTGTGTTCAGACACGAGTGTCATGATTTCGCTCAGGTTGCTGGAAGAACTTCGTCGCCGTGCCGAACGTTAGGGATACACGACGCCGAGGACGGCGCCGGAGAGGAGAACGAGATGCCAGGAATCATGGTCTTCAAGACGTTAGCCGACGCGCTTCGAGCGGGCTACCACGTCTACGACCGTACCGACCACGGCTATCTCGTCCGCACGCGAACCGCTTCCGGATGGGCCATGGCCATCGTGACCTGCCGCTAACGTTCCGCACGCGAACGGAAGTCTAGTCAAACAAAGAGACGGGCCGCCCAGGCGACCCGTCCTTCGTTTTTCCAGGGGTTCCGCGATCTAGCGAACGTCGGGCGGCGGGACCGGCTTGGAGAGCTCCTCGAAGCGCGGGCGCTCGGCCCACGGCGGCGGGGAGGCCTGGCCGTACCCCGGCGGGGGCGGCGGTGCGCCCGGTCCCGGCGGCGGCTGCGGCGGCGGGATGAAGGTCACCGAGGGCGCGACGCCCGGAAGCTGGGCGCCCGAGATCACCGCGACGATGATCTGCGCGATCCCCACGAACATCGGGATCAGCCCGGCCAGGATGATCGGGTTGTGGTGGAACCCGCCGAACACGATCCCCATCCCGACCGTCAGCGCGAAGCCGATCAGCGCGACGCGAATCCCCTTGTAGAGCGCGCGTTGCGGGTCGTCGTCGGGCGAGGCGTTCCATTGCGGTGGCGGCGGCGGTGGTGCCGGCTGCGGCTGCGTCCACGTCGTCTGCTGCGCGCCGCCGGGCGGCGGCCAAGGAGCGCCGGATCTGCGCCACGCCTTGTACGCTTGTTTGTCGAACTGCGGCGGCGGGACGATCCCGCGGCGCAGCATCTCCATCCGCTCGTGGTGGCGGAAGACCAGCGAGACGATCCAGCCCGCCACCGGCAAACCGATGGTCACGACGATCGCGATCGCTCCTACAACATTCTCGTCCATGATTGTTAGACGTTGGCCCCCTGGGTGAGTGTGATCGACCCGCTGCCCGTCGATACTTCGAAGCGGCCGCGGCCCGAACCGAGATGGACGACGCTCTTCTGCTCGTCGTTTTGCGTGGTGCTGAGTCCCGAGACGTGAACGTTTCCGTCGGCGGTGTGCACGTTGACCGTCGCGTCGCTGTTCCCGGTGAACGAGAGGATGACGCGCCCGTCACGCGTGGTGAGCGCGCCGTTCACGGCGCGGACGTCGACGCCGACGATCCGCCCGGAGCTGCTGGTCGCGTCGATGCGGTCGGCGCCGACGCGGGTGAGATAGATGCGGCCGTCGCGCGTGTTCGCGGCGATGTCGTCGCCTTGCACGTCGACCATCGTGATGCGGCCGCTCCCGGTGCTGACGTCGACGTCGCCGCGATGGTCGCGGATCCGAATCGCCCCGTCGGGAATGTGCGCGATGAGCTTCTCGCGCAGACCGCTCGCGTCGACGACGCCGGCGCTCGCGAACTCGACGTGCGCGCCGACCGGGACAGTGACGGTCAGCTCGCGTGAATAGCTGCCGAAAACCATGTGCACGCCGCTGTTCGCCCGCGTCGAGATCCGTATCCCGTCGGCAGACTGCTGCGCCGTGAGCGGCGCAACCTCGCCCCAGACGTAGCCGGACTTGCGCAGCGACTCGGCGACGTGCACCGTCGGGACGTTCTCGCCGCGGACGAAGACATCGACGTCGTGGACGTCGATGACGACGCGAGGCGCGATCCCGGTCGCGAAGGTCCGGTCGACCGGCGCGCGTGAGAACACGCGCTCTTGCGAACCGGTTCCGAAACTGAACGGCGCCTCGGCGACCATCGGCCCTGGACTGCCGCCGGCGATCGCCCTGGCGCCGGCTCCGACGATGACGAGCTCGACGACGACCAAGGCGCCGACGAGGGTGGAGCGGGAAATCATGCCCCATGTACGACCCGCCGGCCGCGGAGTTTCGGGGCCGCTCCCCCGCCCGGCGGCCGTTCGAGCGAAACCGCCCGGCCGCTCACGCGTACATGGGGGGCACATGGGAGCTGCTCTCGCGGTGGATCCTCCGCTAGCGGCGCCGGTCGTCGACGACCAGGCGCTGATCGCGGCTACCCTCGCGGGCCGGGGCGACGCCTTCGGCGAGCTGGTCACCAGGTACGAGCGCGCGGTCTACCACCTCGCCGTCCGCACCCTGCACGACCGGACCGAAGCCGAGGACGCGACCCAAGAGGCGTTCTTCAAAGCCTACCGGGCGCTGAACACGTTCCGGCCGGGCGCGAAGTTCTCGACCTGGATCTTCACCATCTGCTACCGGTCGTGCTGCGACCGGCTCACGAAGCGCAAGCGGCTCTCCGGCGACGAGCTCCCCGACCGCGCCGACCCGTCGGCCGGTCCCGAGGCGCTCGCCGAGCGGAGCGACGAGGCGCAGCGGCTCCGCGCAGCGATCGACGAGCTCCCCGAGAAGTACCGTACGGTCATCACGCTGTACCACTTGCAAGGAAAGCAGTACGAGGAGATTGCAACCGTGTTAAATCTTCCGCTCGGAACGGTGAAAACGCACCTCTTCAGGGCGAAAGAACAGCTCCGGAAGGTTCTGAGCGTATGAACTACCACGACGACGACCTCGACCGCGCACTCGCCGCCCTCCCGCTGGAGGAACCGCCGGCGCAGCTGCACGCCCGGATCATGGCCGCGACCGTCCACCGCCCGGCGCCGCTCGTGCGGAGCTGGGAGCTGTGGCTCGTCGGGACGTTCGTCGCCCTGGCCGCGTGGCTGACGTGGCTGCTGGTCAGCGCGCCGCACGCGATGGAGCGGCTGGTCTCGACCGTGACCGGCACCCTCGATTCGACCGGCTTCACCTCGGAGTACACGGTGATGTGGATGGCGGTCGGCATCAGCGCGGCGTGGTGGATCTCGCAGCTCAGCGTCCCGCGCTCGCGCCGTACCGTCCGCACGAAGTGAGCGCGACTCCCGCCCCGGCACCGCCCGACGAGCGCCGCAAGTACAAGATCTTGCTCGTCGAGGACGATGCGCAAATCACGCGCGTCCTCAAGCTCGAGCTCGAGCACGAAGGCTATGAGGTCGATACCGCCGCCGACGGGCTCTCGGGGCTCGAGAAAGCGCTGAAAGAACCGGACCTGGTCGTGCTCGACCTGATGCTGCCGAAGCTCGACGGGCTCGAAGTCGCCTCGCGCGTCCGCGCCAAATCGCGCGTTCCGATCATCATGCTGACGGCGAAAGACCGCATCCCCGACCGCGTCGCCGGGCTCGACAAAGGCGCCGACGACTACGTCGTCAAGCCGTTCTCGATCGAAGAGCTGCTGGCACGCATTCGCGCGCGCTTGCGCGACCGCGACCCGCACGAGAACGTGCTGACCGTCAAAGACTTGATGATGGACCGCGACCGGCACGAGGTCACGCGCGGCGGCGCCGCGATCCACCTGACGGCGAAAGAGTACGCGCTGCTCGAGTACCTGCTGCTGCACCGCAACAAGGTTCACTCGCGTGACGAGCTGTTCAACGGCGTGTGGGGGAGCGATTTCCTCGGTGACTCGAACCTGATCGACGTCTACATCCGCTACCTGCGCGGCAAGATCGACGACCCGTTCGAGGAGAAGCTGATCCAGACGGTGCGCGGCGTCGGATACGCGCTCAAAGACTGACCGCTCTTCGCACGCAGGGAATCGTGAACAGCCTTCGGACGCGAATCGCGGCGCTCTACGCCGCGCTGATCGTCCTGGTCATCGTCGTCGGCGCGGTGTCGATCGACTTCGCTTTTCGCTCGCTGCTGATCGACCAGGCGAAGCTCAACCTTGCGCAGACCGCCGATCAGATCGAGAACATCGCGCGCGAAGCGGCGACCTTCCCGTTCGCCGAAGAGACCGCGCCGCTCACGACGCTCGCCGACCGCGCGACGCTCGACCGCTGGGCTTCCGCGAACCAGTACATCCAAATCGACACCGTTCGCGGGCAGATCCTCGGCAAGAGCTCGAACCTCGGCAGCTACGCGTTCCCGCCGTTCGTCCCGCACGGGAGCGATCACGAGTACGACGAGCTGCTGATCGCCGGAAACCGGCCCGGCACCATGCTGGTGCTGAACCGCGTCCTGGTCGACGGCACCGGCCGGCCGATCGCGATCGCGCACGCCGGCGAGCGGCTCGACATCGTCGACCAGCTCACCGCCCGCGCGCGGACGATCCTGTTGTGGATCACGCTCGCCGCGATGATCGTCATCGTCGTCGCCTCGTACTTCATCGCGCGCTCGGCGATCGATCCGATCGAGCGGCTCACCGCGGCGGTCTCCGAGATCGGCTCCGAACGGCTCGACCGGCGCTTGCGCTGGAAACGGCGTGACGAGGTCGGCCGGCTCGCGGACGCGTTCGACGCGATGCTCGACCGTTTGCAGTCGGCGTTCGCGCGCGAGCGGCAGTTCATCAGCGACGCCTCGCACGAGCTGCGAACCCCGCTCACCGTCATCCACTCGAATGCGCAGATGCTGCAGCGCTGGGGCGACCGCGACCCGGACGTGCTGAAGCATTCGCTGGAAGCGATCGCCGACGAAAGCGGGCGGCTTGCGGGTATGGTGTCGGGGATGCTCACGCTCGCGAAAGCCGAGGCGGGCGACGCGATCCCGAAAGAGCCGCTCGTGCTCGAGCGGCTGGTCGACGACGTCGTCGCGCACGAGCGCGACCGCGCGGCCGAGAAAGGGCTCACGCTCGAATCGCAGCACCCGGCCGACGCGGGGACGATCGTCGTCGGCGACGCCGGTCTGCTGCGGCAGCTGATCGGGAACCTCATCGACAACGCGATCAAGTTCACCGACCACGGCTCGGTCGAGGTAACGGTGCGGCGCGAAGGCGACCGCGCGGTCGCGGAAGTGGCGGACACCGGGCGCGGGATCGGCGACCTCGCCGCGGACCGGCTCTTCGACCGCTTCTTCCGCGGCGATCCGGCGCACGCTCGGACCACCGAAGGGACGGGGTTGGGTCTGGCGATCGTGCGCAGCATCGCGCGCGTCCACGGCGGGACCGTGGCGGCCGGCCCGCGGCCGGAGGGCGGGTCGGTCTTCAGCGTCAGCCTCCCGGCCGAACCGGAATCCTTCACCGCCGTTTCATGACGGCGCTCGTGGACCGAGCGTACGATGGGTTTGTGGACGTCCCCCGGACCCGAGCCTTACGGCGGATCGTCGTTGGGCTCGGGGTGCTGCTCTTTGCGCTCCCACTCGCGCTCGCCACGCCGGCCCGGGCCGCTTCGTCGTCGCTCGACGTCGGCGATCAGGCGGTCGTCAACCTGATCGTCCGCGGCCGAGGAAACGAGCTGACGGTCCGCGTCTGGGACCGGCCGACCGTCCAGGTCGACTACTCCGAGGAGACGGTGCCGAACGTCGACCGCATGAGCATCCCGTTCGGGACGGCGCGCTTTCCGCTCTCGCAGCAGGTTCCGGCGCAGCTTTTCACCTTGCGCGACCGCGACGGCGCGGTCACCGGCGGCGCGCTCGCGCCCGAAGAGTTTCCGTACTCCTCGTTCCGGCCCGGACCGCACGACACGGTGCGCGTCGACGCGCCGGAAGGCTCGCGCCTGGTGGTGACGATCCCGGCGAACCTCGGAATCCTCGCGGTGCGCGTCGGCGGCGGGCTGACGACGATCGAGGGCTATCGCGGCGCGAATCTGTTCCTGGTGCAGAACCAAGGGCGCGTGCAGCTGACCGGCGCGACGACGGCGGCGTTCGTACAGGTGAACTACGGCGTCTTCTACGCCTCCGACGGAACGTTCGACCGCATTCGCGTGCGCGGGATCGCCGCGCACGACGTCTTCGAGCGCTGCCGCAGCAAGCAGATCGAAGCGACCAGCATCAACGGCTCGCTGCTCTACGACGGCGGCAGCTTCGATCCGGGGCTGGCACGGTTCGAGACGCAGAACGGTCACATCGCGCTCGGCGTCACCTCGCCGGCGCAGCTCGCGGCGCACTCCGAAGAGGGTCACGTCTACACGCAGTTCGACAAGCGCGCGAACGTCGACCAGCGCAGCGACGGGACGGCGACCGCGATGCTCGGAAACGGCGGCGCGCTGATCAACGCGATCACCGGCCGCGGAAA
>DASZGA010000390.1:0-13373 GCA_035939295.1 Candidatus Elarobacter sp. | reverse complement strand
CGCTTCGCGCTCGAAGCCGATCCGGACGAACCGCTGGTCGTCAGCACGGAGTCGAAGGAGCTGGCCTGGATCCGGCTCGACGCGCTCGCGGAGTACGGCGCCGACGAGTCGGTGCTGCGGCTCGCGCGCAAGACACCGGCGCTTCTCGGGTAAGGAGCGGCACATGCGCGGCGCGTTCGAGTTCACGTTTCACACCATTACGGCGAACATGGCGGCGCTGGCCGAAGGCGATCCGACGCTTTCGTTGCTGGGCGCGCAAGGCTGGGAGATGTGCGGGGTGACGACACTTCTCGACGGCACGGTGCTGGTCGCGCTGCAGCGATCGCTCGGCGAAGAGCACCCGCTCCCGGATGCGCCCGCGCTCAGCGCCGCGCTGGCGGAGCCGCTGACGGTGCCGCCTGCGGAGGCGCCGGAACGCTAGCGAGAAGCGCGAGCGCGCGATCGAGCTGCGCGTCGCGTCCGGGTTCGCCGGGATGTGCGTCCGGCGCTTGCGCAACGACCACGTCCGGCGTGATGCCGACCTTGTCGATGTCTCGCCCGGCGGGCGTGAGATAGCGCGCCGTGGTGAGCTTGATCGCGCCGCCGTCGGGGAGCGCGAACGTCTCTTGCACGAGCCCTTTGCCGAACGTCTTCGTTCCGACCAGCGTCCCCGCTTTGTCGTCCTGTACGGCGCCGGCGACGATCTCGGCCGCCGAGGCGGTGTCGCCGTCGACCAGCACGGCGAGCGGTCCGCCGAGCGGCGCGATCCCGTCCTTCGCGCTGAACGCCGCCGGTTTGCCGGCGCGCTCCTGCGTCGTCACGACGGTGCCGCGGACGAAATGCGAAGCGACCGCGATCGCCGCGTCGCGATAGCCGCCGCCGTTCGCGCGCAGGTCGAGCACGAACGCGCGCACGTTCGCGGCGCGCAGCTTCGTTAGCACCGCGGCGAGCTGCTGCGGCGACTGCGCGCCGAACGCTCGCAGCCGGACGTAGCCGATCCCGTTCGGCAGCACGCGTCCCGTCGCGTCGGGCGCGACGATGATCTTGCGCACGATCGCGAGCGGCTCGTGCGCGACGCCGTCGCGCGTGAACGCAAGCCGCACCGTCGTTCCCGGCGCGCCGCGCAGCGCGGTTGACACGGCGCCGGGTGTCGTCGCGGGCGGCGGGTTGCCGTCGATCGCGGTGATCGCATCGCCGGCGAGCAGTCCCGCGCTTTCCGCCGGGCTGCCCGGAAAGACGTCGACGACGCGGACCGCGTGCGACTGCGGGTCGACGTCGAGCTCCGCGCCGATCCCCGCGGCCGGCCGGCCGTCGAGAACGCCGACGAACTTCTTGAACGCCGTCGGCCGGAAGAGCACACTGTACGGGTCGTGCAGCGTCGCGAGCTCGCCCTCGATCGTCCTCGCGACGAGCTCCGCCGTTCGCACGCGCGACCCGTAGCGCGCGACGGCGAGCGCGACATCGCGGTCGATCTCGCTCTCCGCGCGGTAGCGGTCGGCGTGCGCCGAGGCGAGCGGGATGTTCGGATTCGCGATGCCGCGCGAGACGAGGTACGCGACGATCGCGCCGCGCGCCCCGCCCAGCAGCGCCGACGGATCGACTGGCTGGTAGTAACGCGCCAGTACCGTCGTGTAGCAGATCTCGAGCGCGATGACGTCTAGCGCACCGAGCGAGGCCGGAGCAGCGGCACGCTTTGGCGCGGGAGCAGGCGCGGCGGCGCCGGAGCACGGGAGCGCGACCAGCACGGCGGCGACGAACGCGAACAGACGGCGGGGCATCGGTGCCTTGTTCCCGGCGGGTACGATCACCGCATGCCGACGACGAAACGACGCTGGTCGCAGCACGTGACCGAGACAAGCAATGCCATGGACATCGACCAAGGAACGTTCGCGCAGGACGACCCGAAGAAGATTGCCCTCGATCTCAAGCGAGATGCCGAGCGCTCGCACCGCCGGAAATCATCGCCCTACCGTTCGGCGATGTCGATGCTGACGTTTTTCATCAACCGCGCCGGGCGCGGCCTCCCAGCAAAGCGCAAGAAAACGCTGGAGCAGGCGAAAGACGAACTGCGCAAGGCGTTCGGCGTCGAGGACCCGCACAAGAAGCGTTGACGTCGCGGCTCAGCGTTCGTCGCGCGCATCCGAAGAGAACGGATCGCGCGCCGCGAGCGACGAGCTTTTTCCGCAGGAATTCGGCCTATCATCGCGCCGATGGGTTTGGCGGGGGACGATCCGTGAGACGGCTGCCGGCGCTCGATCCGCGCCTGCCGGACTGGACGAACGACCTCAACTACGAACGCCCGTGTCCGTTCTGCGGCAACGACGAAACGGATCCGTTGTTCGAACGGCCCGATCAGAGTACGGTTCACGGGTGCGATGAATGCGGATGCCGTTTCATCAAGCCCGCCGTCTCGCCGTCACGGCTGCGCGACTTCTACTCGACGTACACCGAGCACGCGCGCTGGCGACAGCTCGACGAACGCTGGCTCGAGGAACTGGCGAACCACGACGCGACGCTCGACGACCCGATTCGGCGGCTCGTGACCTACGGGCCGTTCGGCCGCGTCCTCGACGTCGGGTCCGGTTCCGGCCGGCACGTTGCGGCGTTTTTGTCGCTGGGAGCAGAAGTCGTCGCGCTCGATCCGAACCCCGCCGCCCGGGCGGTGGCGCAGGCGCTCGGCGCGGAGGCGATCGCGGAGCCGCTCGAAGCGTGCGACTTCGAGGGCGCGTTCGATGCGGTGCTGCTGCACGATCTCGTCGAACATCCGCTCGACCCGCTGCCGCTGCTGCGCGCGGCGTACAGGGCGTTGCGTCCGGGCGGTGTGCTCTCGGTCTGGACGCCGAACGGCGCGAGCCGGCACGACGCCGACGGCGCGGGGCCGACGGTGTTCCGCGTCGACCTCGAGCACATGCAATGGCTGACGCCTCTGACGGTCACGCGGCTCGCGCACGAGCTGGGGGCAGAGATCGCGCATCTGGAGGTCGAAGGGCAACCCGATCTCGCCGGTTTCGGTCTCTCCGCGGTCGCTGATTCGGGAGCGCGCGCTCCCGGGCTCGCGCGGCGGCTGGGGGATGCCTGGGACTTGGCTGTACACGGACGAACTCGCCGCATCGCCGAGCCGCTCGGAGACTACCACGTGTTCGCAATCCTGAGGCACACCTAGCCGTCGTGGACCGCCGCGCGCTCGTCGCGGTGTTCTTCACCGCGCTACTGCTGTGCGCGCTCGTCACCAAGTCGCACGTCACCGGATGGAATGACGGATCGCGCTTCGCGACGATCGACGCGCTGACCGCGAACCACACCTTCGTGATCGACGGGTCGCCGTTCGAGCGGGATCTGGGCGACAAGATCCGATTCCGTGGTCGAACGTATTCGGACAAACCGCCGTTGCTCGCCGTCGAGGGCGCGGGCGTAGCGCTCCTGCTCGCGCCGCTGGGCATCACGCTGCGGCACGCACCTGCCGCCGCGATCTACGCGATTACGTTGTTGACCGTCGGAGTCTGGTTCGCGCTGGGCTGCTGCTACGCGTACGCATTCCAGCGGCTGCTCGGCTTCGAGCGCCGCACCGCCGCGGCGGTCGCGGCGCTCACCGGCGCCGGAACGCTCGCGCTGCCGTACGCAACCGTGCTCGCGAACCACGTGCCGTGCGGGGCCGCCGCGCTCGCCGGGTGTTATCACTTGGTCCGCGGCCGCGACGGCTCGCCCGCGCAGGCGCTGCTTGCGGGCGGATTCTTCGGGCTCGCGTACGCGTTCGACTCGGCCGGCGTGCTGCTCGCGATCGCTGGCGTCGTCCTCCTTTGGGGCGCGCGGCCGCTGCGCTGGGTGCTGTGCATCGCCGCGGTGCTGCCGATCTTCGCGCTGCAGCTCGCGTACAACGTCAGCATCTCCGGCAGCGTGATGCCGACGGTCTTCAACGCCCAGGCGTGGAGCGATCCGTCGCTGCCGCTGCACTCGTGGTCCTCGCAGATCTTCGGCGTGTTCTCACCGGGCGCGTACCTCGCGTTCGCGGTGAACCTGCTCGTCGGCAGCAAGGGGCTCTTTTCGTTCACCCCGCTGATGCTGGTCGCGGGTTTCGGCGTGAGCGTCATGTGGCGCACGGGCGGGCTCATGCAGCGGCTTGCCGTCGCGATCGTCTCCGCCGCCGGCGCGTTCTTCCTGGCGATCCTTTTCCTGCAGAGCATCGACATCATCGCGCCCAGTTTCGGCGAGCGCCGTTACGTCGATCTGTTCTTTCTGCTCGGCATCGCGTTCGGACCGGCGCTGGCGGCGGTGCGCAGCGGCGCCGCGCTCCTCGCCGTGCGGCTTACGATCGTCGCGTCGGTAGCGATCGCAGCGCTCGGCACGGTGGCGCCGTTCGCCGGAGAAGGTCAGTCCGGGTTCGAGTTCGGCAGCGCCGCGTTCGGCGCCCTCGCCCGGCGCTCGCCGATCCAAGCGGCGCTCGACGTCCTGCTGCTCATCGTCGAGATCGCGCTCGTCCTGTGGCTGGTCCGGGCACCTCTTGTTGCCGGAAGCCGGGTCGGGAACGAGCGTGTTGCGCGCGTTCGCTGACGCGGAGCGTTGACGCGGCGATGGATCGTCGAACGATCGTCCTGGTGTTCTGCTGCGCGTTCGCGCTATGTGCGCTCGTGACCAAGCCGCGCGCGCTTTCGTGGAACGATACGTCGCGGCTCGCTACCGTCGACTCGCTCGTCAGCCGGCACACCTTCGCGATCGACGACTCGCCGTTCGCAGCGCAGACCAAGGACAAGTACCGCTTCGGCGGCCATACCTACTCCGACAAGCCGCCGGCCCTCGCGCTCCAAGGCGCCGCCGTCGCTGCGGTGCTGGCGCCGTTCGGCATCACGCCGGTGCGCGAGCCCGGTCGCGCGATCTACCTGATCACGCTCTTCACCGTCGGCGCCTGGTTCGCGCTCGGCTGCGCGTACGCGTATGCATTCGCGCGGCTGCTGGGATGCGAACCGCGGCGCGCGGTGCTGGTCGCCGCGCTGACCGGGCTCGGAACGCTCGCGCTGCCGTACGCGACGGTGCTGGTGAACCACGTGCCGGCAGGCGCAGCGGCGCTCGCCGGCGTGTACCACCTGGTTCGCGCGGGCGAACGCTTCGCGCACGCGGTGGCCGGCGCGCTGTTTCTCACGCTGGCCTTCGCGTTCGACGCCTCGGCAATCGTCTTCGCGCTCGCGGCCGTCGTGCTGCTGTGGGGTGCTCCCGTTCGGATATGGGCGGCGTTCGTCGCCGCGTCGATCCCCTTGGTCCTCGCACAGCTCGCGTTCAACGCCGCGGTCTCCACCGGCGTCGGCCCGCCGGCGATGAACCAGACCACCTGGGCCGATCCCTCGTCGGCGTTTCACCGCGCCGATCAGTCGGTTTTCCTGTTCGCGTCGGCCGGCGACTACCTGCGCTATATGACGTATCTGCTCGTGGGCGACAAGGGCTTGATCTCGTACACGCCGCTCACGCTGCTGTGCGCATACGGCTTCGTCCGCATGTGGGCCGGCTCGCGCGACACGCGCCGGATCGCCGCCGCGATCGTCGCGACCGTCATCGTCTACTTCGTACTGATGGTGGCGTTCACCAACGACTACGGTTCGCTCAACTACGGTGAGCGGCGCTATGCCGACGTCTTTTTCGTCCTGTGCGTCGGGCTGGGGCCCGCGCTCGCCGGTTTGCGCGGTGCGATGGCGAACATCGCCGCGCGCGTCGCGATCGCGTGGTCGATCGTGGTCGCGATGCTCGGCGTGATCGCGCCGTTCGGGGTGCACCGCGGCGCTTCCGGCTACGTTTTCGCGACCGAGGAGTTCGCGCGGCTGGCACAGCGCGCGCCGGTGCAGGCGGTGCTCGACGTCGGCGTGCTCCTGGTGACTATTTACCTGGTGTTACGGTCTTTGTCGAGCGGAGCGGCTGCCACACCCGATACCGGTCGCCACGTGGCCTGAGCGTCAAACTGGCGTACGCGCGCAGCCGGCAGAACGTCTCGATCGCCGCGGCGGCAACAAGCCAGTCCGGGCGCGGGCGGGTTTCGGCGACCAGCTCGCGCACCGCGCGCAGGACGTTTCTCGCCGAAAGCGTCGAAACCGGCGTCTCGAAGTTGCGCGCCGTCTGGATGTTCGCGACGCACCACCGCACGCGCTGCGTGACGAACTCGCGCAGCGTGTCGGGGCCACGGTTGAAGACGCGCGCGCCGGGTGCGTACGCGATGCGAAGTCCCGCGCTTCGGATCTGATTCTCGACCGCGAGCTCGTCGGAGAGCATCGCCGGATCGAGCGCCGCGAGCTGGTTGCGGAACGCCACCAGCTCGCCCATCTTCGGCTCGACCGAGGCGATGCGGTGGTGCAGCTCCCACATCAGGTTGACCGCGAACCCGATGAACGTGTCGCGTTCGTTCGTCGGCACCGGATGCGCGCCGACCATCCCGACGCGTGGATCGTCCAGCGGCGCGATCAAATGCTCGAGCGTCGTGCGCTCGAGGATCAAGTCGGCGCTCGGAATGACCACGACCGACTCGTGGGCGGCCGCCAGGAACGTGTTGATCGCGACGGTCTTCCCGGCCCGCAAGCGCTCCTCGACCAGCACGATCCGCGGATCGGCGGCGGCCATTCGCGCGACGATCGCGCACGTGTCGTCGGTGCATCCGCTGGCGACCACGATGATGCGATTGATGCGGCCGGCGACGGTCTGCTCTTGGATGCTGCGCACGGTGCGGCCGATGTTCGCGGCCTCGTTGTACGCCATGATCCCGACGACGATCGAGTCTCCCGTCGCGGCGGTCATGTCCTGACCGCTTCCGGCCGTGCCGCAAGACGGTTGCGCAGCGCGTCGAAGACGACCTCGGCGGTCAGCAGCTCCATGCAGTGCAACTCGATCGCGCAGCGCCGCAGATAGCAGGCCAGACACGGCAAATCCGAGCTGAGCTTGACGTCGTTCGGGCCCAAGTCGATCTCGGACGGCGAGGTCGGTCCGAACAGGGCGACGATCCGCCGGCCCAGCGCCCATCCGGCGTGCATCGCGAGCGAGTCGGTGGTGACCAGCGCGTCGACATCGGCGATCGCGGCGAAGAGCCGGTCCGTGCGCCGCTCCGACTCGAAGCTGCGCACGTGGCGGCCGAACCGTTCGGCGAGCGCGCGATTCGATGCGGCGTCGTCGCCTTCGCCGAACAGGATCGCGCTCATCCCTTCCTCGTGCAAGCGGGCGACGAACGCCGCGAGGTGTCCGCTCGTCCAGCGTTTGTGCTGCCAGCGGGCCGACGCGCCGGCGTTGATGCCGATCCACGGCCGCGGCAGCTCCGCGAGCTCGGAGCGCACCTCGTCGCGAACCTCGGCCGAAAGCGCGATCGTCGGACGATTTCCCGTATACCGCAGTCCGGCGGCGGCGAGCAGCAATTCGAGGTAGGAACGCCGGTTCTCGCGCTTCGCGTCGTCGGAGACCCCAAGCCGGAAGATGGTGTCGTCGCCGCCGGGCTCGACGCCGACGGCGGTGCCGTGCGCGCCGGCGCGATAGCCGCGCCGGACCGGCGCGTTCGCGAGCGCGGCAAGCGCGAGCGCGTCTTCGTCGCCCTCGAGCGCGTACACGGCGGCGAAGCGCCGCGTCGAAAGTATCGGAACGGCGGCTTCGGCCGCGATCGCGCGATGGATCAGCGGATTGCCCGCGAGGACAGGCAGCGACTCGCGCGCTGCGACCCACGTGATCGCGGCCCGGTTATGGGCGGCGAGGATGTCGGGGAGCAGTGCGGTGGTGCGCAAGACGTCGCCCATCGCGCCGAGCTTGACGATCAGGACGTGGTCGCCGATCGGATCGTAGAGGTCGCAGCGCTCGCAACTCCGCCCGTCGCGCTTGTGCGGTTCGCACGGCGAAGAGCCACGGTAGAGGCGGCAATCCGGCGAGAGGGCCGGGCCACCGGGTGTCGGCTGCCCGCTCATTACCTCGTCTAGTCGATCAATTGCCGGCGAAAGCCTTTCATGGTAGATGATGTGAGCTAGCGTGGCGCTGCCGCGCGCCTGAGCCGGTCGCGTACGGCGGCGTTGGCTTCGGTGTCGGCCGGGAGCGTCGCGACGATCGCGTCGTAGCCGCCGGCGTCGAGCGCGCGCAACGCCGCGTATAACGTGCTCGCGGCCGCAGCCGGATCGTCGGGGAGCGTCAGCACGGCTACGCGCTCGCCGGCGTCCGCGCGCCGGCGCGCTTCGTCATCGCGCCGGCCTTCACCGACCAGCACGACGCGTGCGCGCGGCGCGTAATGCGACGGAAGCATTCCGGGCGCGCGCACCGCGCCGCCGTCGACGCGCGAGATCACCGGCGTGCCGAGCGCGTCGCCGAGTTGCGAAGGCGTGATCGCGCCGGTGCGCAGCACCGCCGGAACCGCGCCGGTCAGATCGACGATCGTCGACTCGACGCCGACGCGCGCCGGCCCGCCGTCGACGATCAGCTCGACCGCCTCGCCGAGATCGGCGCGCACGTGCTCGGCGGTCGTCGGCGAGATCCGCCCGAAGCGATTCGCCGACGGCGCGGCGAGCGCGCCGCCGAACGCCGCCAAGATCGCGCGCGCGAGCGGATGCTCCGGGACGCGCACCGCGACCGTCTCTTGTCCGCCGGTGACGCCGAGCGGCGTGCGCGGCCCGCGCGCGACGACCGCGGTCAGCGGCCCCGGCCAGAAACGCTCCGCGAGCGCGCGCAGCCGCGGCGTGATCTCCGCGACGAACCCTTCGAGCGCGTCGACGTCGTACGCGTGCACGATCAGCGGATGATGGGGGGGACGTCCCTTGATCGCGTAGACGCGCGCGATCGCTTGCGGGTTTTCGACGTCGGCGGCAAGCCCGTAGACCGTCTCGGTCGGGATCGCGACGACCCCGCCGGCTCGCAGCACCGCCGCCGCGTGAGCGACGACGTCGTCGTGCATCAGCGCGTCGAGCCGTCGGGCTCGATCGAGCCGAACCCCGCGAATTGCTGTAGCACCGGCGGAAGGTTCACGCCGCCGTCGGCGCGCTGAAAGTTCTCAAGCACCGCGACCAGCGTTCGGCCGACGGCGAGCCCCGAACCGTTCAGCGTGTGCACGAACTCCGGCTTCGCGGTCGCGTCGCGCCGGAAGCGGATGTTCGAGCGGCGGGCCTGGAAGTCGGTGCAGTTCGAGCACGAGCTGATCTCGCGGTACGCGTTCGCACCGGGGAGCCACAGCTCGACGTCGTACGTCTTCGCGCTGTTGAACCCGGTGTCGCCGGCGGCGAGCAGCATCACGCGGTGCGCGATCCCGAGCTCTTCGAGCAGCGAGGTCGCGTTGCTCGTCAGCGTCTCGAGAGCGTCGAACGAACCTTCCGGCGTCGTCAGCCATACCAGCTCGACCTTTTCGAACTGGTGCTGCCGAATCAAGCCGCGCGTGTCTTTTCCGGCGGCGCCGGCTTCCTTGCGAAAGCACGGCGTGTACGCATCGTAGCGCAGCGGCAGCGATTCGCCGGCCAGGATCTCGTCGCGGTGGAGTGCGGTCAGCGGCACTTCCGCGGTCGGGATCAGATACATCGCGTCACTCGCGCCGTCGCCTTCGAAGACGTACATCTGATCGGAAAATTTCGTGAGCTGTCCGGTCGACCACATCGTCTGCCGCGTCACGAGCAGCGGCGGGTTGATCTCGGTGTAGCCGTTGCGGCCGGCGCGGTCGAGGAAGAACGCGACCAGCGCGCGCGAGAGCCGCGCACCGGCACCGCGCAAGATCGAGAAGCGCGCGCCCGAGATCTTCGCCGCGCGCTCGAAGTCGACGATCCCGAGCGCTTCGCCGATCTCCCAGTGCGGCTTCGGCGTGAAGTCGAACTGCGGCGGCTCGCCCCAGCGCCGCACTTCCTTGTTCGCAGTCTCGTCCGAGCCGTCGGGCACCGAGCCGTCGAGCAGGTTCGGGATCTCCGAGAGCTCGGCGTCGATCTGCTCTTCGAACGAAGGAACCTGTGCGCCGGCTTCGGCGATCTGCCGGTCGAGCTCGGCGATCTTCGGGCGCAGCTCGGCGGCGGCGGTCTTCTTGTCGGCGGCTTTGGCGATCTGCGCGCTCAGCGCGTTCTTCTCGGCTTTGTACGTTTCGGCGCGGGTGATCGCGGCGCGCCGTTCGCGGTCGAGCGCCAGGACGCGGTCGACGAACTCCGCTCCGAGCCCGCGCCGGCGCGCGGCGGCGCGGACGTGATCGGGCTCGCGCCTGAGCAGGTCGATATTGAGCACAGCCGCGCGCCGTTACTCACGATGGCCGGGAGGCCCTTCGTGTCGAAGCGGACGGGATGCGAGCGCTGCGACCGGGAGCGACCTTCGAAACGGAACGGCTCCTCGAGCCCGGCGAGGCCGTGGCCCGCTATCTCGAGGCCGTCGCCCCGCGGCCGCTCGGCACCGAGCACGTTCCGCTCGAAGCCGCGTTCGGCCGGATCCTGGCCGTGGACGCGGCGGCGGAAGCCCCGTACCCGGCCGACGACCGCTCGACGATGGACGGCTTCGCGGTCCGTTCGGCCGACGGCGACCTCGACCGGCGAATCACCGGGACGATCCGGATGGGCCACGCGCCGCCCGGCCCGTTGCGGCCCGGCGAGGCGATGCGGATTCCCACCGGCGGGGTCCTCCCGCCGGGCGCCGACGCCGTCCTTCCGGTCGAGGACACCGAGGAGCGCGACGGGACGCTCCACCCGACCGCGGCGCCGAAGCCGCGCGACTACTTCACCCCGCGGGGCGAGGACATGGCCCCCGGCGACGTCATCCTGCGCGCCGGCCGGCGGATCGGCGCGCCGGAGCTCTCCGTCCTCGCCACCCTGGGCCGGATCGCGGTCGAGGTCTACCGCCGCCCGCGGGTCGCGGTCGTCTCCACCGGCGACGAGCTGGTCGACGCGCACGAGCGCCCCGGGACCGGACAAGTCCGCGACTCGAACCGCTGGGCGATCGCCGGCGGCCTGATCGGGCTCGGCTGCGAGGTGGTCCACCTTCCGCGCGGCCTCGACGAGGTCGAGGCGATCCGCGCCCGGATCGCCGAGGGGCTGGCGGCGGCCGACGCCGTCGTCCTCACCGGCGGCTCGTCGGTCGGGGCGCGCGACCACGTCCCGGCGGCAATCGACGGCCTCGGCTCGCCGGGCGTCGTCGTCCACGGGCTGCGGGTGAAGCCGGGGAAGCCGACGGTTTTCGGCGCGGTCGGAAAACAGCCGGTCATCGGCCTGCCGGGAAATCCGACGAGCGCGCTGACGATCCTCGACGCGATCGCCTCGGCGATCTTCCGCGCTCTGACCGGCGAGCGCGAAGCGCGCCGTGCGACCCTCGCCGCCGTCGCCGCCGAACCGTTTCCGGGCCGGCCGGGCTGGACGTGGTACGTCCCGGCGCTCGTCGAGCACGGCGCGGCGCGACCACTGACGATTCGCTCCTCGCACACCAGCCTGCTGGCGCGCGCCGACGGCTACGTCGTCGTCGGCCCCGAGCCGGCGCGGATCGAGGCGGGCCAGCCGGTGACCGTCTGCCGCTACGGCGGTGCGGCATGAGGCGTGCGCTCGCGCTGGCGGCGGCGCTGCTGCTCGCCGGCTGCACCGGTTCGTCGGAGCAGAAGCTGCCGCAGCCGTTCGGGACGCGCGCCGCGACCGCGGTGCTCAAGGACGCGCTGTTGCTCAGCGCGGTCAAGGCCGCGCTCGTCGCGACCGATCCCGATTCCGCGACGACGGTCGGCGTCGGCGCGCGCGACGGCGTCGTCACGCTGCGCGGCCGCGTCCACGACGCCAAGACGAGGACGCGTTTGGTGACCGCGGCGCGGCAGAACAGCGGCGTCGTGCGGGTGGTCGACCAGCTGAAAGTCGATCCCCGTTCGCCGCTGCTGCGACAGCAGGTCGGCGACGTCGCGCTCGCGGCGCGCGTCGAGACCGCGATCACGGCGCAGCTCGGTCCGCAGAGCGTCGGCGTCCGCGTCGAGCGCGGCGTCGCGACGCTGACCGGCACGGTCCACGATCGCAAGACGAAGGCGACCGTGCTCGCGGCGGCGCGCGGGACGAGCGGGATTCGCAACGTCGTCGACCGCATCCGGGTCGGAACACCGTGACCTCGCCGCCCCGCCGCCCGCAGCCGACACCTTTGGTCGCCGCCGTTCCGCCGTCGACCCCGTTCGTCGCGCCGGAAGAGCTCGCGCGCCGGCAGGGGTTGAGCGAGGTGCTTCGTCTCGGTGCCAACGAGAGCGCGTTCGGCCCCTCGCCGCGCGCGATCGCCGCGATGCGCGAAGCGGTCGCCTTGACTTCGTGGTACGGCGACCCCGAGTCGCTCGAGCTGCGCCGCGCGCTCGCCGCGCGCCACAACTGCACCGTTGCGGAGATCGTCGTCGCGTGCGGGATCGACGATTTGATGGGGCTGATCGTGCGCGCGTTCTGCGCGCCGGGCGACGCCTGCGTCGCGACGCGCGGCACGTATCCGACGCTGTTCTATCATTTGAACGCGTACGGCGCGCGCGCCGAGTTCGCCGACCCCGACGAGCGCGGCGGGATCGTCCCGCAGAACATCGTCGACGCCGTCGCGCGTTCCGGCGCGAAGCTCGTGTACATCGCGAACCCCGACAACCCGTCGGGCGGGTTCGTCGACCGTGCGACACTCGCGCAGCTTCGCGAAGCGCTCCCCGACGACGTGCTGCTTTTCCTCGACGAAGCGTACGCCGACTTCATCACGCGCGACGAGCTGCCGGAAGACGTCATCGACCCGCGCACGATCCGCACCCGTACCTTCTCGAAAGCGTACGGGATGGCAGGTGCGCGGATCGGCTACGCGCTCTGCTCGGCCGAGATCGTCACGACGTTCCAGAAGCTGCGGTTGCACTTCGGCGTCAACCGAACCGCGCAGATCGGCGCGCTCGCCGCACTCGACGACGATGCGTTTCTGCGCGGCGTCGTCGCCGAGGTCGAGCGCGGCCGCGACGAGTACCATGCGCTCGCCGCGCAGCACGGGCTGCCCTCCCTGCCGTCGCGGACGAACTTCGTCTGCATCGGGATCGGGACCAAGGCCGAAGCCGACGCGATGCTCGCGGCGCTACTGGAACTGGGCGTCTTCGTCCGCAAGCCGTGGGCGCCCCCGATCGACGGCTACATCAGAGTAACGGTCGGCACGGCTGCCGAGCGGACTCGGTTCGCCGAACGTTTCGCCGAGGCGCTGGACAGCATACGGGAGAAGGCCGCGAGGTGAGATACGGGGTCGTCTCGGACGTCCACTCGAACATCGAAGCGCTCGACGCGGTGTTCGCCTCGCTCCGCGACGGCGACGCGCTGCTCTGCCTCGGCGACATCGTCGGCTACGGCCCCAACCCGAACGAGTGCGTCGAAAAGATTCGTGCGCGCGCGACCGCGACCGTCCTCGGCAACCACGACGTCGCCGCGATCGACAACTTCGGCTTGGCGTACTTCAACCCGGCGGCGCGCGAGGCGATGCGCTGG
>DASZGA010000389.1:0-5368 GCA_035939295.1 Candidatus Elarobacter sp. | reverse complement strand
TGCCGACCGATTGCCCGCGACCATCGAGCTGGTCCTCGTCGCGCTCGTCGCCGCCGTCGCGCTCGGTGCGTTCGCCGGGTTCATCCGCGCGATTCCGCGCTTCGGGGCGCTGCGCGAGATCGTTGCTCTACCGCCGCTCGTTGTCCGAGCGATACCAGTTCTCGTGCTTGCACAGGCGTTGCAGCTGGCCCTGATCCTTTGGTCGCATTTCTCGCCCGCCGGCATCTCGTCCGGCGATAGCTTCGATATCGGCGACCGGATCGCTCATCTCGCCGTACCCGCTCTCATGCTGGCGATACCGTTCGGTGCCTGGGCGTCGCAGATCTTCTACGACGGTTTCCGGCAGCCGAACAGTGCGCTGCGAACGCCGCTGCACCGCTTCGGCTCATCGCTCGCGACGACCGCTGCCTCAATCGGTCCGGCGTTGCTGTCGGCGAGCCTCCTGGTCGAGGTGGTGACCGCGTGGCCGGGAATCGGCCGGCTTTTTTTCAACGGCCTCTCCCAGTCCGATTTTCGTATCATCGCGGGCGTTCTGCTCGCGTACGCGGCCTGCGTCGTGCTGCTGCGCCTCGGGGACGTCCTCGCACCGCCGGCTGAGGATACGCCCTCCGCAATTCGCAGCTCGCGCTTATCGGCAACCGGCGTCGTCGCGATCGTCCTACTGGCTGCCGGCGCGCTCGGGGCCGTGGCGGCAAACGCGATCGCGCCGATCGGCCCTTACTTCATCGATGTCGCGCACTGGCAAGGATATCCGCTTGCGCCCGGCGCCGGCGGACACCCGCTCGGCACGGACGAAAACGGGCGCGACCTTTTGGCGCGCTTGCTCTTCGGGCTTCGAATGTCGCTCGGCATCGCGGCGTTTGCGACGCTCGTCGCGGCCGCGTTCGCAGCCGTCGTCGCACGAGCCGTACCATGGTTCGGCGATCGAGCTGCGCTCAGCGTTGCCGGGATACGAGCGTTCGCCGCTCTTCCGTTCGTCATGGCGGCGGTGCTGATTCTCGCGCACCGATTCGGCATCGGACACGTTCTGAGCCCTGTTGCGCTCGCGCTGATCATTGCCGCGACGGTATGGCCCGCTCTCGTTCCGGCCTTTAGGCAGGTCACGCGCGCGACGCTCGGCGTCGTCGTCGCGGTTGCGGGAGCTGCATTGCTGCTGGAGGTGACGCTGTCGATGATGGGATGGGGAGTGCAGCCGCCGGAACCGTCGCTCGGCAACATGCTCGTGTTGATGCAGTCGAATGCGAGCACCGCGCCGTGGGCCGTGCTCGCGCCAGCCATCGTTGCGACCGTCATGCTCTTCGCGCTCTACGCTATCGCGGACGACCTCCGCGAATCAGCCTAGGCGAGATACTTGTTGAACCACTCCAGCGTGCGCTGCCAGGCGAGCTTCGCCGCGGCTTCGTCGTAGCGCGGCGTCGTGTCGTTGTGGAAGCCGTGATTGGTTTTCGGATAGATGTAGCCCGCGTGCGGAACGCCGGCTGCCGTTAGCGCCGCGTCGTAGGCAGGCCACCCTGCGGTAAGACGCGTGTCGAGCTCGGCGTAGTGAGCCAGCACAGCGGCTTTGATCTTCGGAACGTCCGCCGCCGCCGGCTGCGCACCGTAGAACGGAACGGCCGCCGACAGATCCGGCATGCGCACCGCGAGCGTGTTGGCGATCCCGCCGCCGAAGCAGAATCCAACCGCGCCGAGCTTGCCGCTGCTGTCAGGACGCGCCTTCAGCCACGCGGCGGCGGCGGCGAAATCCGCGGTCATCTTCTCGCGGTCGACCTTCGCGAAGAGCTCGCCGCCCTTCTCGTCGTCGCCGGGATAACCGCCGACCGAGGTCAGACCGTCGGGCGCGAACGCCATGAAGCCGGCAGTGCCCAGCCGGCGCGCGACATCTTCGATGTACGGGTTCAGACCGCGGTTCTCGTGCACGACCAGGACCGCGGGGACCTTACCGCTCGCGGCCGCCGGCCGTACGAGGTATCCCTTGATCGAGCCGTTGCCTTGCGGCGAAGGCACCGTCGCGTACTCGGTTCGGATCCGCTTGTCGTCCTGGGGGACCTGGAGCGCCCACGCGTAGTTCGGCTTGAGCATGGCCAACAGCCCGGCCGCCGTGAGCCCGCCGACCGCGAACTTTTGCGCGCGGTTCAGGAAGGCGGCGCGGTTGATCTCGCCGTGGACGTAGAGGTGAAACAGGTCCAGCAGCTCTTGGGGGAAGTCGGACGCTTTTTTCCGTTCCATTGCAAGCCTCCAAACCAGGGTCCGAACGCGCGGGGATGCGCTACTTGGCTGCCGCGACCGGAAACAACTGGTCGATCGCCGGGCCCATCGCCCTTTCGGAGACGCCGACGACCGTGGCGCCGAAGTTGCCCATGAACGCCTGGCCCATGTCGGCTTCCGCGGTGCCGTGGCCGAGCACACTTCCGCTGCAGCTCAAGAGCGTCAGGCGCAACTGCGCGTGCGAGCGCCCCGTGACCGACGATTGCTCGACGCGCACGTCGGGGACGACGATTGCCTGCGTTCCGCTCGCCGTGCAGAGCTGCGCCGCGTTCGCGACCGCGGAGAAGTGATCGATCGGTGTCCCGGCCTTGACGTCGAGCTTGTGCTCTTGCAGCTTCGTGAGCAGCGAACGCGTGATGTCGGCGCCGCGCGGGTCGCCGATCCCGGGCTGTTCGAACGGCACGAGCAAGTAGCTCGATGGCGTCGCCGGCGGCGCCGCCGATACCGGCGCAGCGGCGGCAGCGGGCACCGCGCTCGGCGCAATGTTTGCCCCGGCGCGCGCGGTCGATGCGGCCTGAATCGCGGTGCGGAACGCGGCGTCGACGGCCGCGCCGAGATTGCCGACCGAGAACGCGCCCGTCGGCGCTTCGTCACCGGTCGTCGTCGTGCTCCAGCGAACCGCGCCGTCGCAGCCGATCTCGTCGAGCCGGAACTCGACGTGCGTCGGGTAGCGCAGGATCGTCACGAACGGAGCGGGGATGACTTTTTTCGTCTGCTCGTAGCGGCCTTCGGGGACGAGAATTCCCGTCGCTCCGTTGTCGGCGCAGATCTTCGCCGCGTTCGCGACCGCATCGAGATGATCGACCGCAGCGATGCTCGTCACGGCGACGCCGGCCGCGGCAAGATCGGCGGCAAGCGTTTGCGAGATCGCCGCGGCGTGCGGATCGGTGCTGCCGGGCGATTCGTACGGAAGCAGAACGAGCTTCGCCGGCGATGACGACGGCGCAGCGGGCGCAGGCGTCTGCGCGAGCACGCTCGCCGGTACGGACAAGCCGGCAAGCCCTAGGACAAGAGCTGAAGCAAACGCCTTCAAAATAAGCAAAACAGGCCTCTCGAGACGACGCGGTTGATCGCAGCGTTCAAACTCGTGCAAGATCGCTTCCGCTTGCTTCGCGAAGACTTGACACTCGTTCGTCAGGCGAGCACTTGACGGCTCGCGCACGCGGCACCGTGCGCGCCGCCATGATCGAGCACGATGACGTGCGGCTCGGGGTCCGGCGAGAACATTGACGCGACGGACTCGGCGCGCCGCTCGAGGACGCGGCGCTGGTTCACCGACCCCTTGTCGGTGATCTCGCCTTCGGCAGGCGACAACGGTTCGAATGCCAGCACGGCGCGGCCGACTCGATGCGACGATCCGCCCGCATCGCCGTTGTACGCGTTGAGGAGCACTGCAACGGCGCTACGCAGTGCGGCGTCGTCGGGATGCGCGTTTCGCGCGCGCGCACCGGCGAACAGCAGCACGCCGACCTCGTCACGGTTCTCGCCCGCGACGACGACGTCGTCGATCAGCGAGCCGGCCGCCGAGATGAGCGCCAGCCGAACGGCGCCCGCATCGACCCACGCGCCCGTGCTGAGCTTGAAATTCTCGGCGATGCGCCCGTCGAACAGCAACCCCCGCGCGGGATCGGACGGATCGGCGAAGCGCATCGCGTCCCCCGTGCGGTAGAACCCGTCTGCGTCGAACGCCGCAGCGGTCAAGTCGTCGCGCCGCCAGTATCCCGGCGTCACCAGCGGACCGCGCACGCGCACCTCCAGCTTGTGCTCGAACGGAACGAACAGCAGCTCCGTGCCGGGCCCGGGAAGCCCGACGTCGGCCGGGTCGCGCAGCGGATAGTGGACCGCCGTCGCCATCGGGGACGTTTCCGTCAGGCCCCACTCGCCGGTTACGGCGATCTCGCCGCCGCCGAAACGTTCCGCGAGCTCGCGCAGCGCGTTCCACGTCGGCTTCGGCAGTGCCGCCGCCGCGTTGCCGATCAGCTTCAGCCGCGAGAAGAATCGCGCGGCGAACGCATCGTCCGCGTCGAGCGCGTCGGCGAGCAGCTTGTGTCCGCGCGGAACGTTGAAGTACACCGTCGGGCGATGCGCGGCCAGTGCCTCGACGGAACGCTCGAAGCTGCCGGGTATCGGCCGCCCGTCGTCGATGTAAAGCGTGCCGCCGTGGAAGAGCGCCATGTTGAAGTTGTGGTTGCCGCCGAAGGTGTGATGCCACGGCAGCCAGTCGACGAGCACGACGTCTTCCTGGTCGAGAAACGGCCACAACTGCGCCAAGCTCTGCTGGTTCGAGCACAGCATGCGGTGCGTGTTGACGACGCCTTTCGGCTCGCCGGTCGATCCCGACGTGAACAGGATCTTGGCGACGTCGTCCGGACCGACCGCGGCGTGCGCGGCGTCGACCAAGGCGCCGTTCTCGCGCGCGCATAGCTCCGCGAGCGTTCGCGCGCCGCGCGCCGGTGGTGTGCCGCGTTCGACGACGAGCGGAACATCCGGTTCGACGGCGTCGAGCGCCGCGCGATACGCGTCCGCGTCGGCAGCGAACACGAGCGCCGGTTGCAGCGCACGAAGGACAAGCTGCAAGCGACGCAGATCGCCGTACTGCGTCGAGTACGCCGGCGAGATCGGCGCGACAGGGATCCCGGTGTATTGCGCGGCCAGCGAAACGATCGCGTGCGAAAGCGATGCGGGCGAGAGGATCGCCAGCGGTGTCTCGGCGGTGAGCCCCATCTCGAGCAAACCGCTCGCGGCGCGCCGGACGCCGTCGAACACCTCCGCGTACGTCATGGTGCGCCAGCCGTCGCCGTCGCGCTCGCCGAGGAAGACCTGTTCGCCGCGCTCGCGCGCCCAGCGCGCGAGGACCGTCCCGACGCTCGCGGCGTGCCGCGCGAGCGGCTGACGCGAACGGAGGAGCACGGCACCATCAGGGCGAGTCTCGACCTCGACGGAGCGCGGCGCGAACATGTGCCCCCGTTTCTTGCCGCCGCCCAAGCTGCCCCGCTCCGCGAACGCGCCCGCCGTGCTATGGTTATATGGTCAGCGAGGGCGCAGCCATGGGGATCGTCTCACCCGGATTTTCCGGACGGCGGAGGTCGTCGAACGCGAAGCT
>DASZGA010000388.1:0-4482 GCA_035939295.1 Candidatus Elarobacter sp. | reverse complement strand
AGGT
The DNA here is from genome assembly GCA_035939295.1 of Candidatus Elarobacter sp. Classification (GTDB taxonomy): domain Bacteria; phylum Vulcanimicrobiota; class Vulcanimicrobiia; order Vulcanimicrobiales; family Vulcanimicrobiaceae; genus Vulcanimicrobium. The sequence goes on along the minus strand of DASZGA010000388.1, from coordinate 4,478 downwards.
GCGGCGTGGTGAGGTTGACCCGCACGTCGGTGGTTTGCGCGCTGAGGATCACGGCGATCAGCAGCTCGAACGGGTTGGTGTACTCGAGCGCGGTGACGGCGTTCGGATAGGTCCGCTCCAGGATCGCGAGCTCCTCGCCTGCGACCGCGCGCGAGACCTTTCGTTTCGGAAACGGGATGGCCACGGCGGAACCTTCGACCGCCCGCGCCGAATCCTGGCTTCCATGCCGTTTCTCAAGCAGAAAGACCCGACCGTACCGCCGGGGCAGACCGTGACCGAGGGCTTCCCCGTCCTGCACGTCGGCGACGTCCCGTCGATCGACCCGAAGACGTGGCGGCTGCGGGTCTTCGGCCAGGTCGAGCATCCCTTCGAGCTCTCGTACGACGAGCTGCGCGCGCTCCCGGCGAGCGAGTTCCGCGGCGACATCCATTGCGTCACCCGCTGGTCCAAGAAGAACACCTACTGGGTCGGCGTGAAGTTCGCCGACATCGTCGCGCGCGCGAAGCCGCTCCCTTCGGCGAAGTTCGTCGTGCAGCACGCCGACAACGACTACACGACGAACCTTCCTTTGGACGTGATGCTCGGTGACGACGTGCTGGTCGCGTACGAGTTCGACGGGCAGCCGGTCGAGCCGATCCACGGCGGCCCGGTGCGGATGGTCGTGCCGAAGAAGTATTTCTGGAAGAGCGCGAAGTGGCTGCACGGGATCGAGTTCCGCGACACGGACCAAAAAGGCTTTTGGGAAGTGCGCGGCTACAACAACGACGCCGATCCGTGGAAAGAGGAGCGCTACGCCGATCTCCCGGCGTGGTTCGGATAAAAGAAAAAGCCGGCCGCTGACGCGGCCGGCTTTCTGCCGTGACGACTAGAGCGTGTCGAACGTACCGATGAGCGCGATGCCGCCGTTGCATTGCACGCCGGGGAAGGCCGCGACGGCAGCGGGCGTGCAGTCGATGGCGAACAGTGACGATCCCGCGGTGCTCGGGAAGTTCAGCGAACCGCTGGTGTCCGGCTGGGTGGTCGAGCCCGATGCGAACAGCGCGCTCGCGTTCAGTCCGACTTGGACGGGGAACGTGGGGCCGCCGGTATTCGGACCGACGACGAACTCCGGATTGCTCGTCGGATTGCCGATCGGCCCCGCCGGCTGCACCGGCGTGTACGTTGCCGAGCCCGACGACGCGTTTCCGCCCTTGTTCGCAACTTGCGAGCTGTTGTAGGGGACTGCGGTTGCCGGCGGCGTGCTCGTCGCCGCCGTCGAATACGCGATCGATGCCGCCGCGGTCATCGACGCGTTGTGCATGCGATACTGTGCGGCAGCCGAGTAGTCGAAGTCTTGGAAGACCAGGCAGCGATGGTTTCCGCTGCCGATACCGGCGATTGCGACGGTGTACTTCGCGTTCGTCGCCAGCTGCGGAATCGGGCACGAGAGACTGTCGAGAGCAGGTCCCGAAGAGCTCGATCCGGCGGCGCGCACGATAATCGTGGCCGCCGTCGGCGATTCAGCGACGAACGGCGTGACGACGGGGTACGCCACGCCTGCGGTCGTCGAGCTGGCGGGCGCGCCCGGCGCAGCAGCGCCGGTCGCCTGAAAGTAGAAGTCGACGCTTCCTAGATCGGGCGATCCGTTTACGAAACGAACGTTCGCTTGTTGCCCCCCGGTTCCGATGTTATTTCCGACGAAACCCGATGATCCGCCCGAGCATGCGGCGAGCGCGAACAGAGTGGGAATGGCGAGCACGGCCGCGACACGCATTGATTTCATTTGTTCCTGACCTGGAGGGAGTGCGAATAGTGAAGTCAGCACGTCACATACCCGAATATGCCGAATGCAGAAACGCGCTAGCGATGAGCGGCGAGTTAACTTCCGCTGGGTGTTAGCTGAGGCGAATCGAAGCAGGTGCGACGCGCGTCACGATGCCGTCGCGAACGAGCGCGTCTATCACGGCGGGTATCTCGTGCAGGCGGTCGGCCGGAACGATCGCAGACAAATCGTCGTGTAGCATTGCAAGCGGGAGAACGTCGCGCGCGGGAACGTCGCGCAAGCGGTCGATGATTCGGCCGCGCAGGAAGCGAGTCGTGCGCTCGAACGGAATGCCGCTCTGCGGCGGCTTGCGCGGCGCGTGCGCGCGAGCGCGCTTCGCAAGCTGCGCCGGATCGACAGGCGCCGCCGCGCACCCTTCGCGCAGCGGGCAAACCAGGCATTTCGCGGCGCGCGCGGTGCAGATCGTCGCGCCGAGGTCCATCATCGCCGAGTTCCAATCGTGCGCGGCGCCGTGCGGTACCGCCGCGATCGCCAGCGTGTCGAGCGCGCGTTCGTCCGCAAGCGGCGGAAACTCCAAGCCGAACGCGACGCGGTGAATCACCCGGCGCAGGTTGACGTCGACGGCGGCGTCGTCCAATTCGAATGCGAACGCGCGCACCGCGGCGGCCGTGTACGCGCCGATCCCCGGCAGCGCGCGGAGCGCGTCGGTCTCCTGCGGCAACAGTCCCCCGTGCCGCTCCACGACCGCGCGCGCGAGCGCGTGCAAGCGAACGGCGCGGCTGTTGTAGCCGAGGCCGCGCCACGCGCGCACGACGTCGCCGGCGTCGGCGGCGGCAAGCGCGGCGAAGTCCGGAAAGCGCGCGAGGAACGCTTCGTAGAGCGGGATGACGCGCTCGACCTGCGTCTGCTGCAGCATCGTCTCGCTCACCACGATGCGGTACGGATCGCGCGTCGCGCGCCACGGGAGGTGCGTGCGCCCGTGCCGTTCGTACCACGCGAGCAGCGCCGCCGACGGAAACGGCTTCAGCGCGCGGCCTCCCCGATGCGGCGAATCCCCTGCTCGATCGCTGCACGCCCGACGGGGGTGAGCGCGATTCGGAAGTTGTGGTCGCCGCCGGACTGCGCGAAGAACGCCTCGCCGAACAAGAACGACGCGCCGCGCCGTTCGGCGTTCGCCAGCAGCGCGCGCGCACGAATCTCGCGCGGCGCCGTCGCCCAGAGATAGTAGCCGTCGCCGCCGCGCGCGGCCCGCATCCCCGGCGGCCACCAGCGCTCGATCGCCGCGTATGCGAGCGCGCGGCGTTCCGCCAGCTCGGCGCGCAGCGCGATCAGGTGTGCGTCGTAGTCGCTCTCGAGATAGCCGCGCACGCCGGCTTGAATGTACATCGAGGACGCCATGTCGATCGACTGCTTCCGCAGCAGCAGCCGTTCGTAGATCGTGCGCGGCGCGACCAGCCAGCCGAGCCGCAGCGACGGCGCGATCGTCTTCGAGAACGACGAAAGGTAGATCACGTACTCCGGATCGCGCGCCAGGAGCGGCGCCGACGGCGCGGCTGCGAGCTCGCCGTACGGATCGTCCTCGACGATCGGGACGCCGTGCCGCTTCGCGAGCGTCACCAGCCGGTCGCGCCGGTCGGCGTTCATCGTGACTCCCGTCGGGTTGTGCATCGCCGGCATCGTATAGATGAAGCGCGGCCGCCGCGTGCGCAAAATCGCCTCGACGTGGTCGACGCGCATCCCGTCCTCGTCGACCGGCACCGTGATCGCGCGCAACCCGGCGATCTGAAAGATCTGCAGCGCGCCTGGATACGTCGGCGCCTCGACGACGATCTCGTCGCCGGGTTCCGCCAGCGATTGTGCCACCAGCGTAATTCCCTGCGTGGAACCCGTCAGCACCAAGATGTCGCGCAGGCCGACGCTGCACCCGCGCGAGCGCATCCGCGCAGCGATCGCTTCGCGCAGCGGCGCGTAACCTTCGCTGTCGCCGTACGTCAGCACGAAGTTCACGTCGCCGCCGGCGCGCGCGAACGAGCGCGCGAGGTCGGCGAGCGGCGACGGATCGGCAGGCGGAACGCCTTGCACGAACGCGATCAGGTCGCCGTGCTCGCTCGCCGCAAGCTCGCCGAGGACCGCCGGAAACTGACCGACCCGCCAGGGCGGAAGCGTCACCCACCACGGCACCCCGGCGGCGCGGTCGGGGCGGCCGCCGTCGAGCGAGGCGACCCGCGAGCCGGAGCCGACCCGCTGCTCGATCAGCCCGTCGGCGGCGAGGTCGCGGTAGGCGTGGACGACCGTCGACCGGTTCACCTCGAGCCGTTCGGCCAGCGTCCGCTCCGGCGGGAGCCGCGTCCCCTCAGGAAGCGCGCCCGCCAGGATCCCCTCGCGCAGCTTCTCGTAGATCTGCCGGTAGATCGGGACGATGCTGCCGCGGTCGAGCTCGACCGAGAGCTCGGACGACCCGGTTCGCATCCCGTCCATTCCGACCCGCAAGCCCTCCAATCCCCCGTCCAAGTTGGAAATTTCACCGAATTGGATGGTATAGAGGCGGGAATGGCGGAGTCACAGCGGTCCCGCCGCGCGCTATCATAAAGTCCGAACCGACCCCGGCTTTTCGTGCCCGTCGAAGGACCGCCATGATCGACACGCCGACCCAAAGTGCCCTAGCGACCGACGGCGCCGCCGCCGCGAAAGCCGGCGCGCAGCCCGACCCGCAAGA
>DASZGA010000387.1:0-7070 GCA_035939295.1 Candidatus Elarobacter sp. | reverse complement strand
ACGCTCCACATCAGCGAGCACACCGTCGAGCATCACGTCTCGAACGTCTTCGCGAAGCTGAACGTCCGCTCGCGCGCGCAGCTGGCCGCGCTGATCGTCGGCCGGCGCGAGCCGGCGTAGCGGATATCCGGGATACCCCCGCTCCGACCGTACGGCTACAATCGGAACGGGAGGGCCGGTATGTCCGCTTTGCTTCGTCGTTGCTTCTTCTTGGTTGTCGCGTTCGCGCTCTCGGGTGTGTTCCAATCGCCGGCGGCGCTCGCCGGAACCACCGGATCGATCGTCGGCACCGTCACCGACGGAAAGAACCAGCAACCGCTCGCGGGCGTGCGCGTCGAGGCGTCGAGCCCCTCGCAGAACGCGTCGACGGTCACGGACGCCGGCGGAAGGTTCACCTTTATCTCGCTCGGCCCCGACACGTACGCGCTCACGCTGAGCAAGAACGCATACGAGCGGCTTGTCGTCGGCGGGATCACCGTTCAGGCCGACCAGCAGCTCTCGCAGCAGCTCACGCTGCAGCCTTCATTGCAGCAGATCGGGCACGTCACCGCGCGTTCCCCCCTAGACTTGGTGAAGCCGGGTACGACGACCGACGTCTATTCGGTCGGCCCCGCGGTCACCGCCGCGGCGGCGCCGCTCGGCGGCGGCGGTTCGCTGAACCAGGCGTACTCCGCGATCGCGTCGGTTCCGGGCGTCTTCGTTCCGCCGGGGCAGCAGGGCGTGAACCAAAGCGTGTTCATTCGTGGCGGCTACTACGATCAGATCGGCTACGAGTACGACGGCGTTCCGATGAACCGTTCGTTCGACAACTACCCGGGCTACTCGGCCTCGACGCTCGGACAGCAAGAGCTGCAAGTATACGCCGGCGGCGCGGGGGCCGGTGCCGGCGCGACCGGGCTCGCAGGCTTCATCAACCAGATCGTGCGCACCGGGACGTATCCGGGCTTCACGACGCTCGCGGGCAGCATCGGCGCGCCGACCTTCGATCACGATCTCGCCTTCGAGACCGGCGGCGCAACGCCGAGCCGCAGCTTCAGCTACTATGTCGCAGCGCTCGGCGCAAATCAGGGCTACCGGTACTTCGACAACGCGAACGGCGCCGGCCTCACGGCGCTCTACCCGAACGCGATCGGCCCTTCGAACCAAACGACGAACCTCCATTATTATCCGGCCATCTATCCGAGCTGCAACGCCGACCTCTCCTCGCCGGCACTCGCGGTGCAGAACACGGAGTGGTCGGATCCCGGATGCTTCTCGGGGATGAATCCGGTGTACGGAAACATCGCGCAAATTCGCGACCGCAACGCGGTGGCGAACTTCCACATCGCGATCCCGCACCGCAACGACGGTACGCGCGATGACGTGCAGCTCCTGTACAACACCTCCGCGCAGTACCGCCAGTACTACAGCGGGCTCGGCGACGTCAGCCCCGGGATCGCGAGTTATCTCGCCCCGGTCTCGTGGCCGGATCGGCTGACGTATCCGGTCGGGACGCCGTTCCTGGCGCCCGCGACGACGCCGGTGATCGCCTACCCCTTCCCGGGCTCGCCGGACACGCGCTGCTTCAACACGACGATTGCGGTGCCGGGACAGTGCGCGAGCGGTTCGCCTGCGCTCCTTCCCGCGAACTACCGCGACGCGCGCTGGGACACCCAGGACGTTGTGAAACTGCAGTATCAGAAGAACATCGGGACGTCTGCCTACGTGCGGCTGTTCGGCTACTCGCAGTACTCGAACACAAACCGTAGCGGCGCCTCGCGCCGTGCGCTCGGGAGCGGGTTCGGCGTGAGCAACTACGACTATGAGGTCGACAGCCACAAGAGCGGCGTCGACTTGCAGTTCGGCGACCAGATCAACGCCGCTCACCAGCTCAGCGGTTGGCTCCAGTACTCCGCCGAGAAGCTGCTACGCATCAACAACTTCAACTATCTCAACAGCTCGAGCACGCAGACGACGAACCTGACCAACGGAAAGCAGTGCTTTGCAGCGAGCAACGGCACTGCGGCGAACGGGATCGACGCGTTTACGGCGGGTGCGCCGGCGCCGTGTAACGATCCGATTACGCAAGGAACATTCCGTCGTCCGACACTGGGACAGGCAGCGACGTGCTCGTCTGCGGGGACGCCGATTCCGGCCGCCGCGTGCGCCGCCGGCGCGTCGTGGGCCCTGACCTACACCGGAAATCAGGCCGGGCTCAACGCGGTGCGGCCGCACGCGATCGCCGCCTCGCTGAGCGATGAGTGGAAGCCGAACGACCGGCTCGACATCAACCTCGGCGTGCGCTTCGTTCGCGACACGTATGACATGGCCAGTACGAATACGCCCGGCAAGAACTTCTGGTTCGCCGCCGCGCAGCGCGAGTATTGCTACAACCCCTCGACGCTGCAGCCGGTGTTCGTTCCGCAGCCGCCGCAGTCGCAATCGAAAGAGATTCCGTACGTGAGCTTCAACTGCCCGGTCGACGCGTCGAGCGGAACGCCGGTGCAGACCGTTCATCCCGACGGGCAGAACGGTCACCTGCTGCTCTCGAACACCTACGATCCGACGCTGACGCAGAGCGTCTTTCTGCCGCGCGTCGGGCTGACGTTCACGCCGAATCGCGATACGGTGCTGCGCTTCTCCGCCGGGCGCTACTGGCAAGAGCCTCAGGCGTACGAGGTGCAGTACAACAGTTGGGAGGAGAACCTCGCCAACCAGCTGATCGGATTCTTTCCGTATGGGTTCACGACGCCGCGGCACGACGCGCTGCCGCAGTACTCGAACAACTTCGACTTCTCGTACGAGCGCCATTTCCCGGGGACCGACACGTCGCTCAAGCTGACGCCGTACTACCGCTGGGCGACGAACCAGCTCTACACGGTGAGCGTCTACGGACAGTCTCCCGCGCTCAACACCGGGATTCAGCGGAGTCAGGGTATCGAGCTGCAGCTCACCAAGGGCGACTTCCGGCGCAACGGGTTCGCCGCCGTGTTCTCGTACACGTTCCTCGACTCGAAGGAGAAGTGGGCGAACTTCGGCGGGACGAACCGCAACCCGGTCGACGTCTTCAACGACTACATCAAACAGTACAACGCGCTCACGCAAGCCGGTGGCGGTGCGCCGTGCTATAAGCGTACCGCCACCGCGGCACCCGATCCGGCGTGCGGATCGTCGTCGATCCTTAACCCGTACTACACGACCGCGCCCCAGCCGCTCTTCGACCGCAACGGCTGGTACGATGCAGGGCTCGACGTGCCGTATCTCTCGCCGAACGTGTTCGTGCTGGTCGGTAACTACCGGCACGACCGGCTCGCAATCTCGCCGTCGTTCCAGCTCAATCAGGGGACGACGTACGGTTCCCCAAGCGACGTGGTCGGGATCGATCCACGAACGTGCCGGATCAATCAAGCCGGCTCGGGATTCACCACCGGGAACCCGCAGGCGGCGGACTACACCTCGTGCCGCGTCGCGGCGACGCCGAGCGGAAACGTCTACACGCCGAACCCGGAGACCGGGCACTTCGACCGCTTCGGCGAGTTCCGCCAGCCCTGGCAATTCAACTTGGGAATGCAGGTCAGCTACGACCTCAGCTCTCGCGTGACGGCGAAGCTGCTGGTGACGAACCTGCTGAACCGCTGTTTCGGCGGCTCGTCGACGCCGTGGAGCCGCGCGTACGCGCCGAGCAGCAACGTCTGCGGCTACCAGTCGAACACGTTCTACATCAACAACTTCTACAACGGATCCTCGCCGAACGACGTCGCGGCCAACGGCGTTCCGCTGAACCCGTACTTCGCGCACTCGTTCGTCCCGTCGTACGCCGATCCGACCTCGTTCGGCTACGCGAACCCGCTCAACGTCTACGTGCAGCTCCGCATAAGACTGTGAGAGCCTGGCTCCTCGCCGGCGCGCTCGCCCTCGCGCCGGCGAGCCCGCCGGCCCCGGTCGTCACCGGAACGCCGGAGCCGATTCCGCCGACGCCGGCATCGTGTACGCCGACGGCGTTCGCGCCGGCGGGCACGCGCGGTCCGCGTGCCGGCACGCGCGGCCCGGCGTTGCTGCTTGCGGGCGCGGGGCTTGCAAACGTGCCGCGCTCGACGCTGCCGTGGCTGCGTGCGCAAATGCGCGGGCCGGCCAGCGGACGCGCCGGAAACGTCGTTGTGCTGCGCGCTTCGGGGGAGCGAGACTACAGCGACGACTTCTACCGCGACGGCCGGTTCGCGTGGGTCCAGGAGATCCTGATCCCGCCGTGCGCGACGCCCGCCGAGGTGGACGCGATCGCGCCGTACGTCGATAACGCCGACGCGGTCTTGTTTGCGGGTGGGGACCAATCGCATTACGTCGCGTGGAAGAAGAGTGCACTGATCCGTGCGGTGCGCCGCGTCTACGCGCGCGGAGGGATCGTCGGCGGCGGCAGCGCGGGGTTGGCGATTCAAGGCGAGGTCGTCTACGACTCGGTTGCCGCGAACCGTGTTCTCGGCGACGGCAGCGTGACCACGCCGATCGCAGCGCGCGATCCGCTCGGACCGGCGATCAGCTTCACCACCGGGATGTTCGACTGGGCCCCGCTCCGCCGCACGATCACCGACACCCACTTCGTCAAACGCGACCGCTTCGGCCGCCTCGTCGTCTACCTGGCGCGGATGCTCCACGACGGCACGGTAAAACCCGGCCCGATGTACGGCCTCGGCGTCGACGAAGGCAGCGTCGTCCTCGTCCAATCCGATGGCACCGCCGCAGTCCACATCAAAGGAAAAGACCGCGGCGCCTACCTCATCCGCCTAACCCGTGCCCCACACCTCAAACGGGGAACCCCATTCCGCGCCACCGTCGACGTCGCGCACATCGCCCACGACGGCGAACGCTTCGATCTCACCCGGAAACGCACAACCGAACCCTGGCGCCCCGTCATCGTCGACGCCACCCGAAGCCCACCCTACAACACCGACCCATACCGCTAAAGGGCGGACTACCTCGAGTCAGCTTCGAAGCGGGGGTCGTGAAAGTCTGGTCCGTACGCATCATCCAGGATTGGAGCCTAGAAGACGCTGAAGCCAATCTTAGCCGAGTTGTGGACAACGCGGTCAAAGATGGTCCGCAACGCATCGTCGGGGGAGCGGCTCGGCGTGTTCGGCGCGATCGGGATCGTAGCGATCGTCGGCGGGATCTTTCTGGCGACGGGGGCGACGCTGCGCGTTCGCCACGTGCGGGCGTCGGTCGGGTACGGGCTTGCGACCGGCGCGACGATCGCGATGTACACGCTTTGGGACAAGCACGTCGTCACGGCGCTGGCGTTCTCGCCGATCCTCTACGAGGTCGCGCGGTCCGTCGTGCAGCTCGCGATCATGACGCCATTCGTCGCCGGACGTGCCGGGCGCGATGCCCTCACGTCGACGTGGGCGGCATGCCGGCGGGAGATCGCAGGGATCGCGGTGCTCTCGCCGATCGCTTACGTGCTGGTACTGTTCGCGCTCGCACGCGCGCCGGTCAGCCTCGTCGCGCCGGCCCGCGAGATCAGCATCGTCTTCGGCGCGCTGCTCGGCGCGCGGCTCTTCGCTGAAGGCCACGCGGTGCAGCGCGCGGCGGCCGCCGCGCTGATGGTGCTCGGGATCGTGGCGCTCGCGCGCGCCTAACGCGCGCGAGCCGTTCGTACGGCTAGAGCCTGTACCCGAGAAACATGATGAGTCCGGGCGGTGTCTCCTCGATGAAGAACAGCGGACGCAGCGACGACCATTGAAACTCCGATTCGATCTGCGGGTTCACGACGTAGTCGACGCAGCAGCGCGACGAGGCGTACACCGTCGTCGCTGCGAGCGTGATCCGGGTCGTGTCGAAATCGACGAAGCCGCGCTGCACCGCAGCCTCCGGCGTGCTGCCCCACAGACGCGCCTTCGGCAACGGAACCGCTGAACCGAAGTCGTAGGCGCTCTGCGAGATGAAGCCGTCGACGATTCTTCCCACCCGAGCCCGGAAGCGGCTCTTCATTTCGCCCCAGCCGCCGATCGTCAGCGAGTCGAGTGTTCGTGCGACGTCCTGGCGCGAGCCGGTGAAGAGGAAAAACGTCCCGCGGTCGGACTGCAATCGAACCCCGGTCAACGTCGTGCCGTCGGCGTAAAACGCCAGGTCGTCGCCGGGCAACGAGCGACGGCCGCCCTCGACCGTCGAAACGCTCGGAGGAGAGACGACGCTGTCTCTCCGGAAGGGCTTCGCGAAGTCGATCGTGTGCCGCACCGTCACGAGCACGAGGCCGGTGGCAGTGACGGAGAGCTCCGGACCGATTTCCTTGATCGCGCCGCCGCTGTCCTCGGCGGTCCACGCTTCCACCTTCGCCACCAGCGCTGCATCGAGCGGCCCCGAGACGACGGAGATTCCGAGCCGCGCGAGCTCGGATCGGGACTGCGTGGAAATACCCGCAGCGTCACGCGTCCAAAGCCGCATCGCAAAATCGCCTGGCGCCGTTGCGCGTAGCGCCTTCGCGTCGCGAAGCACATCCGGATGTGCGGGTCGACTCGTATAGCCGAGCGCGGCGGCGACCGAGCCGATTCCCTCCCGGCCGGCATCCTCTGCGCTCAGGTACGCGGCGCCGTACGCCAACCACATCCCGGGCGGCGAAAGGACGGAGATTCCGGAGAATTGCGCGGCCGGTCGCCGGTTCGCCAACCGCATCGCGAGTGCGTTCGACCGTTCCACCACGGTCGCCGCCGTCGACACCGGCGCTGCAACTCCGGCCCCGGGGATCGCTGCGAGCGTGCATCCATGAAGCACGGCGATCGTGCAAGCGATCCGGGCACTAGCTGTCATTCAGAGTGCTCACGCCGTTCGTTCGGGCGCGCGCCGTCGCGCCGGCGCGCGTCCGTCCGGCGGGCTAGAGTGAACCGACGACGGCGCGCAATGCGGTGCGCAGGTCGCAGGCGTTTTCATCGCTGTGCATCACGACGGCGCTGGCCGAGCGGGCCAGCTCGGAGCTCGACGCTCCCATGAGCCGGACCGGCTCCTCGCCGGTGCGCGTGATGACGACCTCGTAGCGCCCAACCTTCGTCGACGGGCGCGGCGAGCTGATGCGAACCATCTTCACCATGGGTCACTTCCATTCG
>DASZGA010000386.1:0-4463 GCA_035939295.1 Candidatus Elarobacter sp. | reverse complement strand
TGCGCCGAGACGACCTTGAGCTCGAACGGAATGCCCAGCTCTTGCAGCGTCGTCGCGGCGGCGCGCATCGTCTCCAGGTCTGATTTCGAGCCCATAATGATCCCGACACGGGGTGCACCGCCCATCGCTCCGCCGGTTCGGTCCACCTCCCGACCCGCCCTCGTCCCCGCCGCTGGGCCGGTAACACGGCGGCCACAATCCCGTCGGATCCCGGTACCATCGCGTGCGGCACAATGGGCGCATGCTTGCCGGGCTGCTGTGGCTACCTCGTCCGATACGAACCGACGAGACGCCTCATACCGACGACGAAGCAAACGAGAGATTCGTGTACGAGGTCTTGGAACGCGGTCTGGCGCGTACGGTCGATCAAAACCGGCACTTCGACACGCCCCTTCTTACTAATCGGCACGGTGGCGGCCGCGTCGATTGCATCAGCGGCACTCGTTTTGTCGCTTTTCGTCAGGGAAGCGCCGGATCCGAAGTCGTTCAACTGGGAGGCCACGATCGATCTGCGGCGGGCGAGAAAAATTCACGAACGCCGATTTGTCGCTTTCGCGCAACACAACGATCGGATTCACGCGGCCAAGAGCGCATTATTCATTTTCGCATTGACCATCTACTCGCTGCGTCACTTGTCGCAACCGTCGGAGCGGTGCTAGAATCAGGACATCGTCATGAAAATCCTACAGCGACTCCAACGTCTCATCTACCTGCTCCGACACCCTCTGGAATCCGTTCCTGAGGACTACCCGCCGATGACCGAAGCTGACTGGAATGCGGACACCAGCTACAGCGTCGTTTGGGGCTACGGCTGGAGAGATTTGTTCAAGCACCTGAAGTAAGTCCGGGGTCCGCCGGGTAAGCGTCGAACGATGCGGTTCTCGGTAGGAATGAACTATTGGCCGCGGCGCAGCGCGATGGCGATGTGGCGGCGGTTCGATGCCGGAGAGATTCGCGAGGACTTCGCGCGCATCGCGGGGCTCGGGATGGATGCGGTGCGGTTCTTCTTGCGGTGGGACGACTTTCAGCCTAGCGCCGAGGCGATCGACGCGAAGATGCTCGCGCGGCTCGAAGCAGTTGCCGATCTCGCCGCGGAGGCGGGGCTACAGACCATGCCGACCCTGTTCTGCGGACATATGAGCGGGGTCAACTGGCTGCCGGCGTGGGCGCTCGACCCCGCGACGCCGCACGGGCGGTTTCGAACGATCTCAGGCGACGCCGAGTCGCCGTACGGGATCGGCGACTTCTACGGAAAAGGACCGCTGCTCGACGCGCAGCTCGTCTTCGCGCGCGCCGTCGGCGCACGTCTGCGCGCGCATCCCGCGGTGTACGCCTGGGACCTTGGCAACGAGTTCAGCAACTTGCGCGAGCCGGCGACCGAATACGCCGCGGCGGAATGGAGCCGCCGGCTGACGGCAGCGCTTCAGGAAACCTCAGGGATCGCGGTCACCGCGGGGACGCACGGCGAAGATCTTACGCGCGATCGCAACATCCGGTTTTCGTCGCTGTGCGAACCGTACGCGTTCGCGACGATGCACGGCTATCCGGTCTACAGCGCGTTCTCGCGCAGCCGGCTCGATCCGGAAGTCGTGCCGTTTCTCGCGCTGCTCACCGCGGCGTTCTCGCACAAGCCGGTCCTGTTCAGCGAGCTCGGGAACCCGACGTGTCCGCCGGGGAAGCTCTCGCCGTTCGAGCGCGTCGCGCTGCCCGACGAGCCGCCGCACCCGACGATCTCGCCCGACGATCCGGTCGTCGCGCCGTACGCGTGTCTGAGCGAGGACGAGATGGCCGCGTATTGCACCAACGTGCTCGAGCGGCTGCACGCCGACGGCCGGCTCGGCGCGTACTGGTGGTGCTGGGCCGACTATGCCGACGAGCTTCGCAGCGAGCCGCCGTTCGACCGTGCACCGCACGAGCTCTCCTTCGGGATCATCCGCAGCGACGGCAGCGAGAAGCCGGTCGCGCGGGCGCTCGCGGCGTTCGCGAACGAACGGCGGACGGTCGTCGAGCCGCACGACATGCCGCTGATCGCCGAGGTCTACTATTATCGCACCCTGCCGCGGAGCACGTTCACGCTGTACGACGCATTTCTGGCCTCGGTCGAGGAACGGCGGCGCGGCGCGCGGTAAGCCGGACCGATGCGTGAAAATCTGACGAAGCGCCGGTTGCGCGCCGGCCAGACCGCGATCGGGTCGTGGTGCACCCTCTCGGACGCGCTCGGCGCCGAGACGCTGGCGATGGTCGGCTGGGACTGGATCCTGATCGACATGGAGCACGGTCCGGTCGCGCTGAACGAAGCCGCGGCGATGGTGACGGCGGTGCGCACGACCGACGCGACGCCGTTCGTGCGCGTCGCGTGGAACGAGTCGGCGCAGATCCAGCGCGCGCTCGACCTGGGGTGCTCGGGGATTCTCGTCCCGGTCGTCAACGATGCGGCCGACGCACGCAAGGTCGTGCAGGACGCGCGCTTTCCGCCGCTCGGCGAACGGAGCCGCGGCGGGATCCGCGCGCACCAGTCGTTCCGCACCGATCCGCTGACGTACTTCGAGCGCGCCAACGACGAGATCGTGGTGCTGGTCCAGGTCGAGACCGAAAAAGCGGTGAGCAACGTCGCCGAGATCTTGGCGGTCGAGGGGATCGACGGCGTCTTCGTCGGGCCGAACGACCTCGCCGCGTCCGGCGGAAAACGCTGGCCCGACGTGTGGAACAAGGACGACACGTACATGGCGCTGATCCGCGAAGTCGCCGCGAAGACGCAGGCCGCGAAGAAAGTCGCCGGCTTCTTGGCGCGCGACTCGGCGATGGCGAAACAGGCGGCGGACCTCGGCTATAACTTCGTCGGGATCGCCGGCGACGTGATCTTCATGACCAGCGCGGCGAAGCGCGCGCTGGACGAGGCGCGCGCGGAGATTCGATGAGCGTCATCGTCGTTACCGGCGCTTCGAGCGGGATCGGGCGCGCGCTCGCGCTGCGCGCGGCGCGCGCCGGGTACGACGTCGTCGCGATCGGCCGCAACACCGCCGCGCTCGATTCGCTCGCGGACCGCATTCGCCGCGAGCGAGGGCGCATCGCCGTCGGCACGTTCGACATCGCCGACCCGGCGAACGCGCGCGCGATCGTCGATCTCGCCCGCCGCGAATTCGGGCGCATCGACGTGCTCGTGAACAACGCGGGACAGGTCGCAACGGGCCCGCTCTCGGCGCAGAGCGACGAGGCGCTGCGCGCGCAGTTCGGCACGCACGCCATCGGCCCGATCGCGCTCGTCCGCGAAGCGCTTCCGCTCCTGCGCGAGTCGCACGGCCACGTCTTCATGATCGGCAGCGGCGTCGCACGCGTCCCGGTCGGCGGCCTCGGCGCCTATCCGCCCTCGAAAGCAGCAACACGCTCCGCGGCTTCGGTGCTGCGCCGCGAACTGAAACCGGACGGAATCGCAGTAACCTACGTCGACCCGGGCGTCGTCGACACCGTCTTCATGTCGCGCGCGGGAATGCCGGGCGCACCGGCAACGCTGCTCGTCACCCCGGAAGACGTCGCGCGCAAGATCCTGCTCGCGATCCCGACGCGGCCGCGCGTGCTCAACGCCGTCCCCTGGCAAGTCGCGTTCGTCACACTCGCCGAGCTGTTCCCGCGCGTCACTGACTTCGTCCTAGAACGAAACCCCGCTCTGGTTGGAACGAACAACGCGCCGCCGACACCTGCGCTCACCGGTGTCCCCGATGAAGCCGAAGCAGCGCTGCACGCACCGTCGCCGCCTTCGGAACCGTCCACGACACCCGCACCGGCCGCGGCGCCGGATTTCGATGCGGCGATCGAGCCGGTGCGGCGGCGGATGGAACGGGTCAAGCTCAAGGTGTCGTTCGTGCGCGATCTGTTGCGCGAAGGGGCGTTGCTGGATACGAACGAGGTCGCGCTGCGGTGGGCGGGGATGCCGAACAAGAACGAGCGCGCGGTGACGGTCGAAGTGCTCGACGCGCTCGTCGAGGCGCGGTTCCTCGCGCGCGACGGCGAGCACTATCGCGTCCTTCGCGGCCCCGGCTGATGCCGCCGCTCCCGGCGTCGATGCGCGCCGCGGTGCTCGACCGCACCGCCGGCGAGCTGCGCGTGGTGGAGCGGCCGATTCCAATTCCGCGCGCCGGCGAGGTGCTGCTGCGCGTGCGCGCGTGCGGCGTCTGCCGAACCGACCTGCACATCGTCGACGGCGAGCTGCCGCCGCACCGCGACCCGATCGTTCCGGGCCATCAAATCGTCGCCGAGATCGCCGGCGGTGCAACGGCCGATCGTCCGCTCGGCACTCGCGTCGGGGTTTCGTGGATCGCCTCGACCGACGGAACGTGCCCGTTCTGCCGCCGGCACACCGAGAACTTGTGTGACGCACTGCGCTTCACCGGCTACGACGTCGACGGCGGCTATGCCGAATACGCCGTCGCGCGCGCCGACTTCACCTATCCGTTGCACGAGGCGCT
>DASZGA010000385.1:0-2313 GCA_035939295.1 Candidatus Elarobacter sp. | reverse complement strand
ATCGTTCGCCGCCATCGTGAAGCACGACGGAACGAACGGCGAGAACGGCCGCGTCAGCGTGACCTGCACGGTGTACGGATCGAGCGCGCGCACCGACTTGACGTGGTCGAATCCGGTCCGGTCGGGGACGGCGTTGTTCGGATTCATCGCGGCGGCGAACGAGAACACGACGTCGCGCGCGTCGAACGGCGCGCCGTCGTGCCAGCGCGCGTTGCGCCGCAGGTGATACGTGACGGTTCGGCCGTCGCGCGCGACCCCGCCGTTCGCCATGGTCGGAACCGTGAGCGCGAGGTCGGGGATCAGCTTTCCGTTCGCGTCGACGCGCAGCAGGTAGCCGTGGAAGAACGCGGCGAGCACCGAGACTTGTCCGTTGTCGAAGACGAGCGGGTTCAGCCCCGGCGGATCGACGCCGGTCAACAGGCGCAGCGTTCCGCCGGGCGGCGCCGCGGCGGAGCGTGTCGCCGGCGCGCACGCGGTGAGCAGCAGTGCGAGCGCAACGGCGGTCGCGCGGACGAGGAGCGGCGTCTGCATCGCGTCCCGCATTATCGCGCGGGTGCGCGAACTCCCGTTCTGCTACACGTCGACGCGCGCGTCGGTGCGCTTCGAGTCGACGCGCCGCCATTCGGTGTAGCGGCCGTCGTTGGAGCCCGGTGCGACCTCGCGCCGCCACCATGCCGGCGCGCCGGTCGTATCGACTTCCCAGACGTCGTTCTTCGCGATGCGCTGCGTTCCGTAGAGCGCGGCGGCGTCGAACGTGTCGCCGACGCGCACCTCGACGACGACGCCGCGCGCGAAGGAGACGTTGCGAAAGCGGATCAACCCGTCGGCGAGCGCCGGGCGCGCCCAGAGCGGCGCGGCGGCGGAGACGGCGAGCACGGAAAGAGCCTGCCTGCGGTTCATCGGCACCTCCTCCCGGCCAGAAAAGCCGGTCAACTAAAAAATGCAGAGAAACCTGAGAACCGTCTGAGGACAGGGCGGCCACGGCGGACCGGACAAAAGATGCCGACGCTTGGAGAGATGGCGGAGCGGTTGAACGCGGCGGTCTTGAAAACCGCAGGCCCTTCGCGGGGCTCGTGGGTTCGAATCCCACTCTCTCCTAATGTTCCTTAAATTCTGCCAGAGCGGCGGTCGAAATCGAGATCTCGTTTCGGCCCGTAGCCGGCCTCGGACGAACCGTTTGTCGAGCGCGTTTACTCCAATCGCCGCGCTACTTGAAGTCTGCTAGCGGCAATACCGCTGTGACGTCGAGTACCGGCGCAACGGGAAGCGTCACGTGGAGCCGAAGCGGTTTCACGTCGCCGGGCGGGATGACCGCCAGCGTCGGCGCGGTGATGTACGTGGTCGTGCCGTCGCCGGTTGCGATGCGCAGTCCGAACGCGGCCTGCTGACCCGGTGAAAGGACGAATAGCCGCGGCGTCCGCGAGAACGACTCGGCGGTGATCCGCGGGTGGCCGAGCTCGTCGAGGAGCCGCACCGCCGGGTAGCCGTCGATCGCGCATCCGGTCGAGCCGGTGTTCGTCAGCGTGATGTGCAGCTCGCGGTGCATCATCGCCGACTGATCCGACGCGATGGAGGCTTTGAGCTGCGAGGCGGCGCACGGGCGCAGGATCGCGAGCGGGCCGTGCGCGCCGCCGATCGGCGGCAGGGGCGCGGCGGATGCGGTGGCCGCCGTTGTGGTCGCGAGCGCGGCGAGTGCCGGGATGAGCGGGCGCAGGTTCATGCTCTCAACAACGCGGCGGAACCGGCGAAGGTCGCGCGAACTCTTCGAGGATGCCGATCGCCTCGCGCCAGTCCCTGCTCGACGAACTGCACGCGTACGTCCCCGCCGATGCGCGCGAGGCGACAATGCGCGAGCGGCTGATCGGGTTCGTCACCGCGTATCCCGACGCGTTCGAGCGTGTGCTGGCGATCGGGCACGTCACCGCGTCGGCGTGGATCGTCGATCCTTCTCGAACCCGCGCGCTGCTCACCCATCATCGCAAGCTCGGAAAGTGGCTGCAGCTCGGCGGTCACACCGACGGTGATGCCGACGTCCGCCGTGCGGCGCTGCGCGAAGCGCAAGAAGAGTCGGGGCTCACCTCGCTGCGGTTCGCGCGAGACGGGATCTACGATCTCGACGTTCACCCGATCCCGGCGCGTCCGGGCGAGCCCGCACACGATCACTACGACGTGCGCTTCGCGCTCGAAGCCGATCCGGACGAACCGCTGGTCGTCAGCACGGAGTCGAAGGAGCTGGCCTGGATCCGGCTCGACGCGCTCGCGGAGTACGGCGCCGACGAGTCGGTGCTGCGGCTCGCGCGCAAGACACCGGCG
>DASZGA010000384.1:0-9670 GCA_035939295.1 Candidatus Elarobacter sp. | reverse complement strand
CGGGGCATTCGGCCGCGCCGGCGCCGACGGACCTGGAGATCGGGCGGATCGAAGTCCGGCTGGTGAAAGCGCCGTAGCCGGAGCCGTCGAAGGGCGCACGATGGCGCTCGAAGACTTCCGTTACAAGCTCGACATCCGCGTGGTCTTCCGCGACATCGACTTCTACCGGCACGTGAACAACGCCGTCTACATCACCTGGATGGAGACGGCGCGAATCGACTACTGCAAGGTCGCCTTCGACCGCCCGCTCGGCGCGAAGACGAACGTCATCATGGCCTCGCAGTCGTTCAACTACGAGCGCCAAGCCCAGTACGACGAACGCCTCGTCATGGGCTGCCGAACCTCCCGCATCGGCAACAAGTCGATGGATCTGACGTACGAGCTCTGGCGCGGCAACGAACGCATCGGGCACGGCATATCAGCGTTGGTCGCGTTCGACTACGACGCGAACACGTCGGTAGCCGTCCCGGACGAATGGCGCCGCAAGATCCGCGAGTACGAATTGATTATGCCGAATTGATTCGCAAAACTCGCGGAAGGCTCACGCGGTAGATCGTCGAACGAAAACGAAACCCAGCAAGGAAACATGGGGTAAGATGACCGGTGAACGTATGACACACGATCAACTCGTAGCGATGATCGACGTCGCTCTGGCGCCGATCGACTTGCGGTTCGCGCGAGTCAGGCCACGCCCGGAGCGTAGCGTTCTCGTGCTGTCGCGCCAGCCTGGCTTCGACGAGGCCAAGAGCGACGCGGAGCTTGTCACTCTTATTCGAAGCCGGCTGAACGTCTCGCCGGCGGTAGCGGAGGCAACGAAAAATCTCGATATTACGCTCAAATAGCGTCCGGTACGCTCTCGTTTCTTGGACCGTGGCTCTCGCCACGGTCCTTTTTCTTTTATTCGGATTTGCATACCACGGTCGAAGCGCGCTGAGCGACTTCCGGCACTGCATCTATTTGCAGCCCGACTGTTCGATTGCCGCTGGAACGTGGGCGCTTGCGCTCATCACGTCCTTTGCGCTCATCGCTGCGGCGTCAGCGTATTTTCTCGAGGTCGAGGCCCTGCTCGTATGCCGCCAGCTTATCAACGATGACGACACCGCGCCCCGCGGTGGAGTCTGCGTCTACGTGACGGCCCTGACGGACAACCGATTCAGAATTCTCGTCGATGAAGAACCGGTGTCGTTCGATGCCCGATGCTACGGTGTCGCTCGATGTTGCTTCTCAAATGCCGGACGTTCGCCGCTGCTCGGGCTTTCTGCCGCGCTGGAGGTTCAGCGAGTGAATCGCGTTCTGCGTCCGGATTCCTGGGACGGCCTTCCGGTCGAAGTCCTCGAACGTCGACGGCAAGTGTGCGAAATTCCTCTCGATCACCTTACGGCGTCCGATGACCAATCGCGACGGAGCTTGTTCGTAACGGTGTTCCGCGACTTCCGATTGACGTCAGATACGACGGTACGCTGGACAGGCGTAGCGCACTCCGGTGGACGCCGGTTCTGGTTTCGCCCTGCGCCGATACTGAACTTTGAAGCGCCGGAGCGACGCCTGCCACGCGTCAATGCTGCGGGCGGTGGTCCCTGAAGGTGCCCTCACTTCGCGATGTGCCCCTAGTGTTCGGGGAGGCGGTGGATTTTTAGGACGTTGGTTCCGCCGGCGCCGACGGGCATTCCGCTGGTGATCGCGATCGTTTCGCCGGGGGCGGCGTGGCCTTCGGCGACGACGCGGGCTTCGGCGATCTCGATCAGCGTTTCGATGTAGCGGTATGTTTGCACGACCGACGACTCGACGCCCCACACGACCGCCATTCGGCGTGCGACTTCTTCGAGTGGCGTGAGCGCGACGATTCGCGCGCGGGGGCGGAACGAGCTGATGTGGCGCGCGGTGTTGCCGGTCGTCGTTCCGGTGACGACGAGGCGCAGGCCGAGGGAATCGGAAGCGCCGACGGCGGCTTCGGCGATCGCCATCCCGATGTCTTCGTCGGTTTCGAGGCCGCCGTAGTCGGTGGCGCGGCGCTTGCGAATCTCTTTGAACGGATACTTCGCTTCGACTTGCAGCGCGATCGTCGCCATCACGCGCACGGCCTCGAGCGGGTAGGCACCGCGTGCGGTTTCTCCGGAGAGCATCACGGCGTCGGTGCCGTCGAGGATCGCGTTCGCGACGTCGGTCGCTTCGGCGCGCGTCGGGCGCGGCGAGGAGATCATCGACTCCAGCATCTGCGTCGCCGTGACCACCGGCTTCGAGACTTTGTTGGCGCGGTGGATCAGATCTTTCTGCGCCAGCGGAACTTCTTCGAGCGGGATCTCGACGCCGAGGTCGCCGCGCGCGACCATGATCCCGTCGGCGACGACCAGGATGTCGTCGATGTGCTCGAGCGCTTCGTGCTTCTCGATCTTCGCCATCACCGGGATCGACTTGCCGGCTTCGCCGATGTGCGACTTCACCCGCCACACGTCTTCGGCGGTGCGCACGAACGAGACCGCGACCCAGTCGACGTCCTGCTCGATCCCGAACTGCAAGTGCTCGATGTCGCGGTCGGTCACCGCGTCGAGCTCGAGCGTTCCGTCGGGATAGTTGATCCCTTGCCGCTCGCGCAGCTCGCCGCCGGTTTCGATCACCGTTTGCACGCGCGGGCCGTCGATCGCCATCACTCGCAGCGCGATCGCGCCGTCGGCGAGGTAGATGCGCCGGCCGACGTCGACGTCGCGCGCGAGCCCGGCGTACGAGACGCTGACGTGCTCCGCGTCGCCGGGGACCTGTTCGGTCGTGAGCGTGAAGGGCTTGCCGGTCTCAAGCTTCACCGACGCGGTGCCGTTGCTGAAGCTTCCGGTGCGGACTTTCGGGCCGGGAAGATCTTGCAGGATCGCGACGTGCAGGTTCAGCTGGTTCGCGATCCGGCGGACGTCGGCGATCGTCGCGGCGTGCTCGTCGTGGGTGCCGTGCGAGAAGTTGAGCCGGACCACGTTGACGCCGGCCAAGAAGAGCGCGCGCAGCATCGCCGGCTCGCGCGAGGCGGGCCCGACGGTCGCGACGATCTTCGTTCGTTTCGGCAACGGCTGCATCGGCGCGCGGCGTTCCTCGACCTCATCCGTGGTCCTGCGGGTGGACGAAAGCACCGACACACTTCGTTCCCGCCGAAAGCCTTTTGTCATCCGGAGGCATGGAGCCGCACGGGGTTCAGGTAAGAACCGCTCGCATGCGTGCCGCGCGCCGACCGGTTGGGGAGGCTCATGTTGATCGGCCCTCGCCGCGGCGCGACGCGCTGGCGATCGGGCTCTCGTTCCTGATCCACGGGCTCGTCATCATTCTGGTCGCGTTTTTCTGGAACAGCGCGCCGGGCGGGCAGCCGCAGGAGTCGGACGTCACGGCCGACGTGATCCTGGAAGAAGCCGCGCGCGCCGCCGCGCCGCCGCCGACCCCCGTTCCAGTTCGCGCCCCGGTGCCGACGCAGCGGCCGGAGCGGCCGCGGACGCCGCGCCCCGTCGCGGTGCGGCCGATCCCGCGCCGCCGCATCGTTCCGCCGACCCCGCCGCCGCCGCGGCACCGCGAGCTGGCGCGGATCCGCCCGTCGGCGCCGCCACAGCCGACGGCTCCGCCATCGCTTCCGCCGACCGTTCCGCCGACGACCCCGCCGACGCGCGTCCCGACCGTCGCGCCGTCGGCGCTCGTCGCGGTCGAGACGGAACCGCCGACCGCCGCGCCGACGATCCGCCCGACCGTCCCGCCGACCCGTCCGCCGACGCTCGCACCGACCGCCCCGCCGACGCAGACCCCGCGCACGGCCCCGCCGACCGCCGTCCCAACGGCGCCGCCGACGGCCGCGCCCACCGCGCCGCCGACGGCGCGTCCGACCGCAGTCCCGACGGCACGCCCGACCGTCGTTCCGACGCAGGCTCCGCCGACCGCGGCACCCACGGCCAGGCCCACCGCCGCCCCGACCGCCCGGCCGACGAGCGCGCCGACCACCGCGCCGGTCATTGCGGCCGTTACGTCCGCGCCCAGTACCTCGCCTGGGACGCCGCGCCCGTTGCTCACCGCCGCCGCCGTCGGGTCGCCGAAACCGCAGGGGACCAGCGCGCCGCGGCCGGCGGGCACCTCGGCGCCGCGGCCGGCCGTATCGGGCCCCGCGCCGGGAGCGACGGGCGCCCCTGCGGCTGCGGCCGCCGCGCCGGGCGCGTCCGGCGCGCCGTCGAGTCGAACCGGCACGACGCCGGGCAGTTCAGGCTCGCGCCCCGCCGGCCCGGGCGCGTCATCGCCGGGTGGTCCGGCATCGGCCGCGCCCGGCTCCGCTCGCCCCGGCACGACCGCCGCGTCGCCCGGCGGCCCGGCGCCCGGCCCGAGCGCCTCGCCCTCCTCGACCGGCAGCTCGCTGAACGATAAGCTCCGCGCGCTGCTTCCGCACAACGCGGTCGTCCCCGGCCACTACGCGCCGGGGCTCGACCCGAACGCCGCCGTCGAGGCCTACGAGAAGGCGCTGACCCCGCCGGCCTACGTTCTCGCCGCCACGTTCGGACTGATCCGCGTCTCGCGGACGGTCGTCCATGCCGATTCGATCGCGTACGTCTTCGAACGGAAGAAGGACCTCTTCGGCCGCGAGGTTTGCAAGGCGTACCGGATCACCGACCACCCGAAACCGCCGCCCCCGACCCCGCCGCCGAGCCTCTCCGGCGGCTTCGCGCGGCCCTACATTCCGGACCGACCGCCCGACCTCAAGCCGGTGCTCGAGTTCGTCGAGGTCTCGTGCAACGACCCGCGGATGGAGCGGATCGCCCCCGGCGGCCTCACCACGCCGGTCCCGCGCCACCCCTGAGGGTTTGCGAAAAGCGCCCGTCTGTCGTATGATGGCGGCCGGACGTAGACGCTGGGAGCGTGGGCAAAGCCCGCGCTTCTTTGTTGAAAGGGAGATGGGAGTGGTGATGGACCGAGCGCAGCAGCATCGTTCCGCGCCTCCCGAGTCGTTGCGAGGTCGGATGGGGGGCCCCGCGCACGGCGCGGGGGGCTCGGAGCCTGGGGCGGAGAGCCTTTTTACCGAAGCATTCGAGCGTGTCGTGCATGCTTTGCCGCATCAGCCTGAGTTTCGCGACGTTGAAATCGTCGGTGCGACGGTGCATCGGCATCGGCAACAATCGACGCTGCACGTTACAGTCGACCGCGAAGGCGGGGTGGACATCACGACGTGCGAGCGGATCGCTTCGCGCATCAACGCCGCGCTCGACGCCTTTCCCGATCCGTACACGCTTGAGGTCGAGTCGGCCGGGCTGAACCGTCCGCTCACCAAACCTTCCGACTACGACCGCTTCACCGGCCGCGACGTCAAGATCGTCACCACGCTCGCGATCGAGAACGCGAAGACCCATCGCGGTAAGCTCGACGGCGTCCGCGGCACCAACGTGATCCTGGCGCGCCAAAACGGCGAGCTCCCCATCCCCATCGCCGTCATCAAGTCGGCGAACCTGGAGTACGACGTACGCGCGGACCTCCAGCGCGCAAAACAACGAGAGAAAAACCGATGAACGCAGAGATGATCGCGGCGCTCCGCGAGATCGAGAACGAACGCAACATCAGCTTCGAGTCCTTGCTCGAAGCTCTGGAGGCTGCGCTGATCTCGGCCTACAAGCGCAACTTCGGCGGCGAGGCGAACGCCATCGTGACGATCGACCGCACGACCGGCGACTACCAGGTCTACCACCGCCGCGTCGTCGTCCCCGACGGCGAAGTGGCCGATCCCAAGCTGGAGCTCGCAAAAAGCGAGGCCGGCGCGCGCTACGAGCCCGGCGACTTCTACGACGAAGTCGTCACGCCGCGCGACTTCGGCCGCATCGCCGCGCAGACCGCGAAGCAGGTCATCGTGCAGCGCATCCGCGAGGCCGAGCGCGACACCGTCTACAACACGTACTCGGCGAAGCTCCACGACATCGTGCTCGGCACGGTGCAGCGCTACGAGCAGCGCAACATGTACGTCCTGCTCGACGACCGCAAGACGGAAGCGCTGCTTCCGTTCAGCGAACAGGTCAACCGCGAGAACTACCGCATCAACGACCGGATTCGCGCCTACGTCCTCGACGTGCGCAAGACGAACAAAGGTCCGCTGGTCGTGCTCTCGCGCGCGGCCGAAGGGCTCGTGCAGCGGCTGATCGAGTTTCAGGTGCCGGAGATCCAAGACGACATCGTCGAGATCATGGCGATCGCTCGCGAGCCAGGCGCGCGCACCAAGGTCGCGGTTACCTCGAAGCGCCCCGAGATCGACGCCGTCGGCGCCTGCCTCGGGCCGAAGTCCTCGCGCATTGCGAACGTCTCCGACGAGCTGCGCGGCGAGAAGATCGACGTGATCCGCTGGGCGCCGGAGCTGCCGGCGTTCGTCGCCAACGCGCTGGCGCCGGCGAAGGTGCTCGGCGTCGAGCTCTACGAGGACGAAGGGATCGCGCTGGTCGTCGTCCCCGATCACCAGCTCTCGCTCGCGATCGGACGCGAAGGGCAGAACGTGCGGCTCGCCGCGCGGCTGACCGGCTGGCGGCTCGACATCACCAGCGACTCCGAGGCGGCCGAGGCGCGCGAGCGCTATGCGGCTGAGCGCGAGGCGCGGGCGGCCGCGGCCGGCACCGAAGAAGCCGGGGTCGAGGCGGAAGAAGCGGTCGCGGCCGAAGGCGAGGAACCCGAAGAGGCGGCGATCGATCAGGACGAGCTGCTGCGCCGGCTCGAAGAGTTCAAGCGGGAGATGTTCACGAACGAATGAGCCCGCAGCGCACGTGCGTCGGCTGCCGGACGGTGTTCCCGCAGCCGGCGCTGCGCCGGTTCACCCGCCGCGACGGTCGCTGGGTAGCCGATACGAGCGGGCGAGCCGAGGGACGCGGCGTTTACCTCTGTTCGCGTAAATGTGCGGAACTCGTCGCAAAGAACAAGCGTTATCCGGGGTTCAGTATGGAGGCTCTGGTACAATGGTGACTCACTCCGGATCTCGGAGCTCAACAGAATGACTTAACGGGCGGCGGTGCCTTCGGGCACCCTATCTTTGAAGGACTGCATGGCAACCGGTAAACCCCGCATTTTCGAGCTCGCCAAAGAGCTCGGTATGTCGTCGAAAGACTTGCTCGCCCTGTTCGGGCGGCTCGGGCTGGAGGCGAAGAACCAACTCAGCGTCGTCGAACCCAAGGTCGCCGACCTTCTCCGCGCACAGCTCAAGGGGCCGAAACCGGCCCCGAAGACCGCACGTACCGCCGCCCCGTCGCCCGCTGTCGCGGAGTCGCCGGCGCCGGTCGTACCGCCGGTGGCGCCGAGTGCCCCTGTAGCCGCTCCGGCCCAGCCGGTCGCGGCCGCACCTGCTGCGCCCGCCGCCGAGCCTGCGGCCGCGGCACCGTCGAGCAACGGCAGCGCGAAGACCGCTCCCGCCGCTCCGGCGGCAGCGGCACCTGCAGCAGCTTCAGAGACCGCCCCGGCCGAAGAGCCCGCCGGCGAGCCGCCTGCGAAGGCGGCGCCGAAGGCCCGGCCCGC
The DNA here is from genome assembly GCA_035939295.1 of Candidatus Elarobacter sp. Lineage (GTDB taxonomy): Bacteria > Vulcanimicrobiota > Vulcanimicrobiia > Vulcanimicrobiales > Vulcanimicrobiaceae > Vulcanimicrobium. Next base: position 2,185 of record DASZGA010000384.1, on the reverse strand, counting down.
CGCTTCGCCGACCCCGGCGCCGCAGCTTCGGCCGGTTCCGAGCACGCCGTCGCGCCGCGCTGCGCCGGCTCAGCCGCAGCAGCCCGCCGCAGCCGCTTCTCCGGAGCCGCCGGCGGAGGGTGGCGAGGCCGCCGCCGCGCCGCCGCGTCCCGGCGTCGCGCCGCGTCCCGGTCAGCCGGGTCCGATGCCGCGCCGTCCGGCCGTCCCGTCCGAGCCCGTGCCGCAGCTCCGGCCCGTCCCGGCCGGCCAGGCATCGATCCGTCCGCCGCGTCCGCCCGCGCGCCCCTTGAACGCTCCCGGCGCCCCGGCGCCCGGTCAGGTTCCGGGCCGTCCCGGCGTCGCGCCGCGTCCCGGCCAAGGCGGTCCGGGCCAGTATCAGCAGCCCCGTCCCGGTACCCCCGGTCAGGCCGCGGCCGGCCCGGGTGCTCCCGGCGCGCCCGCAGGGCGACGTCCAGCCGGCAACGGCGCGTTCCGGGCAATCCCCGGCGCTACCGCCGGCCCGCGGCCGTTTGGTGGTCCTCGCCCCGGCGGCCCGGCCGGTAACGGCCCGATCACGCCCGGCGGCGGCCCGATGCCGTCCTCCGGAACCGGCGGCGGTCGCCCAGGCGGCGGCGGTCGCGGCCGCTCGACGCGCGAGCAGCTCGAGGCGAAGAAGGCCCGCGATGCGGAGATGCGGCTCGAGAAGCAGCGCCGTCGCAACGGCGGCGCGCACATCGACCGCGTCGAGGATCCGTCCAAGAAGCTCGAAGCGATCGAGATCCCGGACGTCCTGACCGTTCAGGAACTGGCGACCTCGATGATCGTTCCGGCGGCCGACGTCATTCGCGAGCTCATTCGCATGGGCACGATGGCGACGATCAACCAGAACATCTCGTCCGAACAGGCGACCGCGGTCGCGCGCAAGTTCGGGTTCAACGCGATCGTCAAAGAAGCGGGCGACGAAGTCGTCGTCGAGCAGGAAGAGGACAAGCCGGAGATGCTGCAGCCGCGGCCTCCCGTCGTCACTGTCCTCGGCCACGTCGACCACGGCAAGACCTCGCTCCTCGACAAGATCCGTCAGGCGAACGTCGCCGCGGGCGAGGCCGGCGGGATCACGCAGAAGATCGGCGCGTACACCGTTCAAGCGGGCGATCCGCCGCGCGCGATCACGTTCATCGACACCCCGGGTCACGAGGCGTTCACGGCGATGCGCGCGCGCGGTGCGCGCGTCACCGACGTGGCGGTCCTCGTCGTCGCCGCGGACGACGGCGTGATGCCGCAGACGCGTGAAGCGATCTCGCACATCAAAGCTGCGGGCGTGCCGATCGTCGTCGCGATCAACAAGATGGACAAAGAAGACGCGCAGCCCGATCGCGTCAAGCAGCAGCTCACCGAAGAAGGGCTGCAGCCCGTCGAGTGGGGCGGCAAGATCGAGATGGTGCCGGTGTCGGCTCGCAAGGGCGACAACATCGCCGCGCTGCTCGAGACGGTGCTGCTTGAGGCCGATCTCAAAGAGCTCAAAGCCAATCCGCATCGTCGCGCTAGCGGCGTGGTGATCGAGTCGGCGCTCGACCGTGGGCGGGGGCCGGTCGCTACCGTGCTGATTCAGAACGGCACCTTGCGCGTCGGCGACGTCGTCGTCGTCGGGCCGACGTACGGAAAGATCCGTGCGCTGATCGACGACAAGGGCAAACAAACCAAAAAGGCCGGGCCGTCGATTCCCGTGGAGATCATGGGGCTCAACGACGTCCCCTCCGCCGGCGACACGATGATGGTCGTCTCCGACGAGAAGTCCGCGCGTGAAGCCGCAGCGAAACGTTCGACCAAGCGTCGCGACGTGCGCATGGCGGCGACGACCGGTGGTGCGAAGGTCTCGCTGGAAACCTTCATGCTGATGCCGGCGGACGGCGGGCAGAAGACGCTCAACCTCATCCTCAAAGCCGACGGACAAGGCTCGGTCGAAGCGCTTCGCGCTCGTGTCGAGTCGCTCTCCACCGGGGAAGTCGACGTGCGGGCGATCCTCGCCGGCGTCGGCGGGATCACCGAGAACGACGTCAACCTGGCTTCGGCTTCGAACGCCGTGTTGATCGGGTTCAACATTCGGCCGGATGAGTCGGTGAAACGGCTTGCCGAGTCGGAGCAAGTGGATCTTCGCTTCTATCAGGTCATCTACGATGTGGAGAACGACCTGAAGAAAGCCATGGTC
>DASZGA010000383.1:0-10177 GCA_035939295.1 Candidatus Elarobacter sp. | reverse complement strand
CCGACATCATAGGTCAGCCACTGCACTTCGCGACGTGACGTCGTCGTCACCAATGCAAGTATCAGTGCGTCGACGTGATTCGGATGTGCCTGCGCATATGCGAGACCGAGGGTAGTTCCCCAGGAAAGGCCCAAGATCGTCCAACCCCGGACTCCTTGGTGCTCGCGCAGCAGCTCGATGTCGGCGATGAGATGACCGGTCGTATTGGAGCTGAGGTCAGCGTCGGGTGCGCTGGCTAATGGACGACTACGGCCACATCCGCGTTGGTCGAAGAGCACGATGCGATATCGCTTCGGATCGAAGAAGCGCCGCTGGTTTGCGGAGCATCCTGAACCGGGTCCGCCATGGAGGACGAGCGCAGGTTTCCCATTTGGATTCCCGCAGCACTCCCAATAGACCCGATGCCCGTCACCTACGTCGAGCATCCCGCTGTCGTACGGTTCAATTGCCGGGAATCTCGGATCCATTCATGTCTCCACCTCGCCTGCTTGTAGTCACTATACCTTAAGCCGCTACGTTCCTCGGATGGCTCGCGCGCTTGCAAGCGCCCGTCCCTCGAACCTCGTGCACGCATAGGTCTTTCGCGCCGGACCGCTAGCTGGCGAACGGATCGGCGCGATTGGGGTATCGATGCTCCCAGCATGCGGACGCGTACGGGAACGGTTGTGGCGGCGGCGGTCATCATCGTGGTTGGCTTTGCGTTCGGCGCATTGCTCGCCGTGCTCGCGCGCGGTTCAAGCGATCGCACCCAGCCCGTCGCAGTCGCCGCGAAGCCGCGCATCGCCGTTGCCACCATGCCGCCGCGCACTGCGGCCCCGACGATGATCGCGCAGGCCACCGCGACGCCGGTCCCGACCACACCACCCACACCGTCCACGCCGCCGACGCCCGCGAGGACCGGATCGCCGTCCCCCGCGATTCGTACCGTGACGGCCCGGCAGGCAGCGGCAGCTCCGGCCGACGCTCGCATGTTGCGAGGCTCGTGGCAGGTGGACGAGGCGAACGTTCAAGTCGGCAGGATCGTGTGGGTCGGCGCCGCTGAGCCCTCAGGTGCCGATACGATCGTGCTGGACGCTCACAAAGAAAGCGTCGGAGGACGGTCGGCCATGCCTTGCGAGCGGCAGACCATCCTGCATGCCGCATTCTCCGTCGGCGCCGCGCAGCAAAGCGTCCCGTACCGCGAGACGAACTGTCAAGGTGTCGTATCGACGGGCGAAGTCCGCGTGAGCAGCTTCTCGCCGGACGGTTCGTTCACCGGGAGCTTTTGGCAAAACGGCACGATGCTGGGGAATTTCCAGGCGCGCAAACGTTAGGCTGCGTGCGCGAGCCGGGGGGCTTGCCACGGATGATATTATCTTGACGCATTCGTCTGCCGGCGGGTGCTCCTTTATGATCAGCACCGTGTCATGTACGTCAGATTTGTCGGAACCCGCATCGATTCGAGCTCCGGAAAGCGCGAAGGGATCTTCCACGCCGCCGGGGCTCTTCGCCGTTCCGGCGCGCTGAGCGCCGCGGACGCGGCTCGCCTCGACGGCATCGAGCTCTGGTTCGACGAGAACCTTAGCAAGCCGGCACGGTTCGCGCGCGCCCGCCGCCACCATCCGGCGCCCGTTGCGATCAGCTGGTTCCGCAGCGAGGCCCGCGCGCACCTCGCTCGAATTCGCGAGATGCAGCAGATCCTCGAAGCGTACGGCTGCACGATCGAAATGATCAAGACGGCGCGTCCGGGCTACGTCGTATATGAAGACGACGCGCAGGTGACGGCGCGTCCCTTCAACGACACGCCGGCATAGTCGCCTAGGCCGTCTCCGCGGACTTTCCGATCGCGAGGATCGCGGCTGCCATCTCGGCGCGCAGATGCAGAACGTCGAGCTGCAAGGTCCCGTCGATCTCGCGGACGACGACCTCGACCTCACGCTCCATCGGCCCGCGCGCGTCGTCGCAGCGAAGGTGTGCGTGCGCCGCGACTTGATACCGGCCGCCGTCGGAGTCCGCGGGCTCATCGTGATCGCTCCGCACCTGGAGATCCACCGTCGCCTCGTACGCGGGCTCGCGCTTGCGCGCGACGATCGTCGCCCCGCCGGCCTCCGAATGCAGGCGCTTGGTGACCGGCGTCGTCTCGACGCTCGAGCCGCCGTCGAAGAACGGCACCGACATCGCATCGATGAGCTGCTCCCGCAGCGCGTCGAGAACTCTTCCGAGCGGCGGCGCGTGATCCGTTCGGTACGACTCGACGTCGGGATGGGTGTCTCTGGGAAGTACCTCGGGCGCTTCGTCGAGCGCCTTGCTCAGGGGGTCCCGCATCTCCACTACCTCGCCTCGCTACACTTCGCCAACGACGCTCCGAAAGCGTTCGTCACCGCGTTTCGCGAGAAGAGACGATCAACGAACTACCGTATCAAATGCACATTGACGGCAGCTTCTTTCATGGCCGCTCATCCCTGCAGGGTGAGCGACGGCGCTCAGGTGCCGAAACGCGCCGCGGAGCGAGCGATAGCCTTTGCCGCTTCTTCGTCCCGGTTTTTCGGTGAGGCGTTCGTCTCGAGCGAGCGCAGCAGCCGCATCGCCACCTCGGAGATCTCGTCGACAGCCGCCAGAAAGGCGGGTTCGTTCGCTTTCGACGGCTTGGTAAAGCCGCTGATCTTGCGAACGAACTGGAGCGAAGCGGCGTGGACCTCGTCGGCCGTGACGGGCGGCTCGAAGTTGAAGAGCGTCTTAATGTTTCTGCACATGGGATAACCTCGGCGCCGGTTTGAGGGCGAGCGCGTACAGCTCCTTCCCGATCCCGGCGAAGGTCTGGTGGTTCAGCGGAAACTCCAGCATGACATGCAGCACGCTCAGGAAGTACAGCGCGATCATCCCGATCGTGTAGCTGTACGCGTAGATTCCGAGCGAACACAACCAGGCGACGACGATCATCGCGCTGCGGCGCTTCGGGATCTCGTGCCACTTGATGATCGACGTCTTCGAGAACCAATTGAGATAATGGTACGTGTAGGCGAACGCGATCAGCCGCATCACGACGAGTCCCGCCGTCGAGTCGTAGATCTCGCTCAGCGAGGTGCCGGTACCGAAGTGGAACAACTGGATCAGCACGGCGTTGAGCGCCTGGAACGAACCGTAGCTGTGCCGCACGTAGTCGCCGACGGTCGCACCGAGCGCCGCCGGAACGTACACGAAGAAACTTGCCGCGCAGCACGCGAACACGACCAGCGAGAGCACGCCCGAGCGGCTGCGGCTCTTCAGCGCTCCGAACAGCACGAAAGCTGCCGTGAACACGAGCACGTGCACGATCGTGATGAGCAGCAACGCCACGAGCCCGAAATACCGCGAGCCGCTGAAGAACGCCAGCAACACTGCGGTCAGCGCGATGATCCCCGCCGACGCGGCCTTGTTCTTGCTGAACACGAGCACGCACGCCGAGACGAACACGGCATAGAACAGCGCGATCTCGAAGACCGGCGGCACGTTCTGCTTCAGCACCTTCTCCGCGATCAACCCGTACAGCATCACGGCAACGGTGACCAGAACCAGCGCCAACCAGTACTGTGTCGGTGCGCGCAGCACCGGGTCCGGCTTGACGAAATAACGCCGGTCGTGCAGCCAGGAGATCTCCGTCAGGTAGTGCAGCGGGCCCAGCACCGCATACGAGAACAGGAACAGCTCGAACGGGAACACGTAGGCCGCTACGCACGAGACCAGCATCAAGCCGACATTGGCATAGTTCACCACGTCGACGCGCTGCATCGTCACCTGCGGAACATTCCTGCGCGTTGAGGGGATTCCCTTACGGCGCCGCCCGCCTCAGCGGTGGACGGCGCTTATCGATACTTTGGCAGCTTTGAGTGCGGTGACCGCGCGGCTCTCCGCGGCGCCGTCGATGCTCAGGCACAGGTTCGCCGCGGACTGCACGCTCGCCGGCGTGGGAATCATCCTCGCGTGGACGCCGGAGTCGCGGAGCGTCTTCGTGGCCACCATTGTGCCGGAGTTCGACGCAAACACCAGAACGACGTCCACCGCTACGACTCGGTGGCGGCCAGGTGCCGGTCCAACTGAGCCTGGAGCGACGCAATCGTTTCCTGTTCGCGCATCAGCACTTCGGCCGTCTCGCGCGAGGTGAAGTCGACCAGCTCTTCCTGGCGTTTGCACAGGCCGGCGATCGCCGCCGTCAACCAGAAGAGCACGCCGCATTCGATCACGACGGCGATCGCGTGCAGCGCGACTCGGTCGATCCCCTCCTCGGGAAAGACGTTCCCCGGCACGACGAGGTCGAGAATCAAATGGTGCGCTGCGGTGAGGGTGGCCGAGATCGCGATCGGTCGCCAATCGACGTACGCGCTCAGCATCGCGAACACGCCGAAGAAATACATGTGGTAGTCGACCTGCCAGTCGCCGTTGCCGGCGAGCCCGCTCAAGTGGCCCCGTCCGGCGTACACGAGCAGGATCGGGCCGAACGTCAGGCACACGGCGACGATCGAGCGCAGCGCGAGCCCGTCGCGCAGCTTCCAAGCGGCGAGCGTTGCGACCAGCGCGGCAATCGCGGCGACCGCCATCGGCTCGCGCCATGAGTTGTGCGCGATCAGCGCGACGCCTCCGGCGAGCAGGACGTGCGCCCAGGCGACCCACACGAAAATCCTCGTGGCCGTGGCGCGAATCGAGTCAAGCGAAAATGTGCTAGGCAAGCAAAAAGACCTCGCTTCGAAGATGGGAAGCCCGGCACTGACTATATCGGCGTCGCCCGGCGACTCTTAATGTAGAGCAAGGCGCCGAGCGGCGAATCTTTACGCCCGCTGCCAGTCTCGGTCACCAGGGTAGGGACGGACGGAGCCGCGGGTGAGCCGGGGGCCTCGCTCGGGTCGCCGAAAGGCGCGCGGATGCCGACGTTCCGCCGCGGCGAATTTACCGCGCTCCTCGGCGCCTCGCTGGCCGCGGGCGGGCTGACCGGCTGCGCCAAGCCGGCCGCCGTCGCGACCGGCCCCAGTCCCGCGCCGCCGTTCGAAGCGGCGGTCGGAGAGATTCGCGGCCTCATCGCGCGCGACGCCGCCGATTCCGCGATCCTCCCCGCTGCACTTCCGCGGCTGTACGAGCACGGAGCGCCGGTGCGGCACGCCGTCGTCCTGTTCCACGGCTTCACCAACTGCCCGCAGCAGTTCGACGAGCTGGCGCGCAGCTTTCACGCCCGCGGTTGCAACGTCTACGTGCCGCGGATTCCGCACCACGGTTTGAAAGACCGGCTGACGCACGACCTCCACAACGTCTCCGTGTCGGAGCTGCAACAGAGCGCCACGGATTCATACTCGTTGACGCGCGGACTCGGCACGTCCGTCGCGGCGATCGGGTTGTCGCTCGGCGGGTCGATGGCGCTCTGGCTCGCGCAGACGCAGCCGATCGATCTCGCCGTTCCGATCGCGCCGTTTCTGATGCCGTACCCGATCCCGCCGTTCATCGGCGATCCGGCGATGCTCTATCTGCACACGATCCCGGACATGTACTGGTGGTGGGACTTCCACATCAAGCAGAACACGCGCCCTATCTACGCATATCCCGGCTATCCCACGCACGCCCTAGCCGAATTGATCTTCCTCGGAAACGCGATCTACGGCGAAGCACGGACGAAAAAGCCGCGCGCGCGGCGCTGCGTCTTCGTGACGAACCCGAACGACAACGCCGTCGACAACAAGGTCTCGCGCCGGCTCCTCGCGCTCTGGAACCGGCACGGCGCCGGCTACCGCGAGCTCATCCTCAACGGTCTCGGCCCGCCGCGCCACGACATCATCGACCCAACGACCTACCCGCAAGGCCGCACGCTTGTCTATCCCAAGCTGGAGTCGCTCGTCCTCGGATAGTCCGCACGTTCCCGCGCCACGGATTCGATCGTCCGCATCGCGGCCAGCGCAACGTCCTCGCGCCACGGTCGCGCGATGAGCTGCACACCGACCGGCAACCCTGCGCTCCCGCGCTCGACCCGTGCGGCGGTGCGCTCGACGGCGTCACGTGACGCTGCCCGCGCCCCCTCCTCGTCTGCGCGCACGCGCGTCAGCGGAACCACGCCGGCCGGAAGACCGAGCACGTTCGGCAAGTAGCTGTAGGTGCCGGGCAACCCGAGATCGCGCGCCGCCCCGTGGGTGAACGCCGGAAGCGCGCACGGCGGGCACAGGATCACGTCGAACGGCCCGCCGCTTGCGCGGTCGAGCGCGTCGAAGAACCGGCGGCGATGGTCGTGCAGTTCCTCGACGCGTTGCCAGTAGCGGTGCGTGTCGCCGTATCCGAACGGCGCGATCGTCTCCGCCGTGCGGCGCTGGCCCAGCGCACGCAAGAGCGCCCCCATCGCTGCGATTCCGCGCCGCGACTGCTTCGCGGTCATCAACAGCGGTCCGATGTTCGGGTCGGTCTTTTCGCCGCGCAACAGCGCGCTCAGGCCGCGTCCGCGATCAGAGGTCAAGAGCCCGTAGAAAAGCTCCGCCGCCAGGTGAATTTCCGGCGGCGTCCATGCGCTCACGGTTGCGCCCGACGCGGTGAGGATCTGCGCTGCTTCGCGGACCGCGCGGCGAGCCGCGGGCGCCGGCGGAAAGACGCCGTCGTCCTCGTACACCGCGACGCGCAACGCCGCCACGTCGACCGAACGGTAATCGGCCAGCGGCACGGGCGGTTCGAGGTCTTCCGGCGGCGCGCCCGCGATCACGCGCAGGCCGAGCACGACGTCCTCCACCGAGCGCGCCAGCACGCCGGCTTGGCTCGCGATCGCGCGTTCGCCGAACGGGATGCTGCGCCGGCCTTGATCCGGCGTACGTCCTTGCGTCGGCTTGAACCCGACGATCCCGCAGAACGCGGCCGGAACGCGACAGCTTCCACCAATATCCGTGCCGATGCCGAGCGGCGAACCTCCGGCCGCGACGATCGCAGCCTCGCCGCCGCTGCTGCCGCCCGGCGAGCGCTCTAGGTTCCATGGATTGTTCGTGCGTCCGTATACCGGGTTGTAGCACTCGATCGACATGAGCAGCTGCGCGACGTTGGTCTTGCCGAGGACGATGGCGCCGGCAGCACGCAACCGCGCGACGTAGGGATCGTCCGACGTTGCCGTTCGTTGCGCGTGCGCTGCGAGCCCGTACGTCGACGGCGTCCCCGCCATATCCAGACACTCCTTGACGGTCACCGGAACGCCATGGAGCACACCAAGCCGCTCGCCCGACGCACGCCGGCGATCGGCGTCCTCCGCTTCGGCGCGCGCCTCCGCGTAGCGCTTCACGACGACGGCGTTCAGCCGCGGATTGACGTCTTCAATCCGCGCGATGTGCGCCTCGACCGCCTCGAGGGCGGTGATCGCTCCGGACGCGATCTTCGCGGCCAGCGCGCTCGCCGTCGCTCCAACAATCCCTGGTCCGGTCTGCGATTCGGGCTGCATCGTGCGGGCCTCCGATTTAAGCCGTGTCTGCCGCTCACGATACACCGCGCTCGTCCGGCGCGCATGAGGAGTTTTCCCTAGACGAGCGACTCGCTCGGAGGGTCCAGCAGACCTCGCTCCATCGCGAACAGCATCGCGCATCATCTCCTCCGGCGCGCAGGCGATTCGTCGTGTTTCGTCAAGATGCCCGCCGATGGGAACCTTTCAGCGGGCGCTGGCCGTGCTGCTGGCGCTCTCGACGCTGGCGGCTTGCGGCGGCATCGCGAAGCGCGTCTCGATGGCGCGCGAGCTGGCGTCCGGGATACAGCCCGATCACCGGTACCGGTCGTTTGCCAACGAAAGCATGGCGATGTCACCGACGATGCGCATCGGCACGTTGCTGCTCGTCGACGAATCGGTGTACGGCGCCGCGCCGCCACAGCGGGGCGACATCATCGTCTTCATGCCGCCGATACCGTCGAAGGCGCCGTTCATCAAGCGCGTCGTCGCGATTCCCGGCGACAAGCTGTCGATCCGCAACCACACGATCGAAGTCAACGGTCGTCCGCTCGCGCGCGCGTTCCCGCCGTTGCACCCGAACTACGACCTCACAGTCTCCGGGTACCGGATCGCGGTCGACGGTGAGCTGCTCGATCCTGCCCTTGCCGACGTCCCGCCGCGTTCGCGGTGGACCGCTCCGGACCGGTTGCCTCGCGGTTGCTACTACCTGATCGGCGACAACGTCGGCAACTCCGAGGACTCGCACGTTTGGGGCTGTGCCGAGCTGAGCGGAACGTACTCGGCCGGCCAGCGCAAAGGCGAGCCGGCCGAGCTCGTCGGTAAGGTCGTGAAGATCGTCAACCCGCCGGCGAAATAGCCGGCCCGCGCTCGAACTAGAACAGATTCCAGAGGTACTGGTTGTAGACTTCGTGGTGGTACTGGACTTCTTGTGCCTTCACGAAGGTGCCGAGTTGGCGCGGGCAGCGGTCGGCGCTGGCCTGTTTGAGGTCCGCGTACCGCTCCTTGACCTCATCGGTGAGCAGCGACGACGTCCAGCTCGAGTTGCGGAAGTTCGCCAGCGCGTCGTAGATGTTGTCGGGCAGATAGCGATCGGCTTGCCGCAGGTTCGCTACGTCCGAGATCGTGCCGCCGAGACCCGTCGCGAAGACCGAGAGCATCACCATGTACGGGTTCGCGTCGGGCGCCACCGAGCGGACCTCCAGGCGCGAGCTGCGCTCGTTGCCGATCGGGATCCGGACCATCGCGCCGCGGTCGACCGCGGAGATCTTGATCTGGTTCGGCGCCTCGAAGTGCGGGTCGAGCCGGCGGTACGCGTTCACGCTCGAGTTCAGCATCAGGCAGACGTCGTTGCCGTGCGTGAGGATCCGGTCGCCGAACTTCCACGCGAAGTCGCTGAGATTCTGGTCTGCGCCCTGCTGCCAGAACAGGTTCTTTCCGCTCTTGTCGCTGACCGAGATGTTGGTGTGCATCCCGTTGCCGTTCACGCCGACGACCGGCTTCGGCAAGAAGCTCGCCGTCATCCCGAGCTTGGTCGCGACTTGGCGGCAGATCAGCTTGTAGAGCTGGATCGTGTCGGCCGCCGCGGTCACTTCGCCATAGCTGTAGTTGATCTCAAACTGCGAGGGCGCGACCTCCGGATGGTCCTTCTCGTTCTCGAACCCCATCGAGCGCTGCACCTCGGCGACGGTGTCGATGAACTTGCGCAGCGGGTCGCCGGGAAGCGAGTGATAGTAGCCGCCGGTGTTGACGTACTCGAACTTGCCGGTCTCGTGATAGCACTGCTCCGCGTCGACGCCGGCGAAGACGAAGCCCTCGATCTCGTTCGCGGCGTTCAGCGTGTAGCCGTGCTGATCGTACTGGTCCTGCGACAGCTTCTTCAGCACGCCGCGGATGTCGGCGGTGAACGGCGAGCCGTCGCGGTCGAGCACTTCGCCGAACACCAGAACTTTGCCGGCGCCGAAGATGTCGGCCGGGGCCCAATAGAACGCGCCCCAGTCGAGGTTCAAGCGCAGATCGCTCTCGCGCTGCGGCGTGAACCCGCGGATCGAGGAGCCGTCGAACGTCAGGTTGTCGGCCGACTTCAACAAGAACTTCTTGTCGTAGTCGAGCATGTGCAGCCGGCCTTCGAGGTCCGAGAACAGGACCGTCACCGCCTTGATGCGTTTCTCGTCGGTGAGGTACTTGAGACGCAGCTCTTGGAGCTTGTCAGGTGCGACGCGGTCCTTGCGCTGCTTCTTGGCCTCCAGGTTCAGCTCTTCGAGCTCCCCGTACGGGAGCATGAGGAAATCGCGCAGTTCAGTAACCATCGTCAACGAGCTATCCTTTCGCACTCGGCCCGCCCTTCGTCAGTTGTCCCATCCCGCGGCGCCGCGATGCGCCATTTGGCAAAGGACCCCACCCATGCTTCGACGGCTTCGAACCGCCTTGTCCCTTTTATTGCTCGCGCTCCCGGCCCCGGCGCACGGAGCCGAGAACCCGAGCCTGACGCTCGACGGGCGGCAGTTCCCCGGCGCGCCGGCTGTCGTCACCAGCATGACCAGCTATCAAGCCTCGGGCGGCGGGTCGCGCCCGCACCGCGTCCTGTGCATCTCGTTCCGCGCTCACGGGACGCAGGCGCTGACGGCGGTGAAGTTCGCGGTCACTTCGCTCGACGAGCAAGGGAAAGAGTACCAGCGGATGACGGTCACGCGCGAGGGCCGGTTCGAGCCGAGCGTGATCAGCGTGGGCGACCCGACGACGGAGCGCCGCAACTGCGTCGACATGAACGTGATGCGC
>DASZGA010000382.1:0-18136 GCA_035939295.1 Candidatus Elarobacter sp. | reverse complement strand
CTTTCCCGGACCGCGCACAGGCTCCAGTTTCGAGAGCCCTTCCATCGTCGTATCGGCGCGGTTCCCTTCGTCCTTCGTCAGCACGACGTCTTGGTAGCTCACGGCGCCGGTCGCTTTGTCGACGATCGCTTTGCGGCTCGGAAGCGGGACGATCTCGTCGTCGAACTTGCCGGCGGCTTGCGCGGCGGCGGTGCGCTGCTGGCTGATCAGCGAGAACTCGTCCTGCCGCTCGCGGCTGATCCCGTACTTCTCCGCGACGTACTCGGCGGTGTCGATCATCGGCCAGTACAGTTCCGGCTTGTGCGCGTCGATCCACTCGTCGTGCAGCCGCTCCTTGTTCGTCACCGGCGCCACCAAGCTGATCGACTCCAGGCCGCCGGCGACCAGCGCCGGAACGCCGTCGGAGATCACGCGCTGCGCGGCGAGGCTGATCGCCTGCAGACCGGAGCTGCAGAAACGGTTGATCGTCGTCCCCGCGACGGTGACCGGCAAACCCGCGCGAATCGCGGAGATGCGCGCGATGTTGTGTCCCGTCGCGCCTTCGGGGACGCCGCAGCCGACGATCACGTCCTCGATCTCGCCCGGTTCGAGTCCGCTGCGCTCGACGGCGTGACGGATCACGTGGCCGGCGAGCTCGGCGCCGTGCGTGTCGTTGAACGCACCGCGAAACGCCTTGCCGATCGGCGTCCGCGCCGTCGAGACGATCGCCGCTTCACGCACCGACGGCAGCACCTTCCCGGCGCCACGCGCCGAACGTCCCGCCGCGCGCCGCGAGGTCGCGCAACAGCGGCGCCGGCGTCCACGCATCGCCGTGCACGCGCTCGTACGCGAGCATCGTATCGACGATGCGCTGCAAGCCGATCGAGTCGGCCCACCGCAACGGTCCGCCGCGAAACGCCGGATAACCGTAGCCGTACACCCATACGACGTCGACGTCGCCCGGCCGCGTGGCGATCCCCTCGTCGAGGATCTTCGCGGCTTCGTTGACGAGCGGGTACATGCAGCGCTGCAAGATCTCCTCATCGCTGATCTCGCGCCGTTCGACCCCGGCGTCACGCGCGCACTGCGCGATCACCTCGTCGACGATCGGGTCCGGGATCGGCGTGCGGCTTCCGCTCTCGTAGCGGAAAAAGCCGGCGCCGGTCTTCTGCCCGTAGCGGCCCATCTCGCACAGCACGTCGGCGACCTTCGTGTAGCGGCCGGCCGGCGGCGATTCGGCGTGACGGCGCTTGCGAATCCGCCAGCCGACGTCGAGCCCGGCGAGATCGCCCATCGCGAACGGTCCCATCGGGAAGCCGAACTCCTTGATGACGCGGTCGATCCGTTCCGGCGACGCGCCCTCTTCGAGCAAGTACCCGGCTTCGCGCGTGTACGTGTACAGCATCCGGTTGCCGATGAAGCCGTCGCAGTTACCGGCGACGACGCCGACCTTCTTCAACTGCTTCGCGATCCCGAGCGCGCGCGCGATCGTCTCCGGCGAGGTGCGCGCACCGCGCACGATCTCGAGCAGCTTCATCACGTTCGCCGGGCTGAAGAAATGCATCCCCACGACGTCCTGCGGGCGCGACGTCACGCCGGCGATGGCGTCGACGTCGAGCGTCGAGGTGTTGGTCGCAAGCACTGTCCCGGCCCGCGCGATCGCGTCGAGCTTGCGAAAGACTTCCTGCTTGATCGGCATCTCTTCGAAGACCGCTTCGATCACGAGGTCGACGTCTGCCGCCGCGTCGAGCGATGTGCCGTACGCGATCCGCGCGAGCCGCGCGTTCATCTCGTCTTTGCCGAGCTTCCCTTTGGAATGCGTCGCCGCGTAGTTGCCGGCGATGATTCCCTTCGCACGTTCGACGGCTTCCGGCTGCAGGTCGACGAGCGTCACCTGCACGCCCGCGTTCGCGCACGACATCGCGATCCCGGTCCCCATCGTCCCGCCGCCGATCACCGCCGCAGTCTTGACCTTGAACGGCGGCGGAACGCTGCCGTCGGGGAGCTTCGCCGCTTCACGCTCCGCGAAGAAGACGTGGATCCGCGCCTTCGACTGCTCCGAGCCGACCAGCTCGACGAAGCGCTCGCGCTCGCGCACCAGCCCTTCGGCGAACGGGACGTCCATCGCGTCGGCGACGCAGTCGATCGCGCGGTGCTCGGCAAGCCCGCCGCGCGCGATCGGCTGCGCGCGCTTCCGCGCGGCCTCGATCGCGGCGTCGTCGGGCCGCGGGATCATCGCGCTGACGCGGCGGCGCGGCTGTCCGGCGAGCCCGGCCGCGAATTCCACGGCCGCCGCGGCGACGTCGCCTTCGGCGATCGCGTCGACAAGGCCGAGCTCCTTGGCGCGCCCGCCGTCGACGGGGTCGCCGCTCAGGATCAGCTCGAGCGCGGCCTTCGCGCCGATCAGCCGCGGCGCGCGCTGGGTCCCGCCGGCGCCGGGGAGCAGCCCGCGCTTGATCTCGGGAAAGGCCAGCTGCGCCGAGGGCGCCGCGATCCGGTAGTCGCACCCCAGCGCGACCTCGAGGCCGCCGCCGAGCGCGTTGCCTTCGATCGCCGCGACGACCGGCTTCGGGGAGGCTTCGAGCGCATCGATCAGGTCGCGCGCGTTCGGGCGGGGCGGCGGGTTCTGGCCGAACCCCTTCATGTCCGCGCCGCCGCTGAACGTGCCGCGCGCGCCGGTGAGAACGAGCGCCGAGACGGCGGGATCGTTGAGCGCCGCCTGCAGCGCGTCGAGGACCGGGGTGATCGACTGCGGTCCGAGCGCGTTGACCGGCGGGTGATCGATGGTGAGGACCGCGACGCCGTCGCGGGGTGCTGTCGGCACTGCGCTTCTCCACGTAGTTTGAAGGGAATGCGGAACTTGACGCACCGGCGCCCGGACGTCCTCCCGTGCAGGCCTTTTTTCCAAGCGCTCCCCGCGGCTTCCTTGGCATCCGACAAACGCGTATGCCCGATTGCCGGCTGAGGTGATCCGGAATGAAGGTTTGTCGGATAAAGGACGCCCGCCGCGCCGAACGAACGTCGGCCGCCGGAGGGTCGGCTGAAGCTCGCACTACCGGAGGATCGTCCAGCGGCATCGCTTTCGGAGATCGCATCGACCGGCAAGTGGACCGCGCCGCCCGACGGCGGCGGCCCGCGTGAAGCTGCTTCCGCATACCTCGTCGCGCGGCTCGCCGCCGAGCTGCGCGAGCTCGACGCGCTGGTCGTTCGCGCGCGCGAGCGGCTGGCGCTCGACGGCGCCGCGCTGGACGCGACGACCGAGGGCATCCGCCGCCAAGCCGCTGCGGTCGCGAGCGCGCGCGACGCCGCCGCGGTCCTCGAAACGAGCTCCGCCGCCGTCGCGCAGCACGCCGCCGAACTGTCGGCGATCTACGATCGCCTTCCGGCCGTCATCGCAACCTCGGTCGAGACGCTCGACGGGCTCGGCGCGCGGACCCGCGCCGCGGGCGAGGCGTTCCGCCACGAATCGGCGACGATCGAAAAGCTGGCCGCCGACTGGAAGCTGATCGCGGACGCCGTGCACGGGATCGCAGCGTCCGGACGTCGCGCACGGATTCTCGCCGTCAACGCGGCGATCGAAGCGGCATCGTTCGGCGAGGGCGGTTTCGGGATCGTCACCGAGCGGATGCGCGCGCTCTCGACCGCGACGCTCGCAGCGGCCAGCGACGTCGACGCGATCGTGCGCCGCAACGGTGCTTCGACCGCGAAAGCCGCCGCCGACACGGCACAAGCGCGCGTCGCGATGGACGCGCTCCTCGGCGAGCTGCGCGCCGCGCGCGAGAGTTTCGAGACCGCGACCGAGCGCGCGAACGCGTTCGGCGACGGCGTCACGCGCGTCGCCGCGATCGCCGACGAGCAAGCCGCGGCGCTCCCGCAGATCGCCGGCGCCGTCGCGTCCCTCGCCGAGCTCGCGCGCACGATCGCCGCGTCGGCCGCCGAAGGCGCGCACGCCGCGATCGCCGCATCGCTCGCCGGCGCGACGCAAGCGCTCGCGCGCCGCCACGGCTTCAACGCGATCCCCGCGCTCGAGCGCCCCGACCCGCGCGGTGATGCGTTCGCAGCGTGGATGAACGCACTCGCCGACGGCTCCGACGCCGACCCGCCGCCCGCGACGACCCCAGGCGAGCGCGCGTTGATCGAAGGCGCACGCGCGCTGCTCGCCGACGCGATCGACGCCGAACGCAGCGTCGTGCGCGGGCTGTGCGCGGCCGCCGACGCGACGGCGCACACGGGGCTGCTGTGGAAAGCGATCGGCACCGACGTGCGCGCGTTCGACACGCAGGTGACGCAGCTCGCCGCGGCGCTCGCGCAGTCCGTCGAGGGCGCGCGTTCGCTCGCCGAGACGTCGCGCGCGATCGCGGCCGATCTCACCGCGCTCGAAGCGCTCTGTTCCGGCGCGCTCGCCGCGTTCGACCGCGCGCTCGACGCCGTCGACGCAGGACAGTCGCTCGGCGGCGACGTCCTCGCCAGCGTCGCGGCGATGGAGAGCGCGACGACGGAGGCCGAAGCGCTGCTGGTGCAGATCGGCGAGGTCTCGGAAGACGCGGGGTTGCTTGCCGTCAACGCGGCGATCGAGGCTGCGCGCGCCGGCGAGCGCGGGCTGGCGTTCACCGTCATCGCCGACGAGATCGGCCGGCTCGCGACGGCAACGCAGCGCGAGACCGACGAGGTCGTGCGAACGATCTTGCGGCTCCGTTCGCTGAGCGGCGAGCTTGCGACGGGAAGCGCACGGCAAGACGCCGAGATGCGCGACGTGCACGCCGTCGCCAACACCGCGCGCGCGGTCGTCGACGAAGCGCGTGCGGCGATCGCAGGGAGCGTCGCGCGAGGCGCGAGCGTCGGCGAGACGAGCGCGCGCGTCGCCGATTCGCTCGCCGCCGTGGCGCGCGAGGTCGCCGCGGTTCGCGAGGTCGCCGAGTCGGCATCGACGCCGGAAGTCGCCGCGGCGCGGATCGCGCTCGCGCGGCTCGGCGACGAGTCGCTGCACGTCACCGAGCGCCGCAAGCTGGATCTCCCCGAGGAACGGTTGCGCGATGCGACGCAGGCGCTCGCGAGCGAGGTCGAGGTCGCGCTCCAGGCGCTGATCGACGAAAACCGCGTCAGCGCCGATCAGATGACCGCGACCGATTACCGCGAGCTGCGCGGCGAGCTGGTCGACCGGCTCGCTCCGTTCTTCGCGCTCGCCGACGCGCCGCGCGACGGCTTCAAGCCGCCGAAGTGGTGCACGTCATGGGACCACGTCGTTGAAGGCGCGCTGGTTCGCATCCTCGATTCCTGGATGACGTCGTACCACGGGATCATCCTCGCGTCGGTCTTCGACTTGAACGGTTTCGCGCTGGCGTTTCCGGTCCGCGGCGCCGAGCTGCGCCGCTGGGGAGGGAAGGTCATCTACACCGATTATCAGACGCTGCACGGCTCGCGCGTCGGGCTGCACCCGACCGTCGACCAGTTGCCGGAGCGGATGACGCGCGCGGAGATGATCGCGCAGGGATGCGATCTGGCCGAGCGGACTCCTCGGCCGTGGGGGCTGCGCACGACGATCTTGCGCGGAACGCGCGAGGTCTCGCGCGGCGCCTCGGCCGCGGTGTATGCCGGCGGAATTCGCGTCGCGACGGTGGTGCTGATGGAACACACGGCGAAAGGCCCGCGCTGAACGACCACGAGATCGTGGGGTACGAACGGCGCGCTACTTGGCTGCAGCGTAGGCGCTTCGTAACCACGTAAGGACTTCGCGATCCAGCTCGTCGGGGGACTGGATTCGAACGCGGTGGGTGACCATGGCGTTCCACGTTCCCGAGGGCTCCAGCCGTTCCGCGGCTGCAGCGCTCTTGAGCTTGAGGCCGATGTCCAAGTAGCCGGTGCCGACCTTGAGGATCGCGAATTTCTTGCCGTTCCGCAGCAGGCTGAGATACGAATCCCCCGGCTTGACGGAGACGTCGCGGCCGAAGCCGGAGGCGGCTTTGACGATGCGTTCGTAGCTGCTCTTCCACGACGCGCGACGCCCCGAGAAATGAGCGTCGATCCGCTCGCCGGTTTTGAGCTTCGGCTCGACGGAGGAACGAATCACGCCGTACACCGCCATCGCGTGGCCGTAGCCGAGACCGAACTCCGACTTGAGCCACGCGACGACCTCGCCGGCTTTCGTGTCGGGATCGAGGAATCCACGCCGTTTCGCCAACTCGTGGAAGTCTTCCATCGACTTGCCCGTCTTTTTCCGGACGGCATCGAGATACGCCTGATACGACATCACCGCACCTGCGATTCCGTGACGACCGGGATGAGCGAACGCACTCGCGCGTCGAGCAAATAGGGTGGGATCCAGACGAGCAGCCCGATGATGGCCGGGAACAGCGTCTCGAACGCGGGGTCGCCGGCGCGCCAGTTCACCGCGATCGCGCCGCCGAGGTAACCGGTCAGCAAGACCGCCGCAAGAACGCGCGTCTTCGGAATGACATAGAGTACGACCAGGACGAGCAGCAAACTGCCGATCGCCGGTGCGAGCGAGAGCGGCAGCCCCAGGCGCACGAAGGCGTCTGCGACCGCTTGCGGTTTGAGGAACTTTCCAACCGCGTCGAACGCGAGGAACAGCACGGTGAGCAGTCCGACGGCGCGTGCCGTCCAGAGCGCCCGCGCCGCGGGGCGATTCGCGTTCACGTTGGACTCGATCATGAGTAGGCTCCCTTGAGCTGGCGGGGCCTTCGTCGCCCGAAGTGCCCTTCGTCGGTACTAGACTGTCCAGTACTACATTAGCAGGTCTGGACTGGACTGTCTAGTACTAGACGGGCACAGGATCAGCGGGAGCGAGGCTTTTTACCATGGCAGTGAGCGCGAAGCGAATGGACGCCAAACACCAGGCAATCTTGCGGGCCGCAGCCGACGTGTTCCAAGAAAAGGGCTACCCGGGAGCCAGCATGGACGAGATCGCCGCGACCGCCGGCGTCTCGAAGCAGACGGTGTACAAGCACTTTGCCGACAAAGAGCAGCTGTTCAACGAGATCGTGCTGTCGACTACCGCCGAAATCGATCAGCTCGTACGGTTGGTGGCCGCGACGCTCGACGACACGAAGGACCTCGAGAAGGATCTCCGCCGGCTCGCCAAGCTGTTCATCACAGCGCTCATGGACCCGAAGGTCTTGCGCTTGCGCCGGCTCGTGATCGCAAACGCCGACCGGTTTCCCGAGCTCGGCGCGACCTGGTACGAGCGGGGTTTCGAGCGCGTCTTGTCGACGCTCGCGTCCAGCTTCGACCGGCTCGCAAAGCGGAAGCTTCTCGATGTCGCCGACCCGATGCTCGCCGCGAACCACTTCGTCGGGATGCTCTTGTGGATTCCGGTGAATCGGGCCATGTTCACCGGAAATCACGAATACTACACGGGACGTCAACTGGAACGGTATGCCGACGCGGCGGTCAGCGCGTTCCTCAGCGGGCACTCTTCGGCGCGGTCCGCAAGGTCGCGAAGCTGAGCCGCGAAAACCGTTCCTCGAGATGGTACGATCGGCCGCCGACTTTCTTCCGCCGAGGCACACGCTCAAGGCGCTGCGCGAGGCGGCGGCCGTTTGCCGCGGCTGCGACCTCTACAAGTACGCGACGCAGACCGTCTTCGGCGAGGGGAAGGTTCGCGCCGGCGTTATGCTGGTCGGCGAACAGCCGGGCGATCAGGAAGACAAACAGGGACACCCGTTCGTCGGTCCGGCGGGGAAGCTGCTGCACCGCGCGATGGAGGAAGCCGGACTCGATCCCGGCGACGCGTACGTCACCAACGCGGTGAAGCATTTCAAGTTCGTCGAGCGCGGGAAACGGCGGATTCACGCCAAGCCGAAAACGACCGAGATCCGTGCCTGCGAGCCGTGGCTCCAGACGGAGATCGAAGCGGTTCGTCCCAAGATCGTCGTCGCGCTCGGTGCGACCGCCGCGCAAGCGCTCCTCGACGCGAAGTTCCGGCTCACGCAACACCGCGGCGAAGTGCAGACCTCGGCGACAGGCCTGCACGTGCTCGCCACGGTCCACCCGTCGTCGATCCTGCGCGCGCGCGACGACGAGACGCGCCACACCGAGTACGCCGCGTTCGTCGAAGACTTGCGGATCGTCGCGGGGCTCCTGGCCGCATAGCTCGGTCCTCGGGAGGGTAGGGAAGCTGCGTGCAGCCGGAGACCACGCCAGCGGCCCCGCAGCAGCCGCGCAGCAAAGAGCAGCGCTATCTCGAGATCGTCGCGACGCTGGCGCGTCACGGGATCGGCGTCGTCGGAGAGCACTTCGGCCACGACGGCGACGAACGTGACCGCTCGCGGGCGGAGCACGTGCGCCACGCGTGCGAAGAGCTCGGGCCGGTGTTCATCAAGCTCGGCCAGATGCTGTCGGCGCGCGGCGACTTGCTGCCTGAAGCGTATCAGACCGAGCTCGCCAAGCTTCAAGACGAGGTCCCGCCGGTGCCGGCCGACGTCGTCGCGGACGTGATTCGGTCCAGCCTGGGCGGGCCGCCGGAACAGATTTTCGCTGCCTTCGACCGCGAGCCGATCGGGAGCGCGTCGATCGGTCAGGTGCACACGGCGCAGCTTCGCGACGGCCGCAACGTCGTGGTGAAAGTGCGCAAGCCCGGCGTCGAAGAGCTCGCCGAAATCGACCTGGAAATTCTCGGAGATCTCGTCAAGGCGTGGACGCCGCGTCTTCCGGTGCTCCAGCAATACGACGCACAAGGCGTCCTGCGCGAGTTCAGCGACTCATTGCGCGCCGAGATGGACTACCGCCGCGAAGCGGCGAACGCGCACTTCTTCCGCACGTTCTTCGCCGAGGAGCAGGGCTTTTCGATCCCCGCCGTGATCGACGAGCATTCTACCGAGTGCGTTCTCACGCAGGAGCGCGTCGAGGGACGAAAGGTCACCGACCTCGACGGTCTGTCGAAACGGCGTCGCACCGCGCTCTCGCAGCGGCTCGCGCGGTTCTTGCTGGAGCCCGCGTTCGAACAGGGCCTCTTCTACGCCGATCCGCATCCAGGCAACATCCTCGTTCAAGAGGACGGTTCGCTCGGCGTCGTCGACTTCGGAATGGTCGGACGCCTCACGCCGGAGGCCCGGCGGCGCGTCGCCGGGATCTTCCTCGCGATCGGCCGCCGTGACGCGGAACGTCTGACCGATCGCCTCGTCGAAGTCACGGCTCCGACGCACCCGATCGACCGCCCGCAGATCACCAGCGAGGTCGAGCGTTTGCTCGAGCGCTATGTCGACGTCTCGTTCGACGACGTCCCGGTCGGGCGCGCATTGGGCGAGCTGCTGGAGCTGCTCCGTCAGCAACGGCTGCGGCTACCGGCGAACCTCGCGCAGCTCTTCAAAGCGCTGGCGATGTGCGAAGGGCTCTTGCAAACCGTCGATCCGGAGGCGAGCCTCTCCGACTACTTGGAGCCGATGTCCGGCAAGCTCTTCTATGAAGGCGTCGTCGGCGGCGATCATATGGCCGAACGCTTGCGAGATTCGGCACTCGACGCTGCCGAACTCACCATCGAGCTCCCGCGCCGCATCGATCGCGTGCTGACCGAGGTCGAACGCGGCAACCTGCGGGTCTGGACGCGCATCGAGGACGTCGAGCCGCTCGTCAGACGCTTCGAGCGAACGGTCGAGCGCGCCAATGCGACGATGCTCGCCGCGGCGTGTATCGTCAGCCTCGCGATCGTGATGCAGTTCTATCATCCGCAGGGCTGGCAGCAGTGGATCGGGGTGGCGTTTTGGATCGCGCTCGCCGCCGTGATCGTCGTCGCGGTGAGGACGCTGTTCGCTCTGCGACGCTGACTGAAGGCGACGGCCGCAAGCGGCGCGAGATCACCGTCGGCGCGCTTAGCGCGCGCACCACACCGGCATACCGCGACGCGGTCGCAGCACTAGAGCCGCTCACGTGGCGCGAGCAAGCCGGAGCGCCGTGACGGCGGCTTCGCGCGCGTACCTTCAGTAACCCAGATACGACTGACGAACGCGGTCGTTCTGCACCAGATCCTTGCATGCGCCGGAGAGCGCGACGCGCCCGGTCTCTAGGACGTAGGCGTGATGCGAGGCGGCGAGGGCTACCGTCGCGTTCTGCTCTGCGACCAGGATGGTGATCCCGTCCCGCTCGTTGATCGTCCGCAGCAGCGCGAAGATGTCTTGCACGATCTTCGGGCCCAGGCCGAGCGACGGCTCGTCGAGGAGCAACAGCTGCGGCCCGAGCATCAGCGCGCGCGCGATCGCGAGCATCTGCTGCTCGCCGCCGCTGAGCGTTCCCGCGGGCTGGTTCTTCCGCTCGAGGATCCACGGGAAGTACGAGCAGACGCGGTCTTGCCGCTCGCGCACTGTTTTGCGGTCGCGCTCGACGTACGCGCCGAGGACTAAGTTCTCCCAGACCGTGATGCTGCTCAGCGTCCCACGGCCTTCGGGGACGTGCGCGATACCCAGCCGCGCCGCGTCTTCGGGAACGCTTCCGCGCAGCGAACGGCCGTCGAACGTCACCTCGCCGCTCGTCTTGATGGCGCCGGTCAGCGCGCGCAGCGTGCTCGTCTTTCCCGCCCCGTTCGCGCCGAGCAGCGCGACGATCGCACCGCGCTCGACGACCAGATCCACGCCGTGAAGCGCCTCGATCTCGCCGTAACCGGCGCGCAATCCGCGCGCTTCGAGCAGCACGCCGTCAGACGGTACCAAGATACGCCTCGATCACCGCGGGATTCGCGCGCACCGCCTCCGGCGCGCCGTCGGCGAGCTTCTTCCCCGATGCCAGCACGACGATGTGGTCGGAGACGCCCATCACCAGCGCCATGTGGTGCTCCACCATCAAGATCGTCGTCTCGAACTCCACCGCGACGCGCTTCACCAGCGTGCCGAGCGCCGCAACCTCTTCGTGGCCGAGCCCCGCCGCGGGCTCGTCGAGCAGCAGCAGCTCGGGTTTCGCCATCAGCGCGCGCGCCAATTCGACGGTCTTGCGCGTCCCGAACGGCAGACCGCGCACCGGCCGCCGCGCGACCTGGGCGAGATCGAGCCGCTCGAGGATGACCATCGCCTCGTCGGTCGCGGCGTCCTCGAAGCCCCACGACGCGATCCCGTTCGGAAACCGCGCGTGGCCGCCGACCAGGACGTTCTCGAGCGTCGTCATGTGATCGAACAGCGCGACGTTCTGAAACGTGCGCGCGATTCGGAGGCGAGCGATCCGGTGCGGCGGACACCGCAACAGATCCTCGCCCTTGAACAGAATCTCACCCGACGTCGGCTGGTACAGCCGGGTGATGCAGTTGAAGCACGTCGTCTTGCCGGCGCCGTTCGGCCCGATCAGCCCGGTGACGTGTCCTTCGGCGACGTCGAAGGACACGTCGTTCAGCGCGGTGATGCCGCCGAACCGGATCGTCAGGTTGCGAACGGTCAGCAGCGCCGGCACGAGGCGTTACTTCTCGGCCATCGTCAGCGCGCGGGTGTCGACCAGCACGCCCATCGGCGACCAGTCGGTCGCGAGCCACTTCGCCGTGATCATCTGCGTGATCGGATAGCGGAACGACGGCGAGGTGTGGATGATCACGCCGGGATACGCCAGCGGGTTGTCCTTCTCGACGAGGTTCGTGGCGATGTCCATGACCTTCTTGCGGGTGAGGTCCTTGCCGGCGCGCTTGAGCACGTCGACCATCGTGTATCCGATCGAGACGCCGTAGAGGTAGTTGCCGTCGTCCTTGTCGGCGCTCGGCAAATACTTGGCCATGATCTCGTTGTACCACTTCATCCCGGCATCGCCGGCGTAGCGCGCGTGGTTCGCCGGATCCTTCAGATAGATCGTGCTGATCACGCCGGCGACCGCGGACGGACCGCCCGCCTTCGCCGCCGCCTGCATGAACGGAACCGCCGCGGAGACGTTGTTCAGGTACGTCACCGGATGCCACGACTGCTGCGCCGCGAGCACCATCGCCTGAATCGCGAACTTCGGCGTCGCGAAGATCATGAACGTGTCCGCGCCGGACGCTTTGAGCGTCGCGATCTGCGAGCCGACGCTCGGATCGGTCGTCTCGTACGACGCCATCTTGACGATCATGTTCTGATGCGTGCCGAGGCCGCGCTTCAGCCCCGCGTTGTAATCCTCGCCGTAGTCGTCGTTCTGGTAGAGGACGCCGATCTTCGCCTTAGGATGGTTTTGGAGGATGTCTCTCGCGTACAGGATCGCTTCAGCCTGATAGTCGGGCTGCCAGCCGATCGTCCAGGGGAACTTCTGGTAGTCGTGGCCCCACGTCGACGCGCCCGTCGCGACGAACAAGTGCGGTACGCCCTGCTGGTTCAAGTACGGCCGCAGCGCCGTGTTCACCGCAGTGCCGAGCGTGTCGAAGATCGCGAAGACCTTGTCCTGCTCGACCATCTGGTGAACGAGCTGCACCGCCTGTGGCGGCGAGTAGCCGTCGTCTTTGTCGATGTACTTGATCTTGCGGCCGTTCACGCCGCCGTGATCGTTCACGTAGCTGAAGTACGCGCCGATCCCTTTCCCGATGTTTCCGTAGGCCGACGCCGGCCCGCTGTACGGATGCGTGCCGCCGAGCACGATCTCCGTGTCGGTAACGCCCGTTTCTGCCGAGACCGGTGCGATCGTGCTGCCCGTGACTGCAAGCGCGAACGCCGTTGCGAAGATGCCGACCGCGGCTTTTCTGACAGGTGATGTCATTTGTACCTCCGACTGCGCTACTCGCGCGTTTGTGGACTGACCGCTACGGGAGCGGCGGATGGGGTCGATGACTCGAGCGCCGGCTGCGACGGCGCGGGGCGGAAACGATAGACGAGCCGCAGCACGCCCCCGACGATCCCGTCGGGGAGGAACATCATGACCAGGATCAGCGCGACGCCGTAGACGACGCTCGGCGCCGCGGCGTTGATCTGCTGCGCGACGAGCGGGAGAAACTCGACCACGATCCCGCCGACCAGCGCGCCCCAGAACGTCGAGATCCCGCCGAGCACCGCGCCGATCAGCAGCGTGATCGAGAGCGCGAACGTAAACGTGTCGGGGCTGACGTACGCCGTCGGGATCGCGTAGAACGCGCCGGCGAGCCCGGCCAGCACGGCGCTCCACCCGAACGCGAGCGTCTTGTAGACGTACGGGTTGACGCCGAACGAGACGGCGGCGATCGGGTTGTCGCGCAGCGCGCGCAGCGCGCGGCCGAACTTCCCGCGGACGATCAGTGCGGAGACCGCGAACGCCAGTCCGGCGACCGCCCAGCTCACGTAGTACAGCCAATGCTGTCCGTCGGTCGGAATCCCCGCCGGCGCCTGCACGGGCTGCAGCGACATGCCGCCGAAGCCGCCGGTGATGCTCTTGTAGTGTTTCAGGAACGACGGCGTCGCGACGGCGAGCGAGAACGTCGCGAGCGCGAGATAGACGCCGGCCAACCGCAGCGCGATCAGCCCGAACACCAGTCCGAACAAACCGCATGCAACCATCGCAGCGAGAATCCCGGCCCAGTACGGCCAACCCGCGCTGTGCGCGAGCACCGCAACGACGTAGCCGCCGAGCGCCATGAACGCGCCGTGGCCGAGCGAGATCTGACCGTTCATACCGGTCAGGATCACGAGCCCGAGAATCGCGATCGAGAACGCCGCGACGTAGATCAGATCGAACACGAGGAACGACGGCACGACGGCAGGCAGAAGCGCGATGATCGCGACCGCGATTCCGACGCGAGCCAGCGCCGCGACGTTCGGCCGCATCTAGACGCGCTGCACCGTGGCGCGGCCGAACAGCCCTTCGGGCCTGACCATCAGCACGACGATGATGATCGCCAGCGCCGCGGCGAGCCGCAGCTCGTTGCCGATCCATTCGACGTAGGTTCCGAGCAGATTGATCACGACGCCGAGGACGAGCCCGCCGATGACCGCGCCGATCGGCGACTCGATCCCGCCGAGCACCGCGGCGGCGAACGCGTAGACGATCACGCTCTGCATCATGTTCGGATCGAGGAAGACGACCGGTGCGATCATGATCCCGGCGATCGCGCCGACGACCGAGGCGAGCCCCCAGCCGAGCGCGAGCATCCAGCCGACGCGAATCCCCAGCACGCGGCTCTGCTCGGGATAGAGCGCCGCGGCGCGCATCGCGAGCCCGAGCTTCGTCTTCTGGAAGAACAGCGAGATCAGTCCGAGCGTGATCACCGAGACGACGATCACGCCGACGTCCTGCGCGCTGAACCCGACCCCGGCGATCGTGATCGGCTCGGTCGGAAACAGCGACGGGAACGGCTTGACGATGTAACCCCAGAACCAGCCCGCGAGCCCGTTGAACGCGATGAACAGCCCGAGCGTGACGATGACGATCGTCAGCTGCGGCGCGCGCTCGACCGGCCTGATCACGATCCGCTCGAGCAGCACGCCGCCCGCGAACGCGATGGCGACGGTCAGCGCGAACGCCGACCACAGCGGCAGCCCCATCTGCGCGAGCTGCCACGCGATGTAGGTGGTGAACATCGCGAGCTCGCCCTGCGCGAAGTTGATGATCCCCATCGCGCGATAGATCAAGACGAGCGCGAGCGCCACGCTTGCGAAGATCGAACCGGTAGCCAGTCCGCTAACGATTTGCTGAGCCAGGTCGTGCAAGAACGCTCGCCTCCTGGGGACGCATCAGTAGTCCGGCGTCAAACCGGCGGGGGGCCGACCCATTGGGAAAAGTGCTTCGTCGGACGGAAGCTTTCCTTCGGCGGTTTGTCATGCGGCCGAAAAGCATCTGCGCGCGGTGCTACACCGCCGCCGGTTGTTCCGCCTCTAGAAAGACTTTCAGCGCGGCTTGGATTCCGGTACCGGCGTGGACGGGGGCGCCGGCTTCGAGCAGCGCGATCTCCAGGGCGCCGAGCGCGCCGAGGACGTCGGTTTGGGTAAGGTCGCCCATCGTCCCGATGCGGACGATCTTCCCCTTGAGCTCCTTCTGGCCGCCGCCGATCACGACGCCGCGCGATTCGCGCAGCGACTTGCGGATCGCGTCGCCGTCGATCCCCGGCGGCAGTTTGACGGCGACGACGGTCGGGGAGTGCGCGCCGTCTTGCGAGTACAGCTCCAGTCCCAGTGCCCGCGCGGCGGCGCGGATCGCCCGCGCGTAGCGCGCGTGGCGCTCGTGCACCGCGGCGGGGCCGGTGCGCTCAAACTCCTCCAGCGCGGCGTCGAGCGCGAAGGTGATCGAGACCGGCGGGGTCCACGGCGTCTGCCCGAGCGAGGCGAACTCGCGCGCCTTCCGCAGGTCGAAGTAGAACCGCTGCGCGCCGACGTTCGCGTCGATCCGCTCCCATACGCGCGGCGCGACGGCGACCATCGCCAGCCCGGGCGGCGCCGCGAGCGCCTTCTGCGAGGCGCCGACGACGACGTCGAACCCCCACGCGTCCATCGCAAACGGGCTCGCTGCGAGCCCGCTGACCGAGTCGACGACCGTGTAGGCGCCGTGCCCGCGCACGGCTTCGGCGAGCGCAGCCATGTCGTTCTGCGCGCCGGTCGAGGTCTCGTTGTGGGTCAGCAGGACGCCGTCGAACCGGTGTTCCTTGTCCGCTGCCGCGCTCAAGCGCGCGCGCAGCGCGGCAGGGTCGACCGCGCTCCCCCACGGCGTCTCGAGGACCTCCACGTCGCACCCGAAATTGCGCGCCAGCGCGATCAGCCGCTGGCCGAAGACGCCGATCGGGCAGGCCAGCACGCGGTCACCGGGCCCGAACAGGTTTCCGACCGCCGCTTCGAGCCCGCCGGTTCCTGAGGAGCCGAGGATCAGCACCTCGGCGGTCGTGGTCCCGAAGATCGGCATCATCTTGCCCGAGATCCGCGCGAGCAGCGCTTTGAACTCCGGCCCGCGATGGTCGATCATCGGCTGCGCGCCCGCAGCGAGGACGGATTCCGCCACGGTGACGGGACCGGGGATGAACAGCAGGCTCTTCGACACGGGCGGCTCCGGCGGACGTTCGGCGTTCCGCGGTGTATTCGACAGGCGATGAAGTCTCCCGGTCGTCAGATCCGATTGACGGCGTACTCGGCCTGCGCGGGTTGAGCGAGTAAAGTCGGCGCTGCCGACCTGGCGCAGGTCCTGCGCCGCTTGCCGCCCGTAACGGACCCGAACGTCCTCGTCGGACATGCGACGAGCGACGACGCCGGCGTCTACCGCATCTCCGCCGATCTGGCGCTGGTCCAGACCGTCGACTTCTTCACGCCCGTCGTCGACGACCCGTACGACTTTGGGCGCATCGCCGCAGCGAACGCGCTGAGCGACGTGTACGCGATGGGCGGAACGCCGATCACCGCGCTGAACATCGCCGCGTTTCCGGTCGAAACGCTCGGCACCGAAATATTGGCGGAAATTCTTGCCGGCGGAGCAGCGGTCGCCACGCAAGCGAATGTCGTGATCCTCGGCGGACATACCGTGAAAGACGACGAGCCCAAATACGGCTTGGCTATTACTGGAACCATCAGCCCGAATCGGGTCGTTACAAACGGCGGAGCCCGTTCCGGCGATCTGCTGCTTCTCTCGAAACCCGTCGGAACGGGCATCCTCACCACCGCGCGCAAACGCGACGTCATCTCCGACGACGCGCTCGCACCCGCGATCGAGCAGATGGCGCGGCTGAACGACCGCGCCGCGCGCGCGATGCTCGCGCACGGCGCGCACGCCGCGACCGACATCACCGGCTACGGACTCGTCGGACACGGCGGCGAGATGGCGCGCGCGTCGCGGGTCGCACTGGCGTTCGATGCGCGGCGCGTTCCGCTGTTCGACGGCGTTCTCGAGCTGATCGCGCAGGACGCGATCCCGGGCGGAACGCGCGACAACCTCGCCGAGCACGCGCGCTTCACCGAATACGCGGACGGCGTTCCTGAATCGTACCGCGTGGCGCTCTCCGACGCGCAGACGTCGGGCGGGCTGCTGGTCGCGATCCCGCGCGAAGGCGCGCAGCGCATGTTGGACGAGCTCGCGGATCTCGGCACGGCGGCGATCGTCGGCGAAGTGCTCGACGGGCCGCCCGGAACGATATTCGTTCGCTGAGCCGGCGCTACTCCGCGGTCGCCGCGCCGGCGAGCGCACCGGCCGCGTTCTCGCCGGCGAGCTGACCGTCTAAAAGCCCGATCGTGCGCTGCGCGCGCTTCGCGAAACGGAAGTCATGGGTGACCATGACGATCGTCGATCCGGCTTCGTGAAGCTCGCTCATCAATTCCATGACGGCTTCGCCGTTGCGGGTGTCGAGGTTTCCGGTCGGCTCGTCGGCGAGCAAGATCGACGGTTCGCCGGCGAGCGCGCGAGCTACCGCAACACGCTGCTGTTCGCCGCCGGAGAGCTGCATCGGATAATGCTTCATGCGGTGCGGGATGTGGACGCGCTCTAGCGCTTCCGCGACGCGCGCGCTGCGCTCGCCGCGCGTCATCCCGCGATAGACCAGCGGCAGCTCGACGTTCTGCCCGACCGTGAGATCGCCGATCAGGTTGAAGTTCTGGAAGATGAAGCCGATCTCGCGGTTCCTGATCGCGGCGCGCTCGGCGCCGTTCAAGGACTCGACCGCGCGGCCGTTCAGGCGGTATTCGCCCGACGTCGGGGCGTCGAGCAAGCCCAGGATCGAGAGCAGCGTCGATTTCCCGCAGCCCGACGGCCCTTCGATCGCGACGTACTCGCCGCGCTCGACGTGCAAGCTGATCCCGCGCAGCGCGCGCGTCTCGACCTCTTCGGTGATGTAGCTCTTGCCTACGTTCCGCAACTCGACCAGCATCGCTTCTCCTATCGTAGCCGCACTTCGGATTGATCCGCAAACGCCGACGTGTCGCTGACGATCGCGACGTCGCCCGGCGCGAGCCCCGAGACGACCTGAACGCGGTCGCTCGATCCCGTTCCGAGCCGGACGCGAACGCGCACGGCGCGCGTTCCGCCGTCGACGACCTTGAAGATGTCGAGCGCGCTGCCGTCGCTTGCCGCCGCGGGCCGCGCGAGCGAAACGGCGTTCGCGACGCGCGCGATCTCGACGACGCCGTCGACGCTCGCATCAGGCCGCGCGCCGCCCGGGAGCTTCGCGAAGGTCACGTCGACCGCGACGGCGCCGTTCTGCGCCGCCGGCGCGATCCGCGCGACGCGGCCCCAGCTCGCGCCCCCGCCGGCGTCGGCTTTCGCGCGCATCCCGACCGCGACGGCGCGGACGTCGGTCTCCGGAACCTGAAGCACCGCTTTGAGCGCGCGCGTG
>DASZGA010000381.1:0-6513 GCA_035939295.1 Candidatus Elarobacter sp. | reverse complement strand
GAGGTGTTCGGGTCGCGCCGTCCGCCCTCGCCGCTGCTCGTCCCGCTGCGCGACGCGCTGAGCGCAGCAATCTGGACAGCCGGACTGTTCGGCCGAGACGTTCGCTGGCAAGGGCGCGCACTGCGCATCGCGCGCGGCGGTGCCGTCGAGCCGGGCTAGATCGCCAGCAGGTCGATCATCGGCGGTGCGCCGGCCGGGTCGGCAACACCGCCGAACGACACCGCGCGGCCGACGCAGGTTCCCCGGACGCCCCACACCGACGCGCCTTCGACGCGCACGTCGACCCACGGCCGCGAAACGTCGGGCACGTCTTCGACCATCGGGAAGTTCACCGTCACGTTGTCGATCGTCTTGGCGCTCAGCCGCGCGCGGTCTTTGCGCGATATGCCGTGAATCAGCGCGCGCACGGTCGTGCCGAGCTTGCGGTCGTGATAAGCGCGCACGGCTTCGTCCTGAACCGTTTTGAGCCGCACGAAGCGGTCTTGCGCGACGTCGTGGGGGACGGCGTTCGCGGCGTGCCATACCGCAGCCGGCGTTCCGCGCCGCGGCGAGTAGACGAACATGTACGCCTGCGCGAAGATCCCGGTCGCGCACACGTCGACGGTTTGCTGAAAGTCTTCTTCCGTCTCGCCGGGGAAGCCGACGATCAGGTCGGTCGTGATCGCCCAGCTCGGGTTGTGCGACTTGAACGTCTGGATGCGTTCGAGGAACTGCTCGATTGTGTACTTGCGGTTCATCTTGCGCAGCATCGGGTTCGACCCGGACTGCAGCGCGAGATGAAACCGCGGGTTCATCTTCGGCAGCGTCGCGCAGACGCGCGCCAGCTTCTCGTTCAGATCCTTCGGGTGCGAGCTGATGAACGCGACTCGCTCGACCGATTCGATCGCACAGACTTCTTCGAGCAGGTCGGCAAAGTCCGCGCCGGACGCCGGTTCCTTGTACGCGTTCACCGTCTGGCCGACCAGCGTGATCTCGCGCGCGCCGCCGGCGGTTTTCAAGCGAACTTCGTCCAGGATCTCGCGCATCGGGCGGTGGTCGAACCGGCCGCGCACGTGCGGGACGATGCAGAACGTGCAGTAGTACGAGCACCCGCGCTGCACGGTGACGAAGCCGCGCAAGCCGTCGTACGGTCCGGCGATTCCGACGCCTTCGCCGCCCATCACCGTCTCGATCTCCCGGTCCACGCTGAAGTCGTCGTCCGGATAGTCCGCGCGCCAGGCGCTCAGCGCGTCGCCGAGCGCGCCGAGCTCGCTGGTCCCGAACACGCCGTCGACGTGAGGAACGGTCTTCTGCATCCGGTCCTTGTCCTGTTCCGCCAGACACCCGGTGACGATGACCTTCACCGACGGGTCGGCGTCCTTCACCGCCTTCCAGTGCGCGATCCGTCCGTACGCGCGCTTCTCGGCGTTGTCGCGAACCGTGCACGTGTTGAGCACGAGCACCGACGCGTCTTCCGGCCGCTGCGCCAGCGTGAACCCCGCCGAGAGCGCGCGCTGCCGGATGTCCTGCGAGTCGGCTTCGTTCATCTGACAGCCGTGCGTTTCGATGTAAATTTGGGCCATGAATCGTTTCAGCGGTTTCCGGCGGAGAGGGTCGTAAGGAGGTCGAGCGGGAGGTAGAGCCGCGGTCCGATCATCGTCGGCGCTTCGCCGTACTCTTGGTTTCTGCCGTCGACGCGGTAGGTCGAGACGCCGATCCGGCCCACCACTTCGTGGCCGCCGTAGCGGATGACGATCTTCGCGCCATCGATCCGAATCGCGCTCTTCGGAACGTAGTCTTCCGCCGGCGCGACCACGCTGGGCCGCGGCGGATCGATATCCGTCTGAAGCACCACGTCGGTCCGCGTCTGCGGCCACACCGTCACCGAGCGCGTAATCTTTCCCCGCGGGGTGCGGACCGTGAGCTCGTGCGTCCCGGCCGAAGCCGGGATCGTCCCGTCCTTCGACGGCGCGACCGGGAGCCCGTCCAGAAAGGTGACGTCGGGGGCGATCCCGTGCAGCCCGATCGAGCCGGCGGGCGGGCGGACCCCGGCCCTGACCTGCTCCAGCCGCGTCGAGCTGGTCGTCGTCTGGCCGGCGACGACTCCGACGTCGAGCTGGAGCGGCGTCCAGCCCGTTTTCGTGAGGCCGACGGTGTGATGGCCGGCCGTCAGGGCGTCGAGAACGAGCGGGCTCCGGCCCACATAGGTTCCGTCGATCCACACGTCGGCGGCGCTCGGGAGGGTTGTCACGTAGAGCGAACCGGTCGGGACGGCGGCGAGAAGCAGCACGCACGCGGCCACCACCGCGAGGCGACTGAGCATTGCTACGGAACCTTGGGCGGTCATGTCCGAAGCCCTCGCACCCTCCCTGCGCGTGCGCCCGGCGACCGTTGCGGTCGTCGGCCGCCCGAACGTCGGGAAAAGCGCGCTGTTCAACCGCCTGCTCGGCCAGCGGCTCGCGATCGTCGAGGACACGCCCGGCGTGACCCGCGACCGCCTGTACGCGCTTGCCGAGTGGAACAACCGCACCTTCACGCTGGTCGACACCGGCGGGATCGATACCGACGTCGATCCCGAGGACGCGATCGCACAGGGGACGCAAGCGCAAGCCGAGTCCGCGGCGCGCGACGCCGACGTGATCGTGTTCGTCGTCGACGCGCAGTCGGGGCTGACGCCGGTCGATCAAGACGTCGCGCAGATTCTGCGCCGCACGCGCAAGCCGGTGGTCATCGTCGCGAACAAGATCGAGTCGCCCCGCGCCGCCGCATCGATCCATGCGGAGTTCGGCGGGGTCGGTTTCGGCGAGCCGTACGGCGTCTCGGCGCTGCACGGCGACGGAACCGGCGATCTGCTCGACGCGATCGTCGAGCGGCTCCCGCCCGAAGATCCTTCGAACCTCGGCGAAGCGGAGCTTTCCTTGGCACTGATCGGCCGCCCGAACGTCGGGAAGTCGTCGCTGCTGAACGCGCTGCTCAACGAAGAGCGCGCGATCGTCTCCGACGTCCCGGGGACGACGCGCGACGCGATCGACACGCTGTACACCTGGAAAGGCCGCACGTTTCGCCTGATCGACACCGCCGGCGTGCGCAAGCAGCCGGGTCATCACGGCTCGATCGAATACTATTCGTCGCTGCGCTCGCTCAAGGCGATCGCGCGCAGCGACGTCGCGATCCTCCTGATCGACGCGATGACGGGACCGACGAATCAGGACCGCCGCCTCGCCGGAATCGCGCTCGAGGAGCGCAAAGCGCTGGTGATCGTCGGGAACAAGTACGATCTCGTGCGCGAGCTCGGCGAGTACTCGCAGCCGGAGCTCGCGAAGGAGATCCACGAGCAGATGCCGTTCGCGCGGTTCGCGCCGGTGACGTTCCTCTCGGCGCTGACGAAGCGGCGCTTGCAGTCGCTGATGCCGGTGGTCGAGAAGGTCGCCGAGAATCTCGACCGGCGCGTGCCGACGGCGAAGCTCAACGCGATCGTGCGCGACGCCGTCCTGGCGCATCCGCCGCCGATCCACTCCGGCAAGCCGCTCAAGATGCTGTACGTCTCGCAGCCGCAGACGCATCCGCCGCTGTTCGTCTTCCACGTCAACGACCCGGACCTCGTCACCGCTTCGTACAAGCGTTTTCTGGAGAATACGATCCGCAGCGAGTTCGACTTCGAGGGGGTTCCGTTGACGTTCGAGTTCCGCTCGCGCCGCGACGAGGGCGAGCACGGCGGCCGGTTCGGGGAACAGCGCCCGTGAACGTGGTTGCGATCTCCGTCGCCGCGGTCGTCGTGGCGTTCTTCGTCGGCGCGATCCCGTTCGGCATCCTCGTCTCGCGCGCGTTCTACGGAACGGACATCCGCAACGCCGGAAGCGGGAACATCGGCGCGGCCAACGCGCTGCGGACGCTCGGCAAGCGCGGGGCCTTGGCCGTCCTCGCGCTCGACGCGCTCAAAGGGTTCGCTCCGGTCCTGGCGGCCGGCGCGCTCGGCGGAACGCTGCCGGCGACCTTGGCAGCGTTTGCGGCGGTCGTCGGCCACTGCTGGTCGCCGTTCCTGGGCTTCAAGGGCGGCAAGGGTGTGGCGACCCTCTTGGGGACGGTAATCGCGCTCTGGTGGCCGGCCGGGATCGCCTTCGCATTGGTCTGGCTCGCCGCGGTGCTCGCTTGCGGCTATGCGTCGGTCGGCTCGATCCTCGGCGCGATCGCGATGGGGCCGGTGCTGTGGTTCGGGCTCGGCAGGGAAGGGCTCGTCTACGGGATCGTTTCCGCGCTGATCATCATCTATCGCCACCGCGACAACCTCGAGCGCTTGCGAACCGGGACGGAAAACCGATTGTCGTTGCTGAAGGCCGGGCGCCAGTCATGATCTCATCGAACGATTTTAGAAACGGCGTCACCATCGTCATCGACGGTCAGTTATGGACCGTCATCGAGTTCCTGCACGTGAAGCCCGGGAAGGGCGCCGCGTTCGTGCGGACGCGTCTGAAGAACGTGAAGACCGGCTCGACGGTCGAGCGCACCTTCCGCGCCGGCGAAAAGCTCGAGCGCGCGACGGTCGACAACCGCGACATGCAGATGCTCTACAACGACGCCGACGGCTACCACTTCATGGACAACGAGACCTACGAGAACTTCACGCTGCAGCGCGACGTGATCGGCGATCCCGCGGACTTCCTCAAAGACGGGATGCGAATCGCGGTGCAGTTCCACGACGGAACGCCGATCGGCGCCGACCTCCCGGCGCACGTCGAGCTCAAGGTCGAGGAGACCGATCCCGGGTTCAAAGGCGACACCGCGACCGGCACGACGAAGCCGGCGAAGCTCGAAACCGGCGCTACGGTGAACGTCCCGCTGTTCGTCAACCCCGGCGACGTGATCCGAATCGACACGCGCGACCGGCGCTACATCGGGCGCGTCCAGAGCTAGTTTCGCCGGCGCTCGGAACCACGCACGGTGACGCCGCTCAGCGCGCTCGCCCTGTTTCTGATCGGCGTCGCAGCGAGCATCTTCGGATCGCTGGTCGGCCTGGGCGGCGGTTTCGTGATCATCCCGGTGCTGCGGATCCTCTACGGCGTGCCGCCGGCCCAAGTCGCCGGGACGTCGCTGATCCTCGTGCTGGCGAACACGACGGCGTCGACGTTCGGCTACCTGCGCGACCGCGTCGTCGACATGCGGCTCGCGCTACCGTTCACGATCGGCGCTGTACCCGGTAGCATCCTCGGCGTCTTCGCGGTGCGAAGATTGTCGCCGACGGGGTTCGACTTCGCGTACGGGATCGTGCTCGTCGTGCTGGCGATCCTGGTCGTGCGGCGGCGCACGATCGTCTCCCGTCCGCTCGACGAGCCCACCTTCGCGCACATCCCGTGGATCGGCGTGGTCGCCGGCGTCGGAATCGGCTTCTTCTCCTCGCTGTTCGGGATCGGCGGAGGCGTGGTGCTGATCCCGCTGCTCCTGATCGCCGCGCGCATGCCGCCGCACGTCGTGACCGCGACGAGCGCATTCGTCATCACGACGACAGCACCGGTCGGCGTCGTGACGCACGCGCTCGAAGGCCACGTCGACTGGATCTTCACCCTCCCGCTCGTCCTCGGCGGCCTCGTCGGCGGCAGCGTCGGCCCCGCCATCGCAAAGCGCATCTCCTCGCCCGCATTGATCACACTGCTGGCAACGGCGCTGAGCCTGTCGGCGCTGGGCTTAGCGCTACGACACCTGCTATAAAAAAGGCCCGAGCACCGCGCCTTTCGACGCGGTGCTCGTTATGGTGTGACACAGATTCGAGACCCGACGTGAAGTCATCCTATCACACCGTTCCGCCGCGGTAAAGCGACGAGCCTGGAGCGGGCGGGAATCGAACCCGCGGCACGGCGGGTCTCGAATCCGACATGTCGACGCCATCGAACCGCCCCGGCAACGTCCTCATCACGCGCACGGAGCGGATCAACTAGTCCCAAGCCGCAGGTCAGCTTATACGATTTCGTGTATTCGTTTTCGCATGAGCAAGCGAAGCGAGTTCCTTGCGGCCGGTGCGGTCTCGGCGCTAGCCGTCGGGGCCATAGCAGCACCCGCGAGCGCGGCGGGCGCGACGATTCTTGACGAGGCGGCGTTCGTCGCGCGGATTCGGAGTCGCGCGAAGCACCGTCAGGCCATCGGCGCGGCGCGCGTCAACGACGCCGCGGTGCTGCAGTACGCGGTAAACACGCTCAACGGGTTCGAGAGCGGCTGGGGCGAGCCGCGCGCGAACGCGCAGATCGCCGTGGTGCTGTTCGGATCAGCGGCGACGCTGGGGCTCGACGACACGGCGTGGCGCACGCACAAGCTCGGCGAGATCGTTAAAGCCTTCAAAGCCGACTTTCTTACTGCAGACGCATCGCAAGGAAATCCGTGGTCGCACGCAGCCGCCGTCGCCGGGCCGCGCGGCGACCGCTCGATTCCGGCGCTGCTCGCGCGCGGCGTGCGCGTCATCGTCTGCAACACCGCGCTCGGCGAGATCTCGAATCGCATCGTCGCCGCCGGCTACGGCGACGGCGTCACCGACCCGTTCGCGATCCA
>DASZGA010000380.1:0-4777 GCA_035939295.1 Candidatus Elarobacter sp. | reverse complement strand
AATCCGCCTCGTCGTGGATTCGGTCTGGTACGACGGCGATGCCGTCGGGTTTCTCGATCAGCGGGCGCTTCCGCGCGCCGTCGTGCGCGAGCGCGCGCCCAGCGTCGACGCGGTCGTCGAGGCGATTCGCACCCTCGCGGTGCGCGGCGCCCCGGCGATCGGGATCTTCGGCGCGTACGGCGTCGCCCTCGCTGCGCAGCTGTACGTCGGCGACCGAGCCGCCTACGAAGACGCAGCGGCGCGGATTCGCGCGGCTCGGCCGACGGCGGTCAACCTGGCCTGGGCGGTCGACCGCGTGCTGGCCGCTCCGGCCGGTGAGGAGCTGGCGGAGGCGCGGCGGATCCACGAGGAGCAGCGCGACGTCGACCGGCGGATCGCCGAAGCGTCGGTGGAGCTGTTCCCGGTGCGGGGAAACGTGCTCACGCACTGCAACACCGGGCCGATCGCGACCGGCGGCGACGGAACCGCGCTCGGCTGTTTCGTCGTAGCGCACCGGGCGGGGAAAGCGCTGCACGTCTTCGTCGACGAGACGCGGCCGCTGCTGCAAGGCGCGCGCCTGACGATGTTCGAGCTGCGCGAAGCCGGCGTCCCGGCGACGCTGATCGTCGACAGCGCCGCGGCGATCACGATGCAGCGCAAAGCGGTGCGCGCGGTCGTCGTCGGTGCCGATCGCATCGCGCGCAACGGTGATACCGCGAACAAGATCGGCACGTACGGCGTTGCGATCGCGGCGGCGCATCACGGGATTCCGTTCTACGTCGCAGCGCCGCGCTCGACGTTCGACTTCGCGCTGGAGTCGGGCGACCAGATCCCAATCGAGGAACGTTCCGCGGACGAAGTGCGAATCGCCGCCGACGATTCCGTGTACAACCCGGCGTTCGACGTGACGCCGGGCCGGTTGATCAGCGGGTTCATCACCGAGTACGGCGTCGTGCGCGCGCCGTACGCCGACGCAATTGCCGACCTGCAGCACCGCCCGCGCGTCCCGCTGCCCGTCGCGTGAAGTTCTACGATTTTCTCGACAAAGAGCCGAAGATCGACGGCCTCGTCATCATCGAAGGCGAGGACCCGATCCTCGCGCAGCGCGCGCTCGACGCGGTGCTCGACCGGCTCCTTCCCGAAGATATCCGCGCGCTGAACTGCGATATCTTCGACGGGCCGGAGAACGAAGCGATCGGCCGAGCCGCGGGCGATGCGGTGAACGCGATGCCGTTCTTGGCAGACCGGCGCGTCGTCGTCGTTCGCAACTGTCAGCGTTTGCGCGCGCAACCGCGGCGCGATCTGTGGTCGGTCGCGGAGAACGTTCCGGCCGGGAACACGCTCGTGCTCGAGGATCTGTTTCCGCCGGCGAAAAAGACGAAGCCCGAGCCGTACGGCCAGCTCGCAGGGCGCAAGGCGCTGCGGATCGACACGACGCCGAACGCCGACGTGCGCGAGCGCTTCGTGCGCGAGACGCTGGAGCGGCTCGGGGCGAAAGCGCAGCCGCGCGTCGTAATGATGCTCGCGGAGAGCGACAGCGACGTCGGCTCGATCCGAAATGATTTGGAAAAGCTCGCGCTCGGCGGGAAGACGATCACCGTCGCCGATCTGGAGCGCGAGAGCCTGAGCGTCGAGGACCCGAAGGCGTGGCAGTACGCCGCGGCGGTGGTCGAGGGCCGGGCCGACGAGGCGCTGGCGATCGCCTTCGAGCTGTTCGCGAACGACCCGCGGGGCGCCGGGGTCCCGCTGGCCAGCGCGCTCGCGACCGATTTCGCGCTGCTGTGGGAGCTGGCGCGGCCTGGCGGGGGCGAGCTGCCGGC
Organism: Candidatus Elarobacter sp.; assembly: GCA_035939295.1. GTDB lineage: Bacteria > Vulcanimicrobiota > Vulcanimicrobiia > Vulcanimicrobiales > Vulcanimicrobiaceae > Vulcanimicrobium. Next base: position 2,978 of record DASZGA010000380.1, on the reverse strand, counting down.
GCGCCACCGCTGGCGGGAGCGGGCGCTGCGGCCGATCGCGCGGCGGATCGGCGAGCGGCGGGCGAAGTACGGCTACGAGGCCGCGGTTCGTGGCTTCGAGGCCGTCGTGACGGGCCGGATCGACGATCCACGCGCGATGATCGAATTGTTAACGGCAGATTTAGCCGCGCGGCTCGCTCCGTCTCGCTGACGGAGCGGAGGATTCACTCGCTTCGGAATCCAACGTCGCGGTCGACCGGCGGACGCTTCTTGCGTATCCCCGCGTCGTCGTTCGCCTTCGGCTCTTTGAGAGGTCACTCCACGCATGCGTAGTCTCCTCGCCCGCCTGGCTGTGCTGGGCGCGTTCGCCGTGACGCTGTCCGCCTGCTCGAACGGGAGCGGTACCTCGCTGCCGTTTGCGGGTCCGCCGAATCAAGGCGGTGCCACCTCCGGCACGTTCCAAAGCGGCTCCAACGGCCAAACGCTGTTGCGGTTCCTCGACGGGTCGCCCGATGCGGCTGCGGCCGCCGTGGACGTCTGTGTCGACAATCAGCCGTGGGGAACCCTCAACGCGCGGGCCGTGTACGGCGGATTTGCCACCGGGCTCTACGCGGTCACCGGTGGCATCACGCACACGGTGTCGGTGTATCCGGGCCTCGTGCCGGGGACCAATGCCGGCCTGGAGTGCTCGACCGCTCCGGGGCCGTACTTCGGCACGTCAGCGATCGCGGTGACGACGCTGACGACGCCCGGCAACGCGAATCGCTGGTCCATCGTCCTCGGCGGAACGAAAGGCAGCGGCACGCTCGGCCTCTACGTCTACGCGGACCCGTTGTTCCCGACCGGAGCTGCCGGCCCCGAAGTGATCTCGCACAACGCCGCACCGGCGTTCGACGCCGGACCTCCGGCAAAGCGTGTCGGCTTTGGCCAATGCACCACCACCGTGACGCCGTGCGCCGCCGCCGTGGTCCTCACCGGCGCCGGCAACGTCGCAGCCGCGACACCGTCCAGCCAGACGGGGTCGGTGCAGAATGGTGTAGTTGTGTCCGGAATCGCCGGTATTCCGGCCGGCTTCTACGACGGCACCGGCGTTGCAGCCGGAAACCCCGTCCCGATCACGTCGATCGCAGCACCGGCTGCTGTTGCTGGACAGCCGTATGTGGTGCAGCTATATGCATTCGATGGACCGGCTGGCGGTTTGAACTTGATCGGAGTCGTAGAGCAGACGTTGGGTTTCGGATTCTAAAAGACTTCGCTGTTGTCTCCAAAGCAAGAGGGGTCGCGCTGCGCGCGGCCCCATCTTTTTGTCGGCGCCTCACGGCCGAGCTTGAAATATCTCAAAAACGAGTTCCACCTGTACGACCCCATACTGCGCTGGCGCATAGGCTTCGCCTGAGACATCGCATCCGGGGAAGTCGGGAAACCATACAATTTCGTCCGGCACGGTGATGCTTGCGGCCGAGAATGTGAACATTTGCACATCGCCAACGTTGTGGTTTGCCACCGCTTCAAACATTTGCGGCAACGTTGTACTTAGCGGCCACGGATTGATCGCGTCGAATGTTGCTGCGTTTGGCATTCCTGAGCTGACGTGATTCAGCGTTATGTACTGCGAAGGTTCTCCAAAGCCGAGCGGAGGGTCGGCGGGTCCACCCGTGCCACCGACCATCCAATTGATCGGTATATCTGCCGGCAAATTGGCAAAGGCGCTATATGGTAGGCATCCTGCCAAGACGCTTTGCACAGCTTCGATTCTGAAAAGGAGTTCGTGGTCTGAGTTGACGGGCGGGATAGCTGGCAAGAACGTGTACGGTGAATTTAACGTTATGGCTCTTACTGAGTCGACGTAACGGCATGGCGCGTTTGGATCGGCGCACGTCTCGTCCGGGAAGACATACTTGTCGAATATCTGCGCCGTCCTATCGACGACACGTTGGTAGCACTTTCCGCGAGCCAGAAGGTCACATGGTGCCGGGCTCTGTGTTGTCGGTGGCCCAGGCGACAAGGAAACGGGGATAGAAACGGTGGCCTGGTCCGCAAAAGCCTTTGCTATTCCGGATACGTCAGCTTGCGCAACGACGGTGCATGTCCCGGATGACGCCGCATTCACCGTGAATGTTGCGCCAGACGGTTGTGCGCCGGCCGGTGATGCTGTGCAGATGGCGGCCGTTGTTTGCTGTATTGCGACGGGTATTGACGACGGTGTTCCGGGCGGGACGCTGCTGGGATTTGTTAGTGTTGCTTGGGCGGTGAAGGTGTCTGTTCCGCCGACGGTCATGGTTGGCGATGCTAGGGATATGGTTACGTGGTATCGGGGCCCGGGTTGGGGTGGCGGTGTTGGGGTACAGCCGGTGGGGGTTGTTGTGTAGTTTGGTGGGCAGGTTGGCGTTGATGATGGTGCGGTGGGGAGCGATGCGGGTGCGCATGATGTGGTGGCGCATGGGGTTGGGTTTGGTGCTGGTGTGGCGGCGGGCCATGTTGTTAGGGTTGCGGGGCCGGTTGATGCGAGCGTAGTGCGGCAGGGGATGAAGCGGTCTGCGGATCCGCCGTTGACGTGGATGATGAAATGGAACGCGCCTTTTGCGGGGCAGCCGATCTCGGTTGAGTTGCTGTTTGTGCCGATGCGGAAGCCGGGGTGTCCGCCGAGTGCGCCGTTGACGTGGACGACAAATGCGAATGGCGCTTTGCCGAGCGATTCGGCTTCTTCGATGACCGCGTGAGTGTAGAGGGGCGGCAACGTCGTCAGCACGGGTGATCTGTTTGCGGTTCCAGCGTACACGCGCACTTCGGTGCCGTCGCCGTAGGCGTCGGGGACGAAGGCTACGGTTGCGCCTTGGAGCTCGCGTGACATCGTTCTGGCGCTGTCGATGAGGTGGTCGAACTCGGTCGCTGCGGCCGCTACGCCGAAGGAGCGGGACGCCAGCGAGAGGCCGATGCCGGCGGCGACCGTGGTCGCGACGATGCCGATTGTGATAACGATCTCGATCAGGGTGAAACCG
>DASZGA010000379.1:0-4588 GCA_035939295.1 Candidatus Elarobacter sp. | reverse complement strand
GACTTTTCTTCGATTTGGTCGCCGCCGGCGCGGGCGTATTCCTCGAGGAGCTCGCGTTCGCGTTTGCTGATCTTCGTGGGGACGACGACGTGGACGGTGACGAGCTCGTCGCCTTTTGCGCCGCCGCGGACGCTCGGCATCCCACGGCCGCGGAGACGGTATTGCGAGCCGCTTTGCGTGCCTGCGTTGAGCGCGAGCGGGATCGTGCCGTCGAGCGACTGCACGAAGATCTCGCCGCCAAGCGCGGCCTGCGGGAACGAGACCGGGACGTCGATCAAAACGTCGAGTCCGTCGCGGCGGAACACCGGGTGCGGCGCGATGCTCAGGTAGACGTAGAGGTCGCCGTCGGCGCCGCCGCGGATCCCCGCTTCGCCGCTTCCGCTGATGCGAATCCGCGAGCCGTCGTCCACGCCCGGCGGGATCCGCACCTGCAGCGCCTTCTCCTGCTCGACGCGGCCGCGCCCGCGGCACACCGAGCACGGCGTCTGCACGATCTGCCCGTCGCCGCTGCACTTCGTGCACGTCGTCTGGGTGACGAACTGGCCGAGCGGCGTCTGACGCACCTGGCGCTGAATCCCCGTTCCGCTGCAGCGGTCGCAGGGGACGATCAGCGTCCCGGGCTCGGCGCCGTTGCCGCGGCAGGTCGCACAGGTCGAGAGATGGCGGAACGTGATCTCGCGCGTCGTTCCGGCGTACGCTTCTTCCAGCGTGATCTCGACGTCGTACCGCAGGTCGCTTCCGCGCGAAGGCCCGTTGCGGCGCTGCTGCGCGCCGCCGCGCGCCGCACCGAAGAACATGTCGAAGATGTCGCCGAACCCCTCGGCGCCGAACGGCCCGAACCCGCCCCCACCGACGCCGCCCTGCACGCCGGCATGGCCGAAGCGGTCGTAGTTCGCCCGCTTCTGCGCGTCCGAAAGAACTTCGTACGCTTCGTTGATCGCTTTGAAGTGGGTCTCCGCCGCGCTCTTGTCCTGCGCGACGTCGGGATGGTACTTGCGCGCAAGCTGACGGTACGCACGTTTGATCGTGCTGTCGTCGGCGTCGCGCGCCACGCCCAGTACTTCGTAATAGTCCGCGGGCATGCTACCTTATTTCGACGTCGTTGAGGTGCTCGCCCAGCGAGCGGGCCGTCCCCGACGCGAGCGCAATGAGGCGGCCGTACGGCATCCGGCGCGGGCCGAGGATGGCGAGCATCCCGACCGCGCGGTCGCCGAAGCGGTACGGTACGGTGACGACGCTGCACTCCGCGAGCTCGTCGGCGCGAAGCTCGTGGCCGATCCGCACGTGCGGCGAGGCGTCGGCATTCGCCGTGTTCTCCGCCGCGAGCTCGTCGGCGATCAGATCGTAGAGCGTGCGCTGCTCTTCGACGATCCGCAGGATCGCGCGCAGCTTGCGCAAGTCGTGAAACTCCGGCTGGTCGAGCAAATTCTGCGCGCCGGCGGCGGCGATCTCCGGCTCACCGGTCTGGCGCGCGCTGGCGAACACGCTGCGAACCGCGTCGCGAATCTCCGCCGCGACGTTCAGCTCGGCGCACACCGCGTCGACGTTCGCGGGAGCGATCTCTTCCATCACGCGGCCGCCGAAGCGTGAGTTCAGCGCGTTCGAAAGCCGGGTCAGATCGTCGGCGCCGACGTCGGCCGGCCATTCGAAGACGCGCTGCGCGGCGACGCCGCCCGACGTCACGACGACGACGAGGCTGGTGCGTGGCGAGAGCCAGATGAGCTGGACGTGCTTGAACGCGTGCGTGTCGCGCGAAGGCGCGATCGCGATCGCCAAGTTGCCCGAGAGCCCGGAGAGCAGACGGGTGGTCTGCTCGATCACGTCGTCGAGCTCGCGCGACGCGTCGCGGAACTGGTCGCGGATGCGGCGCGCGTCGTCCTTGGTCAGCGCCTCCGGCTGCATCAGCCGGTCGACGTAGGTGCGGTAGCCGGCGTCGGAGGGGACGCGGCCCGCCGAGGTGTGCGGCTGGACCAGATAGCCTTCAGCCTCAAGCTCCGCCATCTCGTTGCGGATTGTCGCCGATGAGACGCCCAAGTTGTACTTCTGCGTAAGCGTGACCGAGCCGACCGGTTCCGCCGTGTTGATGTACTCGTACACGACGGTGGCGAGGATGAAAGCCTTTCGTTTGTCGAGGTCGCGCTTGTCGTTCACCAGGGCACCGTTAGCAGTCGGCACACAGGAGTGCCAGGCTTCACCTCAGCGTACCATCCCCGGGGCGGGGGGTCAAGGCGCAGCCCCGGCCGCCCGGCGGTGGGCCATCGTGGTGAGCTCGGAAAGAACGACCCCATAGAAGATTATCGTCCCGACCATCCCTTCCCATAGCGGCTGGACGACCAAGGCCCCGGTGAGGGGCACCAGGACGTCGTTGAGGAGCCACCAGACGACCAGGCCGTAGAACAGCCCCCACAGCACCGAGGTCGGCGCCTGCCACATCGACGAGAGCCGCCGGGCGAGGAGCGCGTAGACGATCCCGAACGCCCCGGCGAGCAGCAGATAGCAGACCACGCCGAGCCCGATCAGCGGCGTTGAGACGGCCGCACCGTGAAACGGCGGCAGCGCCTGCGCGACCTGCGCGAAGAACGCGCCGAGCGTCGTCTCGTGCAGCCACGCGACCGCGACGACCGCGTAGAACAGCGCGCTCGTCACACCCGCGATCAGCCCTCCGTAGAAACCGTCGAACCAGCGGACCATATCGCATGACCCTCGTTCGCCGCCGGAAGGCAGCCGCCCCGCGCAAGAGAATCCCGCGCCCATGTCGACGCCGACGCAAAGCGATGCCATCGAGGCGCTCTTCAGCGAAGCGCGCCGCTTCCCGCCGCCGCCCGAGTTCGCCGCGCAAGCGAACGCGAAGCCCGGGATCTACGAAGAGGCCGAGCGCGACTACCTTGCCTGGTGGAAGTCGTGGGCCGAGCGGCTCGAGTGGATGACCCCGCCCACGAAGACGCTCGAATGGAACGAGCCGTTCGCGAAGTGGTTCGCCGACGGCGAGCTCAACGCGTCGGTCAACGCGCTCGACCGTCACGTGAAGGCCGGCAAAGCCGCGAAGATCGCGTTCTACTACGAAGGCGAGCCCGGCGACCGCTGGACGGTGACGTACGGCCAGCTCCTCGACGAAGTCTGCCGGTTCGCGAACGGTCTGCGCAAGCTCGGGATCAAGAAGGGCGACCGCGTCGCCGTCTACATGCCGATGATCGTCGAGCTGCCCGTCGCGATGCTGGCGTGCGCGCGGATCGGCGCGGCGCATTCGGTGATCTTCGGCGGCTTCTCGCCCGACTCGATCGTCGACCGCGTCAACGACAGCGAGTGCGTCGCGATCATCACCGCCGACTACGGCTGGCGGCGCGGCAAGAAAGTCCCGCTCAAAGCAAACGTTGACGAGGCGATCGCGAAGGGGATGCCGTCGCTGAAACATGTCGTCGTCGCGAAGCGCGTCGGCGACCCGATCGAGATGGAGACCGGGCGCGACATCTGGTGGGACGACGTCGTGAAGGATCAGCCTTCGGCGTGCGAGCCCGAGCAGATGAACGCCGAAGACTTGCTCTACCTTCTCTATACGTCGGGGACGACGGCGAAGCCGAAGGGAATCAAGCACACCACCGGCGGTTACCTCACCGGCGTGACGGCGACGCACAAGCTCGTCTTCGATTTGAAGGAAGACGACGACGTGTACTGGTGCGCGGCCGACATCGGCTGGGTCACCGGGCACTCGTACATCGTGTACGGCCCGCTGTGCAACGGCGCGACCAGCGTGATCTACGAAGGGACGCCCGACTTCCCCGACAAGGACCGGCTCTGGGAGATCGCCGAGCGCTACAAGGTCACGATCCTCTACACTGCGCCGACCGCGATCCGCACCTTCATGAAGTGGGGACCGGAGTATCCGGCCAAGCACGACATGTCGTCGTTGCGGCTGTTGGGAAGTGTCGGCGAACCGATCAATCCCGAGGCGTGGATCTGGTACCACGAGCACATCGGCGGTGGCCGCTGCCCGATCGTCGACACGTGGTGGCAGACCGAGACCGGCGCGATCATGATCACGCCGCTCCCCGGAATCTCCACGCTCAAGCCGGGTTGTGCCGGCAAACCGTTCCCGGGAATTCAAGCCGACGTCGTCAACGAAAAGGGCGAATCGGTCCCGCTCGGCGGCGGCGGGTACATCGTGCTGACGCGTCCGTGGCCTTCGATGCTGCGCGGAATCTACGGCGACGACCAGCGGTACGTGCAGACGTACTGGTCGAAGTTCCAGCACAAGTATCTCGCCGGCGACGGCTGCAAGCGCGACGAAGACGGCGACTACTGGTTCCTCGGCCGCATCGACGACGTGATGAACGTCAGCGGCCACCGCATCTCGACGACCGAGGTCGAGTCGGCGCTGGTCGACCATCCCGACGTCGCCGAAGCCGCCGTCACCGGCAAGCTCGACGACATCACCGGGCAGGCGATCTGCGCGTTCGTCTCGCTGAAATCGCACGCGACCGGCTCGCCGCAGCTCGCCGACGAGCTGCGCGATCACGTCGCCGAGAAGCTCGGCAAGTTCACCCGCCCGAAGTACCTGACGTTCACGCAAGAGCTGCCGAAGACGCGCTCG
>DASZGA010000378.1:0-12481 GCA_035939295.1 Candidatus Elarobacter sp. | reverse complement strand
ACCCGACGCGTATGTGGAAGAGGTCGAGACGTTCCGCCGCCGTTTCGCGCGACACGGCGTGCCGGACGGCGCGTCGGTGCTGCACATGGGAAGCGGCGGCGGCTCGATCGACTATCAGCTGAAGCGATACTACCGAGTAACCGGCTTCGACATCAGCCCGCAGATGGTCGAGTACGCGCGCATCGTCAACCCCGACGTCGAGTACACGGTCGGCGACATCCGAACCGCCGATCTGGGCACGACGTTCGACGCCGTCTTGCTGCACGACGCCTCGGCCTACATGACCTCGATTGGCGACCTGCTCCTCGCATACCGGACTGCGGCGCGTCACCTGAAGCCGGGCGGGGTGCTCGTCACGCTGCCCGAGGAAGTCCGTCAATGTTTCGTTCAGCACGCGACCGAGGCAGAGACCGTCGTTCGTGACGGCGTTGCGGTTACGACGGTGATCGTCGACTACGATCCGGATCCGGCGGACACGTGGTTCGAGGCCACGTTCGTCTTCCTGATTCGCGACGCCGAAGGCACGCGCATCGTCACTGACGTGCACAGAAACGGACTGTTCGAGCTGGATGACATGCTTGCCGCGCTGCGGGAGGCCGGCTTCGACCCGGAGGTTTCGCGCTGGGAGCTGAGCGAGCTCCCGCCCGATGTCGACCGCCCGCTCGTCACCGCGGTCAAGCGCGCCGGCGGCGAGGGGCCGGACACCGCAGGCGTCGACCGGGGCCGGTCTTGAATCTACGCCGGATGCGCTCGTTCGGCTTCGGAATTGCCGTCTCGTTCGCCGCCCTGGTCGCCGCCGCGCCGATCGCGACGGCGGCCGCGGACCCGCCGACCGACCTAGTCTGTCCGCGAGCGGTGCCCAAGCTCGTCGAGTTCCACGATGCGTCCGCGCGCAACGACGGCGCGAAGATACTCGCGGCGGTCCGCGGAGCCGTCGATGCGTACATGACGTGCCTCTCCGAAGCCAAGACCCGCACGTACGAAGAACCCTACATGAACTACGACCGCACGCGCGCCGCACAGTTCCTCGTCGTCGAAGGGCGCGTCCTCGCGGCCGTCGGCGACACGAAGAGCGCCGTCGCCGCCCTGCGAGACGCACACGCGCTCGCGCAAGAGGTCGTGGCCTGGCAGCCGATGGGTCAAACGTACACGCAGTCCAGCGACGTCAACATCGGCAACAACGCGTATCACAGCACCGATCACAAAGGATCGCGATATCTGGATGCGGCGAAGGCCGTTCTTTCGGCAGCGGACGATGAGCTCGTACGACTCAACGCACCCGCCCGCCGTCAGGCGCCGCCTACGCCCACCCCTTGAATCGAGGCCTCAAGCGGGCCTCGATTATGCGAGCAATCCTCGGCGCAACGCGCCTTCGCCGGCCGGTGTTCTTAGCAGCAATACCATGAGCCAGAAAGAATACGCGGTCTTTGAAACGGAGATCGGTCACTGCGGAATCGCCTGGGGCACACACGGCTGCGTCGGCGTGAGCCTGCCCGAGTCGACCGCATCGGCCACGCGAGCGCGAATGCAGCAACGCTTTCCGGGCGCTTCGGAGGCCGCGCCGCCGCCCGACGTCACGCGCGCGATCGAAGCGATCCGCTCGCTGCTGCGCGGCGAGCCGGTGGACCTCTCGGGCGTCGACCTCGACATGCACGACCTGCCCGAGTTCAACCGCAGCGTCTATGAAATCACGCGCACGATCGCTCCGGGCCGCACGCTGACCTACGGCGATATCGCCGCGCGAGTCGGCACGCCGAAGGACGCGCGCGCCGTCGGCCAGGCTCTCGGCCGAAACCCGTTCCCGATCGTCGTCCCGTGCCACCGCGTCGTCGCGTCGGACGGCCGCATGCACGGCTTCTCCGGCCCCGGCGGCATCACCACCAAACTCCGCCTCCTTCAAATCGAAGGCTACGAACCCCACCCCGGCCCGTCGCTCTTCGACGATCATCCTTCGCCAAGCGCGGGATGACGGCGACGAAAAGGCCCGGCAAGAGTTTCGCCGGGCTTTCGTTGTGATAGAGCAGTTCGTTCGGGTTAGCCGTGCAGGACGACGCGGTTTGCGATGAACGTGCCGTTCGACCAGTAGCCGAAGACGGCGACGCGCTGCCCGGCGGTCGGGGTCGCGCCGGTCGGATTGATCACGGTTCCCTCTTTGAGGTCGATCGTCGTCACGTCTCCCGCCGGGTCCGTGAGCGTCAGGCGAGACTTCGCGTATTTGCTGACAGTGCCCACCATCACGTGGTTACGGTCAAACGCGCCGGTGTCCCAGGTAGTCTGCCACGATGAGACATTGTTGTACGCCGGGTCGAACGTCGTCCAGGTCTGCGGGCCGTACGGCGTGTTGACGGTTGTGGTCGTCAGCGTACCGGATGGTGTGGTTGTGGTGGACGTCGCGCACGGATTCGTTGCTTGCGCCGCTCCGATCGCAGCAGTCGCTCCGAAGATACCGAGTCCGACAGCAACCGGGCGCACGACGTCGAGTACAGTGGTCTTGCTCATGCCGTCTTAACGCATTCGCAATGCGCAGAATTGCGGCCGAATCAGCGCTTCCTACCGTAGCCAGCGGTCGAACCAACCGGTTATCCGGCGTGCGACGTCGAGCTGGTCGGCGGGTTTGTAGAAGAGGTGTCCTTCGCCGGGGTAGATCACGAGCTGCGTCGGAATGCCGAGATCGCGTAAAGCGTGCCAGTATTCGTAGGATTGCGTGACGGGGACTTCGGCGTCGCGGTCGCCGGCGACCATAAGCGTCGGGGTCTTCACCGCCTTGATGAAATTGATCGGTGAGCTCTTTGCGTAGACCGACGGATCGTCGTAAACGCTGGCGCCGAAGTACGGGATCATCCACGTGTCGATCTCGTTCGTGCCGTAGTAGCTCAGCCAGTCCGACAACCCCGCGCCGCTCACCGCGGCTTTGAAGCGGCCGGTCTGCGTGACGGCCCACATCGTCATATATCCGCCGTAACTCCAGCCGAAGATCCCCACCCGTTTCGGATCGACGCGGATCGTTTGGTTGATGGCGTCGAGACCGATCAGGATGTCGCGCAGATCGCCGTAACCGAAGTCTTTCACGTTGGCGCGCGTGAACGCTTCACCTTGGCCGTAGCTGCCGCGCGGGTTCGGCTCGAAGACGATGTAGCCGCGCGCCGCCAGCGACGCCTCGAACGCGAACGGACCGCTCGGATAGAGCGGATAGTGCGCGAACGCCGGGCCGCCGTGCACGTAGGTCACGATCGGATATGTCACGCCGGGTTTCGCGTCGGGCGGAAAGATCAACCAGCCTTGCACGTTCGCGCCTTCGCTGATCCATGTCAAGCTGCGCGCCGGTCCGGTCAGCCGCCGCGCGTGTGCGTTTGCCGAGGTCACGTTGTGCATCGCGCCGAGCGTGCCGATCGCGATCTCCGGCGGTGCGGTAATCGACTGCCGGATCGTCGCGGCGACCTTCCCGTCGCGCGAGACCGACACGCCCGCGTCGCCCGGCGCGAGTCCCGCGAACCCAGTCGCGTAGATCGTCTCTTGACCGCTCCAGAGCTGTTTCTGCGTCTTCGCGTCGGCGTCGATCGTCGCGATCACCATCCGGTCGCCGGCCAGCTCCGTCGCGAGGATGCTCTTCGCCGAGCGGTTCCACGCGATCGTCGTCACCGACGCCTTCAGGTTCGGCGTGACGTCGACCGCTTCGCCGCCGCTCGCCGCGACGACGTACACGTCGCCGCCCGTGATCGCTTCGTCGCTCATCAGCCCGCCGATGTACGCGATCCGCTTCCCGTCGCCCGACCAGCGCGGCGACGCCATCTGCAGCGCGGGATGATGGATCTTCGTTGCGGTACCGCTCGCAAGATCGATAGCGTACAGCTCGGTGACCCACCAGTTCGCATCGCCGTTCCCGTGCGCCGCGCTCGCCGCGAACCGCGTTCCGTCCGGCGACCAGTCGAACTCGTACACGTTCAGGTCCTTCGGCCCGAGGAGACGAATCGCGCCGCCGCTCGCGGAAACCACCGCGAGCCGTTGCTCGTACACCGTCCCGCCGACGACGCCGGCATCGGGCGTCGACGGGTTCAGCGGGCTGGGCGTCTTCGGCGCGCCCGGCGAGTACAGAAACGCGATCTGCGTTCCGTCGGGCGACCACCGCGGCGTCGACAACGGCCCCTTCGCCTGCGTGATCACGCGCGCCGCGCCTGCGCTCGCGCCGCCTCCCGCACTCGCCGCGAAGTCGACGACCGCGATTTGCGTCTGCCCCTTCGCATCCGCGGTGACGAACGCGATTCGCCGGCCGTCCGGCGACCACGCGATGTCGTTCTCCTCGCAGCGCCTTCCGGGGCATGCGGTGAGCGCGCGCGACACAGCCGGATGCGCGACGTCGGCGAGCCGGATCGCGCTACGATCGCCGACGCTCTCGACGTACGCGAACCGCCGTCCGTCCGGCGCGAGCGCGACCTGCGCGAACTGGTGCACACCGTTCAGCGTCGCCGCGATCTGTTCGAACGGCACCGGCTGCGCCGCGCCGGCGAGCGGGATCGCCGCCGGCAGAAGAGCGCACGCGACGAGGGCCCCGATGCGAAAGCGGTTCGGCATGAGCACCGTTACCGCGCCCCTCGGTGCCGAGCCCTTGTCGTCCGCCCTCGCGGCGGGATAAGAAGTGTGGCGGAAGGTCGCGGGTGACCTTGACTAAGTGAGATTAGCTAAGCCATGATGATCGATATGCGCACGGTCAACGTCCACGAGGCGAAGACACATCTTTCGACTCTTCTCGCCGCAGTCGAAGCGGGCGAAGAGGTCGTCATCGCGCGCGCCGGCCGGCCTGTCGCACGTCTGAGCCGTTACGAGGCCGCGACCGAACGTGAGGTGGGAATCGACGACGGACGCCTCGAGATCGCGGACGATTTCGATGAGTTCATCCCGCCTGGATTCGAGCCGTATCTATGAGAGCACTACTCGACACGAACGCTTGGCTTTGGTTCACCGGCCGCTCCGAGCGACTAGGACCGCGCACTCTCGCGTTGCTGCGCGATCCGCAGAACGAGCTGCATCTCTCGATCGCAAGCGCTTGGGAAATTTCGATCAAAGCCGGTCTCGGTAAGATCGCCGGCGTAGGAGATCCCGCGACGTTCGTTCGCACGCGGCTGCGCAGGCAGCGCATCGCGCAGCTCGGCATCTCGTTGGATCACGTTCTCGCGGTATCGAACCTTCCGCGCCATCATCGCGATCCGTTCGACCGCCTTCTTGTCGCGCAGGCACAAGCGGAATCTCTCACGATCGTCAGCGGCGACCAGCACATTCGCCTCTACGACGTCGCCTTTCACGACGCGACCGCCTGAGAAGGTCTGCACGCCCCGGCCTACCCGAAAGCCGGTATGTCCCCTCGCATATGCGCGCGCGTAGGCTGGGGCCATGAAACAGGTTCTCGCGGTCGCCTTCGCGGCGGCGCTGCTCGCCGGGTGCGGCGGCGGCAGCTCACAGATCGTCCCCGGCGGCGCCGCGGGGACCGCCAAGTCCGCGTCGTCGACCCGCACGCTGACGATGCTCTCGCGCTACACCGCGGTCGGGCCGAACGGCTCGATCCTGCGGATCTTCCCGACCCGCGAGGCGCTCGGCGTCGGCGGCAGCAGCGGCGGCCCCCTCCTCTACGGCGGCGGCCCGATCCAGACGGCGCCCAAGCTGTACGTCGTCTTCTGGGGCTCCGGCTGGAACTCGACGGCCGGCGACCCGAACGGCGTGATGCCGGTGCTGAAGAACTTCTACGCCGCGATCGGCGGCGGCAAGTGGCTCAACAGCGTAACCCAGTACACGCAGAGCGGCGGCGCCCACGCCGGCAACGCCGGCAGCATCTTCGCCGGCTCCTACGTCGACACGACGAGCTCGCCGCTCCCGGTCCCGCTCGACTCCGACATCGCGGCCGAGGCGGTGAAGGCCGCCGCCCACTTCGGCGACTACTCAGCCAGCGCCGCATATGTCGTTGCGCTTCCGCATAACACGATTCCGGTCGGGTTCATGGCCCAGTACTGCGCTTGGCACAGCTCGACCGCGGCCGCCGGGGGGACGATCGCCTACACCAACCTGCCCTACATGCCCGACGCCGGGTCGTCGTGCGGCCAGGGCTCGGTCAACGTGCCGGGGACGCTCGACGGGGTCTCGATCGTCGCCGGGCACGAGCAGGGCGAGACCGAGAGCGATCCCCAGCCCAGCACCGGCTGGACCGACGCGAGCGGCGCGGAGAACGGCGACAAGTGCGCGTGGACCGGGCTCGAGAACAACCCGAACGCCGGCGGCTTCCCCACCCAACCGCTTTGGAGTAACGCCGGTAACAGTTGCGTTCAGGCATACTGATCCGGATAAACATTCCTCTCGCGGAGGCCGATAGAAAAGATTACCGGCGGCCGCCGCATCGATCACCTTCGCGAGAGGAACCCCCATGCAATCGGGTATTCCGGCGCGGCATATCGGCACGCGCACCAAAACGAAGCGCAACGGCACACGGCTCAACTCCCTGGAGACGCTGCTCGTCGTCCTGAGCGTTGTCGCCCTCGTCGACTGCGCCGTCATCGCCTGGCTCATCGTTCGCGGCTTCGCGGACTGATCGGGACCCCTCGCCGCACCCTTCGGAAAAAGCGCCTTCGTCCCGGCGACGAGGGCGCGTCCGCGTGCTCATACGAGCCTCGCGCAGCGCAAGACTCCCCCAAAAATAAGGGGTGATGACGGGCCCTTCGACCCCGGGTCCGATGCCCTTGAGAGGCCTAGTCCCCGGGACGAAAGCACGTGCCATATCGGGACGTGCGTTTCACTTCGACCTAGTCCCCGGCGGCGACGATTCTATAGCGCACCGATGCGCTTTCGCCGCCGCAAGGATTGGACATGGCCGTCGCCCTCGAACACGAATTTGCCGCCCTCCCGCATGCCGACGCACGTCCAGGCGTGCACATGTTCTCGCGCGCCTGGGTTTTGGCGCTGGTCGCGGCCGACGTCGTGCTGTTCCTGGCCGCGACGTACCTGGCGAGCTTGTTCGTGAAGAGCTTCTGGCTCCCGACGCTGCCGATCCGCCACGTCGTCGCCCCCGCGACCCTGACCGCGGTCCTCTCGGTCGTCGTGTTCTGGCAGCTGGGCCTGTACCGCCGCTCGTTCGCGATGTCGGTCCGGGACGAGTTCTACCATGCCGTGGCGGCGCTCTCGCTGGCCTCGGCGCCGGTCCTGATCGTCTACTCGCTCTTCCCGTGGATCTCGACCTCGCGGCTGGTCGCGATCTTCGGCCTCCTGTTCGCGATCGCGCTGGTCGGCACGACACGCGCGGTGTTCCACCGCCTGCGCGACGTCTTCATGCTGGCTCACCCGCGCCGGATCGCCGTCGTCGGACACCCCTCGCGCCTCGAGTTCGCCGAGGACGCGATGCGCTCGCTCCCCAACGCCCGCGTCTTCCGGCTCTCGGTCCCCAACATCGACGCGGTCGGCGCGCTGAGCCCCGACGCCGTCGCCTCACAGGTCTGGTTCCGGCACGCCGTCGAGTGGGGCTGCGAGACGCTGGTCTTCACCGAGATCCTGCCGCCCTCGATGATGCCGCAGGTGCTGGCCGCCGCGCAGCAGGCCGGCATGACCATCGCCTTCGCGCCGCCGCGGATCCGCGTCCACGCCTACGACCTCCACATGGAGACGATCGGGAAACAGGCGCTGATCGTCGCCTCGCCGCTCAAGGCGACGCGTCCGGGCCCCCGGCTCGGCAAGCGGCTCTTCGACATCACGATCGGCGCGATCGCGCTGGTCCTGTTCGCCCCGGTCATGCTGCTGGTCGCCGCCGCGATCTCGTTCGAAGACGGCGAGCCGGTTCTCTACCGCCAAGAGCGCGTCGGCCGCGACGGCAAGACGTTCAACATCCTGAAGTTCCGCTCGATGGGAATGGACGCCGAGAAAGACGGCGCCGCGCTGGCGACGGTCGGCGACGCGCGCGTCACCCGGGTCGGCAAGTTCATCCGCCGCACCTCGCTCGACGAGCTCCCGCAACTCATCAACGTCCTGCGCGGCGAGATGTCGATCGTCGGGCCGCGTCCGGAGCGCCCGGTCTTCGTCGACATGTTCGAGCAGAAGTACCCGCGCTACGCCGAGCGGCACCTCGTCCCGCCGGGGATCACGGGCTGGAGCCAGGTCTACGGCAAGCGCGTCGTCGGTTTCGAAGACGTCCCCGAGAAGCTGAGCGGTGATCTGTTCTACGTGGAGAACTGGTCGCTCTTCATGGACGTCGCGGTGTGCCTGAAGACCGTAACGGAAGTACTCTTTCACAAAGCAGCGTGATGCGCTCGGTGCCTGAGCGCACTTACTACGCGCACGTCGAAGGACTGCGCGGGGTGGCGGCGCTGTACGTCTTCGTCTATCACATCTGGCAGACCGCGACCGCCTCGCAAGCGCCGCTCGTCATCGCGCGCAACGCGACCTGGCTGCTGCAGTACGGGCACTTCGCCGTCGCCGCGTTCATCGTGATCTCCGGCTACTGCCTCGGGCTTCCGGTCGCGAACCATCCCGAGCGGCGCTTCAGCGCGAAAGCGTTCGCGTGGCGGCGCGCGCGGCGGCTGATGCCGGCGTATATCGCGGCTCTGTTTCTGTCGGTCGGAATCGTCGTCGTCACTGCGTCGTTGCGCGGGCATCACATCCCGGTTGTGAATCTCGCCGTCGGGGTGCTCGCGCACCTTGCGCTCGTGCACAACCTCTACCATCCGCTGACCGAGTACATCAACGGGCCGATGTGGAGCATCGCGCTCGAGTGCCAGATCTACGTCGTGTTCGCGCTGCTGCTGGTCCCGGTGTGGCGCCGCTTCGGTCCGTTCGCGCAGCTCGGCGTCTCGGTCGTGCTCGGTCTCACGCCGCATTTCTTGCTGCACGGGATGTTCGACTGGACGATCCCGTGGCTGCTCGCGCTCTTCGGGATGGGCGTCCTCGCCGCCGCGCTCACCGCGCGCCCGCTGCCGCGCGCGATTCCGTGGCGCGCGCTGAGCCTCGTTCTCGGCGCAGCGGCGCTCGTCGCCGTCGCGCTCTGTCCCGACGACACGCCGGACGGCGCGTACTGGCCGTTCGATCTCGTCGTTGGCATCGCGATCGCGGTGTACTTCGTCGCTTCGAGCGGCACGCGTCCCGGAATGCTCGCGCGTTTCCTCGGATCGCGGCCGATCGTGCTGCTCGGCGCGTTCTCGTACAGCTTGTACTTGCTGCACGGGCCGATCGTGCTGCTGGCCGGCGCGGCGCTTGCGCGCTTTCACTTCTCCGCGCTCGCGAGCGCCGTTGCGTACGGGTTGCTGATCCCGGTCGTGCTGGTGCTGGCGTACGGTTTCTACCGCGTGGCCGAACGGCCGTTCCTCTCGCCCGCGCTGCGTGCCGCGATCGATCACGATCTCTCGGCGGAACCGGCGACGGCGAGCGTCACGGGCACGGTCGCGCCGTCGCTTTCCGCTTCGTCGTGAAGCTGCGCGCCGCGGAAGCCGTGCGATTGCCGGGAGCGGCGCTCGCGGCGGCGCTGCTGCTCGCCGCCTGCGCGCCCGCGGTTTCCGCCGACCGCAACGACGTGATCGTGAGCCGTGCGCCCGACGCGGCGGAGGTCCGCGCCGAAGCCGCGCGCGTTCCGCTGCATGCGCAGACGTGGCTCTACTACGGGCTCAACGGCGTGAACGAGAACGTCGCGCCGGAAGCGATGGCGCGCTTCGCCGACTTCGTCGAGGACGGCGACCACGGCGTGTTCGCCGCGCGCTACAAAGCGGCCGGCGGACGCTATGCCGCCGCGTACGACGACCCGGCGTACGTGCCGTACTGCGATCCGCCGTTCACGCCGCCGGCCGGGCGGTGCAAGTGGGAATATTCGCGCTTCGTTCAGGACGAGAGCGGCTGGTTCCACGGACCGGACGGCTCGCGTGTCCGGCGCTACGTCGCGGGCGACAAGTCGTATCAGGAAGCGATCAATCCTGCCTCGCCCGCCGCGCACCGCGCGTGGCGCGATTTCACGCGCGCGGTGAAAGCGCGCGCGCCGGCGATCGACTTCCTCTACGCCGACGACGCCGGCGGACCGCTGCGCGCCGGCGACATGTCGCCCAAGAGCTCGCAGTTCTACGACTTCAACGAGGCCGGCGTCGAGATCCGCAGCGACGAGCAGTTCCGCGACGCGTGGATCGGCTATCTGGCCGAGTCCGCATTGCCGATGGTGCTGAACGGAAGCGATCCGAACACGGCGCGCGCGGCGTACGGCGGCGCGTTTCTGCGCCAGCCGTTCGTGCGCGGCAGCGCGCACGAAGGCTGCTTCCGCCACGAAGGCGGCGTGAAGACGCTGCGCGGCGACAGTTGGACCAACGAGGGCGACGCGCTGCTCGAGAACGCGCGCTTCCACAAATGGGGACTCTGCTTCATGACGGGGATCCCGAACGCCGCGAACCGATTGTACGCGGTGGCGTCGTGGTGGATCAGCTACGATCCGCAGTGGTCGGTCGCGGTGCCGGTCGAAGCGGTTCCCGGCCAGAGCTCGCTGTTGCCGGAATATTCGATCGTGCCGCGCTTTCCGCTGCGCACCGCTGTGGAGCACGTGAGCGCGCTGCGGATCGGCGGTGGCGCGTTCGCGCGCGAGTTCGGCGCGTGTTATCAAGAACGGCGGCTGGTCGGCGCGTGCGCGACGGTGGTGAACCCGAGCGCGAACGCGGTGCCGATGCCGGCGCTCCAAGGGACGTACCGGCGAACGCTGGTGCTGAGCGACGGCGACGTCTTTCACGGTACGGCGTCGTGGGTGCCGGGCGTTCCGGGCGGGCTCGCGCCGGGAACCGCCGCGATCCTCGCGCGCTAGATGCGCCGCGACGCGCTGCTGATCGGGCTCGTGCTCGTCGCGCTGCTGCTCGGTGCGTGGCTGCGCACGAACGGCGCAGAGCGCCGCTGGGTGTGGCAAGACGAGACCGTGACGCTGATGCACGTCGCCGGCCGCACCGGCCCCGACGTCGACGCTTCGCGCCCGACCACGTTCGGCGCGCTGGCCGCAACCGCACGCGATCCCGCGCCGGGCGGCCCCGCGCGCGTCACCACAGCGCTCGCAGAAGAAGACGCACAGCACCCGCCGCTCTACTACCTCGGCCAACGCTATTGGAACGACGCCGGCGGCGCCGCACTCGGGCGCCGCTCGTTCAGCATCGCGATGGGCGCACTCGCGGTGCTCGCGATCGCCTGGTTCGCGTTCGTCCTCGGCGGCGCGCGTGCGGCCGCCTTCGCGTTCGCGTTCGCGGCGGTCTCGCCGTTCCTCGTGCTGTACGGTCAGCAGATGCGCGAGTACGGCCTTTGGTGTGCGTTCATCGCGGCATCGTCCGCGCTGTTGGTGCTCGCGGCCAAGGCTGATTCAAAAGCACGCAGCATTGCGCTTTGGGCCGCTTACGCAGCAGCCACTGCCGGAGCGCTTTGGACGTCGCCACTCTCGTTGTTGCTCGCACCTGCGCATGCGATTTACGCGGTGTACGCCGGTGGACCGCGCCGGATCTTGCAGTTCGCGCTTGCATATGCGGTGGCGCTCCTTGCGTTCGCTCCGTGGGCGGCGATCATCTACGCCAAACGAACGCAGATCGCCGCGGAGAACGCGTGGTCGGCGACGCCGTACTCGCCGCTTGCGCTTGCCGCGAAGCTGCTCTTTACCGCGGCGTCGGCGTTTACCGATCTCGCCTATGCAAACCGCATCGGCGTCGTCGCCGGCGCGATCGCGCTGCTCGCCGCGGCTGCCGCGGCCGTGTTCCTCGCGCGGAAAGAGCGCGCCGCCGCCGTAGCCCTCGGCGCGATCGCGGTCAGCACGGCGCTGCTTCCATTCGTCGCTGACATCGTTTCCGGCACGCACCGCTCGTCGAGCTCGCGTTATCTGTGCCCGCTGGTGATCGCGATCGTCGTCGCGGTCGCGTGCGCGCTGGCGCGTGCGCCGCGACGATTCGGCGTGGCGGCCGGCGCGGCGCTGGTGCTGCTCGCGGCGTTTTCGAGCGCGCTCGGAACGTCGTCGCCGGTCTGGTGGGACAACCACGGCGACTCGGGGACGATCGCCGTCGCCACGTCGCTCTCGCGCGCCGGCGACCCGCCCGTGCTCTACGAGGGCCCGTGCGCAGGCGTCCTCGGCCTTGCGCTCATCTCGGTAGCCGCTGAGCCGCTGCGATGCGGCCCCACGGCGGCCGGTGCGATTCCCACCGCCGGAACCTACGTCATCTCGCCCTCGGCGGCGCTCGAAGAGCGGGCGCGGGCGGCGAAGCTGCGGGTCGTGCCGGTCACCGTCGGCCGCGACGCGAGCGACGCGGTTCGCGCGTTTCGCGGCGACACGGGCTCGGGCGGGGCCGATCAGGTCCTCGCGCGCATCGAGCGTATACCGTGACGCTCTGGACGCCCGGGGTATACTCGCTATGATAACCGGATCCGAAGGAGCTTGAATGGAGTCGAGCCTGGTCACGGCCGAGATCGTCCCGCAGGCGCACAAAGAGCGCGTCGCGGAGCTCGACGGCGTGCGCGCGCTCGCGGT
>DASZGA010000377.1:0-6914 GCA_035939295.1 Candidatus Elarobacter sp. | reverse complement strand
CGGGTACTAGCGGCGTGCGGGGCTCTCTTGGAGGACTTCTGATGGACGCTGCACGCCGTTTCGGGCTCATTCTTCCGTTTGTCGCGTGCGTGGTTGCGGCGGGGTGTTCGGGCGGGGCGACGGGGCGGAGTACGCCGCCGGTTGCGACGGAGAGCCGGGTGGTGAACGCGGAGGCGGCCGTGCGCAGCACCGGGCCGGTGCAACTCCGGCGCTATGCGATCGACAGGGACAAAGTTTTTGTGGCCGGGATCTCGTCGGGCGGGTTCTTCGGGGTGCAGATGCACGTCGCGCATTCGGCGACGTTCAAAGGTGCGGCGATCTATGCGGGCGGCGTGTATTATTGCGCGCTTGGAAACATCGTCACGGCGCTCACGGCTTGCGGCGGTGAAGGGCTCTATGCGCCGACGCTGGCGGCGTCGGAAGCGTACCTCGATCTGCAGTCGCATTCGGGGACCATCGATCCGGAGAGCAACCTGCGCGGGCAGCCCGTCTATCTGTGGTCGGGCAAAAACGACACCGTCGTCAGCCCGCACGAGATGGACGATTTGAACGCCGAGTACGGGCACTACGGTGCGAACATCGTGCGCTACGACAACGCGTTTCCGGCGCAGCACGGGTGGGAGTCGCCGGCGGGCGAGCTAGGATGTGGAACGCTGGGCAGCCCGTTCATGATCCGGTGTGACTCGGGCGGCGGCGCGTACGACTCCGAAGCGGTGTGGATGAAGGCGTTCTTCGGGCAAGGAGACCGGCACGGGCGCGGCGACCGCGGCGACCGCGACGATCGTTCGTCCGGCGGGAAGCTGATCAACTTCGACCAGACGGCGTTCGGCGCGAGCGCGAGCAACTCGATGGACACCAACGGCTACGTCTTCGTTCCGAACGGCTGCAACGGCGAGGGCGATCGCGGCGGCTGCGGTCTCGTGGTCGCGTTCCACGGCTGTCTGCAAACGCAGGCCGACATCGGCACGAAGTTCATCACCGAGTCGGGGATCAACGAATGGGCCGCGCGCTACCACGTCGTGGTCCTGTATCCGTACGCCGTGAAATCCGCGACGGCACCGCTGAACCCGAACGGCTGCTGGGACTGGTGGGGCTACGACGACCCGAACTACGCGCTCAAATCAGGAACGCAGGTGTCGATCGTCTACAAGATGGTGCAGCGGCTGATGGGCCACTGATCGCCGGCCGCGATCAGTGGGCGACTAAAGCAGCGACGCGGCCGGTGAGGTCGCCGGTCCAGCGGCGGACGGCGGTCTTGAACGCGTCGGGGTCGCCGTTCGTGTAGTACGTCGTCGTCGCGTTTCCGGGCGGGAGGTGGCGCGCGGCGACGAGTTCCGCGGTGGCCGCGGCTTGCGCGCGGGCGGGATCGATCCGCTCGGTGCGCGGGTCGAGGAGCGATGCGAACCAGCGGTCGAGGAGCGGATAGTGCGTGCAGCCGTAGACCAGCGCGTCGATCTCGCGCGGCAGCTCGGCGACGATCTCGGCGACCGCTTCGCGCGCGGTCTCGGTGTCGGCGAAGCCCTGCTCGACGATCGGCACCAGCTTCGGTGCGGCGAATTCGAAGACGTCCGCGCCTGGAGCGCTCGCGCGAATCGCGCGCGCGTACGCGCCGGCGCGCACCGTCGCAGCCGTTGCGACAACGGCGATGCGGCGGTACGGCATGTTCGCGAACGACCGCCCCGCGGTCGCGATCAGATCGAGCACGGGCACCGCCGTTTCGGGCCAGCCGATTTTCTCGGCGATCGCGCAGCTCGTGTTGCACGCGGTGACGACGGCTTCCACGTGCTGCTCGGCGAGCAGCGCGAGGTTTTCGGTGAGAAAGCCGTGGATCTCGGCGTCGGTCTTGTCGCCGTACGGGACGTGCGCCTGATCCGCGAAGTAGACGATCTCTTGCGTGATCCCCGCGGAGCGCAGCGCGGCGAGCACGGTGAGCCCGCCGAGGCCGGAGTCGTAGAGCCCGAGCACTACTGCTGCCGGCTCAGCGCGTTCGATGCCGCGTTCGAGCTGAGCGCGTTCGCGCTCGGCGCGCCGGCGTATGCTTTGACGCCGTTCGCGATCCCCTGCGCGACATTCTGCAGGAACGAGGGCTGCCGCAGCAGCGCGACGTCGCCGGGGTTGGTGACGAACGCGGTTTCGATCAGGACGGCCGGCATCGAGGTGTGGCGCACGACGTAGAAGTTCTCGTGCCGGGTCCCGTCGTCCTGAGTGCCGGCGAGCGGGATGATGCTCTTCTCGATCGCTTGCGCGAACGGCGCGTCCTGCGGCTTGTACCAGTAGACCGTCGTCCCGCGCGCGCTCTCGACCGGCGCACTGTTGATGTGGATGCTGATGAACAGCCGCGCACCGGCGTTGTTCGCGACGTCGCAGCGCGTCTGCAGGTACGCGCGGTCGTCGGCGTTCGGCTTGCCGTCGGCGCGCATCTTGGCGATGTTCTCCTGGCTGACCGGATCGACGTCGCCTTCGCGCGTCATCCGCACGATCCAGCCCTGCGCGACGAGCAGCGCCTTGACCCGCTGCGCGATGTCGAGCGTGAGCTGCTTCTCGACCAAACCGTTGTGCGCGGTTCCGGTGTCGCCGCCGCCGTGTCCCGGATCGAGCACGATCAGCTTCGGATTCGTGCCGGGGCCGTACTTCCACGGCGCCGCGGCGGGCGACGGGATCGCTTCTTGCGGCGCCGCGCTTGCGGCGATCGGAGCCCCGCCGGTTCGGCCGGTGCCGATACGCGCGACGTCGGTGGCGGGATCGGTCGAGACGGTGATCAGCAGACCGTTTTCGCTCGGGGTCAGATCGACGCGCTGCTCGCCCGTCATCGTGAACGCGACGCGCACCGTCGGCGTGTCGGTCGAACCTTGCTGCCGTATCCGCACCGACGAGACGGCGCCGAACTCCGGATGCTCGTCGCGGCCGGGGCCGCTGAGCGTCGTATTCTGGAAGTCGACGTACCAGCGGTTGTCGGCGAGCCGGTGCCATTCGTAGCTGGTCGCGCCGCTCAGCGCCACGCGGACGGCGAGCGCGTCGCCGGCGCCCTGCTCGAGCGTCAGATCCGTCACCGTCGCGCGACCGGCGACCACCAGCGGCGGCGCGCTTTGCATCGACTGCGGCAAGCTGCCCGGCTGCGGATACTGCGCGGACGGCGCGCCGGGCGGCGGCGGTGTCGGCGGCGCGTACGGCGTCTGCTGCGCGACGTCGCGCGGCTCGAAGACCACCGTGTAGGCGTCCGGTGAGCCGGAAGCCACAGCACGATGCGTTACGCCGCGCGCGCCCGCGATCGTGATCGTCGTCGTGGGAACTTTCGCCGAGCCGCCGACGGTGACGTCGATTCCGTCGACCGCGGTGCCGGGGGTACGACGCGACGGCGCGAGCGACGAGCCGAGCCCGGCGAACGACAGCTGCACGCGCTCGGGCGACTCGGCGCCGGTCGTCGTCAGCAGCGGCATCGCGCCGCGCACGGTGACGATCGTGCGCGGTCCGTCGGTGCGAATATCGAGCGCGCCGATCCGCGGCTGCAGCACCGTCTCGTACACGTCGGGAACCGGCTCGACGTACAGCGCGCGAGCAAGCGCGTAGAACGGCAGCACGACGTCGCCGCCGTCGGCGAACGGCGCGAACGGTGCCTGCGCGCGCACGCCGGCGACGGTGTAGGCGGGATCGCCGAGCGTGAAGACGATCGTGCGCCGGTCTTGCGCGGTGATCACGATGTAGCGCTGACCGGGCTGATAGGCGACGCTCGCGCCGAGCCGGTCGAGGAAGCGGCGCAGCCCCGCGTCGCGCGTCGCGATCGCGACATCGCCTTGCATCGGCGCGGCGCGGTCGAAGATCAGCCGCGTCCCTTGGAACCAGAAGCTCGGGGCGCGTTCCTGCGCGCGCGCCGCCGGCGCGCACGTCAAGACGGCGGCGAGAACGGCGAGTAAGCTAAAAGCTCGAACGCGAGAGAGGTTCATCGAGCTCGAGGTGTCCTCCGGGAAGCGTTGCGACGCGGGCGCCGCCGACCCGCACGTTCACCGACGTTATCCCGAGCGACGGTTGCGTGAGGGTCCATACGAGCGCCTTGAACTCCGCCGACTCCGCGAACCCGCCTTCGGCGGAAGACGCGACGTCTTTAGAGATATCGACGACTGCGGTCGATCCCTGAACGTCGAACGCGCGGATGTGCGTTCCCGCGGGGAACCGGATCGCCTCGACGGTGGGCGGCGGACCGGCGACACACTGCGTCGCCGCGTAGAAAGCGACGCTGTTGCGGTCGCGCGCCGGGCCGAGCGTCACGCTCCACGGCACCAGCGTCGTCCCGTCGGCTTTCGCGTAATAGACGTCGACGGTCGCACCGGCGACCGGCGCGGTTTGCCGGTGCCCGGCGAACCACCACGCGACGCCGACCGCGGCAACGAACAGCACGATCAGCCCCAAGGAGCGCGCACGCATCTTGGAGCGTGTGCGTTCGCCGCCTACGCTACGCGTTCCGTCCCTGACGCCGGTAGGTGATCCGCCCGCGCGTCAGGTCGTACGGCGAGAGCTCGACGTCGACGTCGTCGCCGGGCGTGATGCGGATGCGGAAGCGGCGCAGACGACCCGCGAGGCTCGCGAGGATCGTGTGGCCGTTCTCGAGCTCGACCTTGAACGTCGAGCTGGGAAACGTCTCGACGACGCGGCCGACGAGGCTCAGCGTGTCTTCTTTGACGACCGGGGTCATGGGCTCGCGGCGCTTCTTGCCGCCGCCGCCCTTGCGTCTGCGCGGAGGGGGGATTGGGAACTCCTTTGCTGCTGCTGGTAAGGCGAGTGCTCTGCTCCGAACGCATTCGCGCCCGGCACCGGTTTCGCCCGCGAAGCCCGGTTCCGGCGCCCCGAGCGGCCCCTGCAAAGGAACTCCGCTGACGGCGGACGGGTCATGGGAGGGCCATGATCACCAGCGCCATCATCTTCGGAGCCGTGGGCGTCGCCGCCGGCTTCACCTGGGACTACGTCATCAACCGCGACCGAGGCAAGTAGCCCCAGGGTCGCCTTCACGTTGTCCTTACGCAGCCGAACGGCACCATTTCGACTAAAGGTGTGTTAAAGTGATCGAGCCGGACGGACAAAGGCGTCTTCCGTCCCGGCTGATAGTACGAGTCGTGTCCCGCGTGGTCTGGCGCTCAGGCGTTCTCCCGGTTCAGGTACATCGCACGTCTTCAAACCCCCCGACGCCGGAGTTCAATCGATGTACACTGACGAAACCCTGAATTGCACTGACTGCAATGCGCCCTTCACGTTCTCGGCCGGAGAGCAAGAGTTCTTCGCCGCGAAGGGCTTCACGAACAAACCGAACCGTTGCCCCGACTGTCGCGCGGCCCGCAAGGCCCAGCGCGGTGGCGGCGGCGGTGGCGGCGGCAGCAGCTCGTACTCGGGCGGCGGATACGGCGGAGGCCGTCCGCAGCGCGAGATGTTCCAAGCCACCTGCAGCGGGTGCGGCAAGGTTGCCGAAGTCCCGTTCCAGCCCCGCGGCGACAAGCCGGTCTACTGCCGCGACTGCTTCTCGCAGCGCCAGTCGTATCGCTAAGCCGTAGCGAGCTTCAACGGGAACACGCGAGGCCCGGGGATCCGTCCCCGGGCCTTTGCACGTCCTAGCGCGGCGCCGGGGTCTGGTTCGGCCAGCTCGCAGAAGCGATCTTGAGCTTCCAGTTCTCCATTGCGGTGCCGTCGAGGGCCATGTTGTTCTTGTCGAGGATCACCCGCAGCGTGCTCGCGGCGATCCCGCCGGTCGTGCGCTCGCGCTTGAACGCCGGCTCCCAGGCCTGATACCACAGCGTCGCTTCGAAGCGCAGCTTCGAGGGGTCGAGCGCGGTCTGCGGCGTGATCCGGTAGGTCACGACCGCTTTCCCTTTGCCGTCGGCGTAACGCGGATCGGTGGTGACGTTGACGCCTTCCGGATGCGTCGCCTCGAGCCAATTCTTCGGGAGCGGGATTCCGGGGACGCCGTTCTTCCGCCAGCCGATCGGCAACAGGCGGTTGTCTTTGACGTGGTGGTCGCGCCGGATGAAGCTCTCGGTGAAGTGGCCGTCGGCGTCCTTCACCAGCTCTTCGTAGATCTGCACCTGCCCGGGCTGCGTGATCGGGTGCGCTTCGTCGAAGTGCGGCTGGTACTGCTGCACGCCGTGGGGTCCGGGCGCGAAGTACTCGGTCGGGAGCACCTTCATGTCGGAATAGTTGATGATCTCGCCGTTGGCGTTCGTCATCCCCGACGCCCACACGACGTTGCCGGACGGATCGGTGACCTTCAGCTCGATGAACGCGCGGCGGAAGCCGACGCCGCTCGGAAAGCGATGCCCGACCTTGCTCTGGATCCCGACGGTCGCGACCAGCGTCCCGCCGGTCTGGGATTGCACGTTCAAATCGACCGTCGCGCTCGCGGTGCGCGCTTGGTGCACGACGTTGTCGATCGCGTCGGGGAGATCGGTCGACGAGCCGGTCATGTAGTCGTTGAGCCGCACGCCGAGGATGCCGGAGTTCTGCTGGAACGCGCGCAACAAGAACGCGTTGAGCCCGAGCAGCTCGTGGCGGTGGAACTGGTTCTGGTCGACCTTGTTCGGGCCCGGATTGCCTTTGCGAAGCCCTTCGCGGTAGCGGACGAAGATCGTGTCGATCGGCGCGCGCTCCTCGGCCGCCGGATAGTTCTGATCCTGCACGACGGCGATCTGCGTCTGGATCTCGGGCTGGTTGACGCCGAGCCGTGCGTTGGCAACGCCGACCGGCATGTGACAGGCTTGGCACGTCTGCCCGTGCGGACCAGGCTTGTACTCGGTCTGGTACTGGCTGTTGACCCACTCGACGTACGTGTTCTGCTCGACGTCGTGCGTCATCGTGGGCGTGATCGGGTGAATCTTCGCCGGCGAGTCGACGACGGGAAGGTTGATGCTGTGGCAGGTCGTGCACAGCCGCGCCGA
>DASZGA010000376.1:0-15963 GCA_035939295.1 Candidatus Elarobacter sp. | reverse complement strand
ACCGACTCGGGCGGGCTGCAAGAAGAAGCCCCGACCCTGGGCAAGCCGGTGCTCGTCATGCGCCGCGAGACCGAGCGCCCCGAAGGGCTCGAAGCCGGAACGCTCCGGCTGGTCGGCGCCGAGTACGCCGACATCGTCGAGGAGACGCGCCGGCTGCTGGTCGACCGGGCGCTCTACTCCCGGATGGCCCACGCGTCGAACCCGTACGGCGACGGCCGCGCCGCCGAGCGGATCGTCGGCTGGCTGCTCCACGTCCTCCGCGACGGCCCGGCCCCCGACGAGTTCGGTCCGCCCGCCGCTGCCGCATGAACTCCCGTCTGATGATCGCCAGCGGGACCGTCTTCGTCGCCTTCGTCGCCGGCGGGTTCCTGGCCGGCCTCCTCCTCAGCCGCCTCACGGGTGCGTCGTGGTGGGTCATCCCGGGCACCTTTGTTGGGCTGTTCCTCGGGATCGGGATCTTCATCTCGCAGATCGTCCGCTCGGTCAAGTAACCGACAAAAGTCCCGTGCGATGAAAGTCCAGGAGGTCAGGCAAGAAATTTGCGACAATACGGAGCGCGCCGACAAGGCCGAGCTGCGCGACTATGAAGCGCGGAAGCGGTCGGTCGCCTTACGCGCGTCGCTGCTGCTCGCGGGGATCGCCATCCTGGTGGCTCTCCGCTCTCCGCTCCTGGGGCTCGACCTCGCGATCGGAGGGGGCTGCGGCGTCGTCAACATGCTGTTGATCATGCGCAACAACGAGCGCCTCCTCGATGGGAGACGCTCGCGTGGTGTGTACGGGCTCAGCAACGTGGTACGAGTCCTAGGGATCGGAACGCTCCCGGCGATAGCCGGCCTGACCGGACCCCCGTGGACGCTGGCGATCTCCTATGCCGGATTCTTCACCCCGCTCGCATCGTACGCGATCGAGCTGCGGAACGCATATCGACGAGGGACGTAGTTGCACGAACAAGTCGGCTCGCACCTGACGTGGCACTGGCCGCTGATCGGGTCCGTGCACGCCGATACGATCCTGACGACCTGGCTGGTGATGCTGGTCTCGTTGGCGTTCTTCTGGTACGTCGGAAACTCGTACAAGTCGAACCGCGTGAACAAGCGGCAAGCGACGTTCGAGGGGATCGTCAACTACCTCGCCGACCTGACCACCAGCACGATCGGAAAGCACGGCGAGCGGTTCGTCCCGATCTTCATCGGGATGTTCTTCTTCATCTTCATCCTGAACCAGATCGGCTTCTTCCCGTTCAAGCAGCTCGGCCTGCCGTTCGGCGGCTCGCCGACGGCCGACCTGAACACCACGGTCGCCTTCGCGCTGCTGGTGTTCTTCGGGATCCAGTTCGTCGCCGTGCGGCAAAGCGGGATCAAGGCGTACGCGCACCTGTTCAGGCCGATCTTTCCGGGGCCGGGCGGGATCGCAGCCATGTTCTTCCTCGGGCCGCTGAACGTGATCGAAGAGATCGCGCGGCCGGTCGTGCTCGCGCTGCGTCTGTTTTTCAACATCTTCGTCGGTGAGCTGCTGCTGTTCGTCGTCGCCACCATCATCGCGTCGAACGTCAAGGTCGGCCCGGTGAACCTCTCGCTCGGTGCGGCCGTGGTGCCGTTCCTGCTGCAGTTCTTCAACTTCTTCGTTGGGACGCTTCAGGCGTTCGTCTTCACCCTGCTCTCCATCGTCTATCTCTCCTTGGCAACGGCCGAGGAGCATTAAGGAAAGGTACGACCACGTGACCTCGGATGCTCTGATCCTGGCAATGATGGTGATCGGCTTCTCGCTGATCGTCGCAGCCGTCGCGTTCGGTTCGGCGATCGGCGACGGTATCGTCGCGTCGAAAGCCGTCGAGGCGATTGCGCGTCAACCGGAAGCCCGCCCCAACATCTTCACGTTCTTCTTCCTCGGCGTCGGCATCCTGGAGGCGTTCCCGATCATCGGTCTGGGACTCGGCCTCTACCTGTTCTTCGCCGTCACGAACGTGCCGTCGCACATCCAGGCGATCGTCAAGTAACGCTCGCACCGAAACCTAGGAGCGCGTAACCTCTTGTTCCTCCAGATCGACGGGACGCTGATCGTCCAGGTCGTCAACTTCATCCTCTTCATCGTCCTGCTCAACATCGTCTTCCTCAAGCCGGTCGGAGCCGCGATCGCGAAGCGCCGTGCGTACATCGACGGCCTCGCGCGCGACATCGAAGCGGCCTCGAACGAGGTGAAGACGGCGCGCGGCACGGCGGAGGAGCGGCGCGCTGCTGCGCGCCGTGAAGCGGAGGCGGCGCTCGCGAAAGCGCGCACCGAGGCGCAGACCGAAGCGGCGCAGATCGCCGCCGAGTACCAAGACCGCGCGAGCGGGATCGTCCACGAAGCGCACCGTGAGGTCGAGGGCGAGCTCGCGGCGGCGCGCAAGAACGAGCCGCAAGTCGTCGAGGCGCTCGCCCAGACGATGCTCGAGCGCGCGCTCGGGCCGGTGGCGTGATGGATACGAACTTCTTCGAGCAGGTCGCGCTCTGGTCGCAAGTTGCCGGGTCGGTCGCGTTTCTGGTCGTGCTGATCCTGATGTTCCGCAAGTATCTCATTCCGGCGGTGGTCGCGAATCAGCAAGCGCGCAACGCCGAGATCGCCGAGGCCGAAGCGCGCCGCGCGCGGACGCAGGCCGAGGCGGCGAAGGCGCGCGCCGACATCGAATCCGCCGAGCGCGACGCGCTCGAGATTCGCAGCCGCGTCGAAGCGCTGGCGAAGCGGACCGCCGCGGAGATCCTTGCCGAGGCGAAGGCCGAAGGCGAACGGGTCGTGCGCAACGCCGAGGGCGAGCTCGAGCGCGCGCGCTATGCCGCGCGCGACCGGCTGCGGATCGAGCTGATCGAGAAGGCGCTTGCGAAGGCGCGCGAAGAGGCGCCGGCCCGCGTAACCGACGACCTGAACGAGAAGCTGGTCCGGACGACGGTCGACGACGTTGCGCGAGGGAAGGGCTGATGCCGAACGAGACGCTCGCCCGCCGCTACGCGACCGCGGTCTTCCAGCTTGCGCAGGAAGCCGGCAAGGTGAAGGACGTCCAGCACGACCTTCACACCTTCAGCGAGGCGCTGGGCGCCGACGAAGACGTGCGCAAGTTCTTCCGCTCCCCGGTCGTCGACCGCAAGGAGAAGGAGAGCGTCTTCGCCCAGGCGTTTGCGAAGCTCGACCCGGTCGCGCTGCACTTGTTTCTGCTGCTGATCCGCAAGCGGCGCGAAAATCTCGCCGAGGAGATCGTCGTGCAGTACGACGTCCTCGAGCGCGAGGCGCGCGGTGCGCAGGAGCTGCGGATCACCAGCGCCCGCGAACTCACCAAGGCCGAGCTTGACACGATCGTGCAACGGCTCGCCAGCGCGTTCCGCAGCGCCTTCGACGTCTCGCAGTCGGTCGACCCGAAGCTGATCGGCGGCGTGCGGATCACGATCGGCGACCGCCTCATCGACGGCACGATCGCCGGCCGTCTCGACGACATCGCCCGCCTCCTAAGCACGAACTAGCTTGAGTAACCCGAGCCCAGAAAGCCAGCTATGATCAACGCCGACGAAATCGCCGGAATCATCAAACAGCGCATCGCCTCTTACCAGACCGGGACGAACGAAGCCGAGGTCGGCACCGTCATCCAGGTCGGCGACAACATCGCGCGCATCTACGGTCTCGACAACGCGCAGTCGTCGGAGCTCGTCGAGTTCCCGAACGGGCTCAACGGGATCGTGCTGAACCTCGAAGAGGACAGCGTCGGCGTCGCGATCATGGGCCCCGACACCGACATCAAGGAAGGCGACAAGGTCCGCCGGACCGGCCGTATCGCGTCGGTTCCCGTCGGCGACGCCGTCCTGGGCCGCGTGGTGAACCCGCTCGGTCAGCCGATCGACGGCAAAGGCGACATCGCGACGACGCGTTTCCGCACGATCGAGAACACCGCGCCGACCGTCGTCGAGCGCCAGTCGGTCAAGCAGCCGCTGCAGACCGGTATCCGCGCGATCGACGCGCTGATCCCGATCGGGCGCGGCCAGCGCGAGCTGATCATCGGCGACCGCGGCACCGGCAAGACGGCGATCGCGATCGACGCGATCATCAACCAAAAGGGCAAGAACGTCATCTGCATCTACGTCGCGATCGGGCAGAAGAACTCGACCGTCGCCTCGCTGCAGCAGACGCTCGAGAAGCACGGCGCGATGGACTACACGACGATCGTCGCCGTCTCCGCCGCCGAGCCGGCCTCGCTGAAGTGGATCGCGCCGTTCGCCGGCTGCGCGATGGCCGAGTACTTCATGTACGAGGGCAAAGACGTCCTCATCATCTACGATGATCTCACGCGCCACGCGCAGGCGTACCGCGAAGTCTCGCTGCTGCTGCGCCGCCCGCCGGGCCGCGAAGCGTTCCCGGGTGACATCTTCTTCCTGCACTCGCGTTTGTTGGAGCGCGCCGCGAAGCTCTCCGACGAGAAGGGCGGCGGCTCGATCACCGCGCTCCCGATCATCGAGACGCAGGCCGGCGACGTCTCGGCCTACATCCCGACCAACGTCATCTCGATCACCGACGGTCAGATCTACCTGCGGAACGAGCTGTTCTTCCAGGGGATCCGTCCCGCCGTCGACGTCGGGATCTCGGTCTCGCGCGTCGGTTCGTCGGCGCAGATCAAGGCGATGAAAGCGGTCGCGGGCCGGCTCAAGCTCGACCTCGCGCAGTACCGCGAGCTCGCGGCGTTCGCCAAGCTCGCCTCCGACCTCGACAAGGCGACGCAGCAGCAGCTCAACCGTGGCGACAAGATGACCCAGGTCCTCGTCCAGCCGCAGCTTCACCCGCAGCCGGTCGAAGACCAGGTCGCGGTGATCTTCGCGGCGACGCGCGGCTACCTCGACACCATCCCGACGGCGCGCGTGAGCGAGTGGTCGGAGCGGTTCGTCCAGTTCCTGCACGAGAAGTATTCCGACGTCCCGGAGTCGATCGCCAAGTCCGGCGCGCTCCCCGAAGACGTCGAGAAAAAGCTGATCGCCGCCATCGACGACTTCAACAAGGCGTTCTAAGCACACACTATGCCGTCAGTACGCGATCTTCGCGACCGGATTCGGTCGCTGAAGAACACGCAGCAGATCACCAAGGCGATGAAGCAGGTCGCCGCGGCGAAGATTCGCCGCGCCGAGGCCCTGCAGAAGCAGTCGCGCCCGTACGCGGACGCGATCGGCGCGATGCTGCGCGACCTCATCGCGAACGTCGGCGCGATCGACCATCCGTTCATGAAAGCCGGCCGTGAAGGCGCGCCGGCCGGCGTGATCCTGATGACGGCCGACAAAGGGCTGGCGGGCTCGTTCAACGCCAACCTGATCCGCAGCGCGGAACAGTACGGGCGCGAGAACGCGAACGTCGCCTGGTACGCGGTCGGGGTCAAGGCCCGCAACGCGATGCGGCGCCAGCGCGGCGAGACGCTGCAGTTCTGGCCGCTTTCGCAGGGCGACATGTACGGGAACGCCGTCGACCTGGCGCATCGCGTCACCGACGACTTCGTCAGCGGCAAGATCGGCTCGCTCACGCTCATCTCGCCGAAGTTCGTCAGCATGATGAACCAGCGGCCCGAGACACGGCAAATCCTGCCGATCGCGCCGGGCGAGGACGCGCCGGAGAAGAAGACGGCCGGATCGGTCGAGTTCGAGCCGACGCCGGAGTTCGTGCTCGGGCGGCTGCTCCCGAAGTATCTCGAGTTCACCCTCTACTCGGCGATGCTAGAGACGAACGCGTCGTTCTACGCGGCGCAGCTCGTCGCGATGAACAACGCCACCGACAACGCCAAGAAGCTGATCGACCAGAACACGATCGACATGAACAAAGCGCGCCAGGACGCGATCACCAAGGAGATCTTGGAGATCGTCAGCGGCGCCGAGGCTCTCAAAGGATAACGCACGTGACCGCCACCGCTACCACCCCGACGCTCGCGACCGGCAAGGTCGTCCAGGTTCTCGGCAACGTCGTCGACGTCGAGTTCCCCGCCGAAGCGCTCCCCAACATCAACGTCGCGCTCGTCGTTCACATCGGCGGCGGCTCGCACGCCGGCGGAAACGGCGCGGGTGCGCACGTCGACGGCTCGGTGAAGCTCGAAGGGACCGCGATGGCCGAGCGCGACCTCGTCCTCGAAGTGCAGGGCGAGCTCGGCAACAACCAGGTGCGGTGCCTGGGAATGGGCTCGACCGACGGGCTCGTGCGCGGCGCGGTCGTCACGAACACCGGCGAACCGATCAAAGTGCCGGTCGGCGAAGGGACGCTGGGGCGGATTTTCAATGTCCTCGGCAAGGCGATCGACTCCGACGAGCCGGTGAAAGCCGCGGCGTACTGGCCGATCCACCGCGACGCGCCGACGTTCGCGCAGCAAGACCCGACGCCGAAGATCTTCGAGACAGGGATCAAAGTCGTCGACTTGATGGCGCCGTACACGCGCGGCGGCAAGGTCGGCCTCTTCGGCGGCGCCGGCGTCGGCAAGACCGTTTTGATTCAAGAGCTGATCCGCAACATCGCCGCGGTCCACAAGGGCTTCTCGGTGTTCACCGGCGTCGGCGAGCGGACGCGCGAAGGCAACGATCTCTGGATGGAGATGAAAGAGTCGGGTGTGCTCGCGCAGACGACGCTCGCGTTCGGCCAGATGGACGAAGCGCCGGGCGTGCGCTTCCGCATCGCGCAGACCGGCGTCACGATGGCGGAGTATTTCCGTGACGAGCTCGGTTCCGACGTGCTGCTGTTCATGGACAACATCTTCCGCTTCATGCAGGCCGGGTCGGAAGTCTCGGCGCTGCTCGGGCGCATGCCGTCGGCGGTCGGCTATCAGCCCTCGCTCGCGACTGAGATGGGCCGCCTCGAAGAGCGGATCACGACGACGCCGAAGGGCTCGATCACCTCGGTGCAGGCCGTGTACGTCCCCGCCGACGACTACACCGACCCCGCGGTCGCGACGACGTTCGGTCACTTGGACGCGACGACCGCGCTCTCGCGCCCGATCTCGGAGCTGGGCATCTATCCCGCCGTCGACCCGCTCGCGTCGTCGTCGCGCATCCTCGATCCCGCGATCGTCGGCGACGAGCACTATCAGGTCGCGCGCGGCGTGCAGGAGACGCTGCAGCGCTATCGCGACCTGCAGGACATCATCGCGATTCTCGGCGTCGAAGAGCTTTCGGACGAAGACAAGGTGACGGTCGGGCGCGCGCGGCGGATTCAGCGTCTGTTCTCGCAGCCGTTCTTCGTCGCCGAGCAGTTCACCGGACGCTCCGGCAAGTACGTGAAGATCGAAGAGACCGTGGCCTCGTTCAAGGAGATCCTCGACGGCAAGGTCGACGACATCCCGGAGCAGGCGTTCCTGTACGTCGGCGGGATCGACGAAGTGAAGGAAGCGGCGCGCGCGATGGGTTGGAATGGCTGACGCCGTCCCGTTCACGCTGATCACGCCGCGCGCGGTAAAGTTCGACGGCGAGGCGGAGCTCGTGATCGCCGTCGGAACCGAAGGCGAGGTCGGGATCCTTCCGAAGCACGCGCCGTACCTCACCGCGCTGCGCCCCGGCGTGCTGCGCGCGAACGTGCGCGAGGGCGGTGCGACGCGCCGCCTCGAGCTCGCCTGCAGCGAAGGCTTTCTGCAAGCGCTCCCCGACAAGGTGACGATCCTCGCCGACGCCGCCCTCGACCAGGATGAAGTGGACATCTCCGAAGCGCGCGCCGATCTAGCCGCAGCGCAAGAAGAACAGCGCGCCGCCGGCGGCGACCTCGGCGCCTGGCGCCGCGCTCAAACCAAGATCGACTTCGCCAACGCCCGCCTCGCCGTCGCGCACGTCACGGCGTAAACTGTTCGACCTCGAATCGCAAGCGCTTATGCGCGGCCGCATATGCGTTTGAGGTCTTGTACGCGGCTGTAGGCCGAGACATACTGCCCACGTAATCCCCCTTGTCGCTTCGGATTGTAGGCTGGTGGGAATGCAGTGCGCGGAGGGCGAGATGCCGAAGGACGATTCCAGCAACACCATCGTCGCCGTGTTCACCGACCGAGAACAAGCCGACGCGGCGGTGTGCGCGCTCCACGATGAAGGGTTTCGGCATACCTGGCTGGCGCTCGTCGAGCCTGTTGATCCGAACACGTTCGGCGGTGCCGGCGGAACGGTCGGCGCCGGTCGCGAGCTCGTTAAGCCGATCGGGCGCAATCCGCTCGCCCGGCTGTTTCGGCGCGCCGGCGAGTTGACGCTCTACGACGCGCTTCGCGAGCGCGGGCTGAGCGACGAGGACGCTAAGAATGTCGACGGCTCGATCGCCGAGGGCAGCTATCTCCTGGTCGTCCAAGACGTGAACGATCCGGTGTTCGCGGAGGAGATCATCGTCAAACGCGGCGGATCGATCGTCGCCGCCCCGACGCCGCTCGGAATCGAGCCCGATCGCGAGACGCTGCGCGAGCAGCGAGAACAGACCACCACGCGCGTGCTTGGCCCCGGACCGCATTAGCGCAGCGTCGCGGGGGATAGGGTGAGGGCCATACTGACCCTCTTCTCGCCGTCCGGCCGCGCGAGTACCGTTTCGCGTCCGCATCGTGATGTCGCCGATATGGAAATATATCCGTCTCCTACCGCACAATACGAACGCGCCATGGGCAGCCGCGCGACCATGGAACGCCGTCGGCTGAACTGGCATAGATAGACCGTCCGGCCGGGTGGGACTGCGTTTGGGTTGCCTAGAAGATCGACCGCATGGTCTCGCGGGAAACGACGGCGCCGGAGGGCGCGGGCCATGCCGTCCCGCTCGCAGTCTGGCGGGCCCGCCTCATGGTGGCGCTCACCGTCCTTATCGTCCTTGCGACGAACCCATGGCAATGGGTTGCGCGCGACCGAGCGATCCTTGGCTTCGAGACGAACTACAGCGGTGAAGTGACGAGCGTTCTGGACGCGGATCCGCCCGCTCGCCCAGAAATACTCAAGGGCGACCGAGTACGCTGGGATCAGAGTAAGTTCGGCGTCGCCGGCGACGGGCTGCTGAAGTTTGCGGAGAATGCCATCGGAACACGTTTTGACGTGCACGTTCTCCGTAATGGTTCGCCCAGGACCGTAACGACCAGAATCGCTCGCGACGAACCGCTATCGCCTCTTTTGCGATTACTTTCCATTGGCGAGTTCCTCACGTTCCTCGCATTCATGGTTGTCGCTACCATCGTCATCGTTTACCGGCCTAGCGTTACAGCAACTTGGCTATATCTTTATTCGATCCTGAGTGTCCCGACGGACGGACTGCTTACGGGCTATACGTGGCTCCCGAATGCCCAGTTCAGCATCACGTGGGTTGTGGTGACGGCGCTAGCGAACCTCTGGGCCAACGTTCCGCTTCTGCCCTTCGTCGTCGCATTTCCGGACGACGCGCGAATAACGCAGCATCCCCTGTTGTATCGTGCGGCACTCGCGCTTTCAGGTGCGACTCTCGTCGCTTCGTTCATCATCGCCGGCGGCGCCGCACGCGGCAATGAATTCCTGGGGTCGCTCATCTTACACCGAGGCGGTGCGATCATCGGCCTGATTGCCACCGTACCGGCCCTTGCGATTCTCGGCACGAACTATGTGCGCTCACAGGGGGCTGATCGCCAGCGGCTGCGCTGGGCCGTCGTCGGAATCGCTGTGTCGGCAGCAGCATCCGTCGCGATCTACCAGGACATCGGTGAGACGTGGCAAGACCTCCTTTTCATCGCGACCATCGCCATGCCGGTCATGCTGGCATACGCAATTCTTCACGACCACGTCATCGATCTGCGAATCGTCGCCGACTGGGCCGTGCTCTACGGCGTCGTCACCGTACTTCTGGTCTTCGCATTCGGAACGATACACTGGGCTGCATTAAGACTTCTCGGCGAACAGCATCTCGCGGACATCGTCGACCTTTGCGCTGCCGTTGTGCTGGGTTTCGCTTTAGAGAGAATGCACGCCGGAATCGTGCCGCTGATCGAGAGGTTGATCTTTCGTGAGCGCCATCGCGCTCGGCGGTACCTGTCGCGTCTCGCTAGGCGCCTTCCCTTCGCGCATAGCGAAACCGTCGTGCGCGATTCTCTCGTGCACCAGCCGGTCGGTCTCATGCGGCTGGCCGGGGCGGTTCTCTACGTCCGCGACCCCCTGGCGAACCTCTTTCGCGTTACCGCGCAGTCGGGAATAAATAACAATCTTGCCGACCTCCCGCTGGACGACGAACTGGTGGCCTTCCTCCGCGCCGACCCCGTCGTCACGAGGATGCAAGACGTGCCTCTAACAAAGCTGAAGCAATTCTCGCTAGCAATCCCTGTTCGGGTGCGAAACGACGTCGAAGCGTTCGTAGCATATGGCATTCACGAGGATGGCAGTGACCTCGAGCCGGCGGAAGTGCGACTGTTGGAGGCGTTGGGCCGCGGCGCGTCGGCCGCTGTAGATCACCTCGAGAGCTTGCGGGTGAAGGAGGAGAACCGGGAATTGCGCCGCGATGTTGAATCTGCTCTGTTTCGCGCGGCTGAACTAGAGCGGTTGATCATGGGAACAATCATATAATTTATCGCTACGGAAGATTGCGTCGGTCGTGAGCGCAGTGCTTTCGCCGCCCTCGATGACTCCAGGAAAGTTCCAGAATTCCGCGATACACTGGCGTTCGGTTTCCTTGGTTGGAGGTGTCGACGATGCGACGTGTGCTCTCTGCGCTCGCCCTGGCGGCGACGCTCACCGGTACGGCTGCCGCTAGCGCAAGTATCGGGCCGCGCTGGGCGGTCGCGATTGACTCGCGGACGACCGATCAGTGGTTGAGCGAGAGCGAGGGCGTCGTCTACGGCGCGCGTGAGGGGAAGCTGGTCGCGCTGGATTTGCGTGACGGGCGTGTGCGGTGGCGCTCCGCGGTTGCGCCGGTGACGAAGAGCGCGGCGTACGGCAGCGCCGTTGCTGCGCCGACAGCGACCGGTGTGGTGTTTCTGCGCGCACGCGACGGACGCGTTGTGCGAAGCGTGAGTCTCGGGGGCGCGCCGATCGTCGCTGCGGCACCGTCGGGGTTCGTTTCGGTGACGCGCGAAGGTCGTGGGGTCGTCGCGCGCGGCTGGACGTTCGACGGGCGTCCGCGCTGGACGCGTCGCTACGGCGACGCGCCGTTCGGGACGCTCCTCCCGCTCGGAGGCGATGCGATCGGGCTTACCGTCGAGGGCAGCGGCGATCTCCTCGCGATCGACGCGACCAACGGAAACGGAATCGCGAGCACCGACGGCGTCGACTCGCTGATCGGCGCCGACGGGCGCTATCTGTGGTTCAACGTCGCCGGCGGCGGGATCAAAGGGATCGACCTCGACACGAACCGTTCGCTGGCGCTGCACGGCTCCGTCGTGCGCGGCGCCGCGCGCGTCGAGCACGGGATTGCGGTCGCGGTGGTCGACGGGCGGTTGACGCGGCTCGATCTCGCTCGCGGGACGACGGAGGCGCTGAAGATCGACGGCCGCTGGATCGGCGGGCCCGTCGCCGGACGAATCTTCGTCGAGCGCGGCGACGGCGTCTACGTTCGCGACCTCACGCCGAACGCGCGGCAACAGCGGGTCGTGCGCTATCACGGGGAGGCGCGGCTCGTCGCCGCCGACGGCCGCGTCGGGATGATCGCACTCGGCGACGGCACGATCTTCGTCGTCGACGTCGTGCGAGCACGGCGTCTTGCGACGATCGCCACGAGCTGCACGGCGTACGAAGGCTTCGCCGCAACCGGCGACACGACGCTGGTCCACTGCGACGACGCCACGAACGCTTCGCAGCTCGTCGCCTTCACCAGATACGCGCGCGCCGGAACCTGACCCGGCGCCCGGCCTGACGGGCGGGCCGCTCAGTCGCCGGGGACGATGCGGCAGGCCTCGACCGCCACGTCGAGGTGCACGGTGCTGCCGATGCCGCGGTCTTCGGACGGCGGCGTCGAGACGCGGACCTGTGCGCCGCCGACGTCGATGAGGTAGTCGCGCGCGTCGCCGAGATAGGTCTGGCGGACGACGACGCCCGCGATGCGGTTGCGGCCGTTCTCGCGGTAGCCGGTCCCGTCGTCTCCGCTCTCCGGAGCGATGATGAGCTCGTGCGGGCGCACGCACAGAATCACCGGGCCGCGCGCGGCGGCGTCGAAATCGTCGCGGACGCGCAGACGTGCGCCGCAGCATTCGACGGTATGCGGGTCCACGAGCGTCGCGGGCAGCGTGTTGGTGCCGCCGACGAACTTCGCGACGAAGGCGCTGGCGGGACTCTCGTAGATGTCGCGGGCGGTGCCGACTTGCGCGATCTTTCCGTCGCGCATCAACGCGATGCGGTCCGCCGCGACCATCGCTTCCGTCTGGTCGTGGGTGACGTACACCATCGTGATGCCGGTCGTGTCGTGAACGCGGCGGATCTCGAAGCGCATCTCTTCACGCAAGTTCGCGTCGAGGTTCGAAAGCGGTTCGTCCAGGAGCAAGGTTTCCGGCTCGACGACGACCGCGCGGGCCAACGCGATGCGCTGCTGCTGGCCGCCGGACAATTCCGACGGATACCGCTGCGCGAGATCGGACATGCGCACGCTGCGCAGGACGTCGCGCACGCGGTCCTCGATGTCCGAGCGCGAGAGCTTCATCACGCGCAGTCCATACGCGACGTTCTCGAAGACCGTCTTGTGCGGCCAGACCGCGTAGCTCTGGAAGATCAGCGACATCCGCCGCCGCTCCGGCGGAACGACGTGCTGCGCCGACGAGACGACGCGCTCGCCGACGGTGATCGTCCCCGCGTCGGGCTTCAAGAAGCCGGCGAGCAGCTGCAGCGTCGTCGTCTTCCCGCAGCCGGACGGGCCGACCAGCGCCATCACCTCGCCGTCGGCGATCGCGAGGTCGATCCCGTCGACCGCGCGCGCCGTCCCCCGGCCGCCGTATGCTTTCGTCAGTCCGGCGATCTCGATCCGTGCCATTTAGGTGCTCGTCTTCTCCATGAAGTCGCGGCCGAGGAAGCGGTACGCCACCGAGACGATCACGAGCGTGATCGCCAGAATGATGATCGCGAGGGTCGCGACGGCTTCGTAGTTGCCGGCGTCGGTGAAATCGAAGATCTGCGTCGTCATCGTCGCGGTGCGCGGGGTGAACAGGAAGATCGCCGAGCTGAGCTCGCGGATCGCCGGGATAAAGACGAGCAGCCAGCTCGCCAGTAGCCCGCGGCGGAGCAGGGGCGCCGTAATCGTGCGCAGCGCGCGGATCCGCGTCGCGCCGAGCGTTCGCGCGGCGTTCTCCAAGTCGGCATTGATCGTGCCGACCATCGTGTTCAGGTTCGAGTACGCGATCGGGAGAAAGCGCGTGGTGAACGCGATGATCAGGATCGTCGCGGTGCCGTAGAGCACGAGCGGCGGGTGCGAGTACGCCGCGTAGATCCCGATCGCCAGGACGATCCCGGGGACGACGAACGGCGCCATGCAGACGATTCCGAGCGCCTGCGCGCCGGGGAAGAGCCGCCGGTTCGCGGTGTACGCGATCAAGAATGCGAGGATCGTCGCGACGGTCGCCGCCGCGGCACCGTAGCTCAGGCTGTGGAAGACCGCCAGCCGCGTCGGCGCGTTCTCGAACAGCGCCCAGTGGTACCAGTGGAACGTGATGTTGCCGGGGACCGGACCTTGGCTCCAGATCCGCGAGAGCGAGGTCGCCAGCAGCGCGAGATACGGCAGCACCACCGAGCACAGCGGCACGACGAGCGCGATCGCGAGCAGCGGCCAGCGCCATGCGCCGAGCCCGATCAAGCGCCGCCGCCCGCCCTTCCCGCCGACCATCGTGAACTTGCGCCGTCCGAGGATCCGCCGCTGCAGCAGCAGCAACAGCAGCGTGACGGCCAGCAGCGGCATCGCGTACGCTGCGGCGAGCTCCGTGCGCACCGGGAACTGGAAGAAGAGGTAGAGCTGGGTGGTGACGACTTGCGTGCGCGCCGGGATCATCAAGAACGCCGGCGTCCCGAACTCGGCGAGCGCTTCGAGGAACGACATGATGAACCCGGCGATGATCGCCGGCGTCACCAGTGGAAGCGTGATCGAGCGCATCGTTCGCCACGCCGACGCGCCGAGCGTCGACGAAGCGTCTTCGAGCTCGACCGGCAACAGCTCCAGCCCGCCGGCGACGAACGTGAACGTGTACGGCACGTTGTAGAGTGCCATCACGAAGATCGCTCCGCCTAGCGAGAAGATGTTCAGCGGCCCGTGGTCGGCGTGCGTGAACGAGGCGATCGCGCGGTTGATCCAGCCGCTGTTCGGCGCAGCGAGCAGAATCCACGCCTCGGCGCCGATGAACGACGGCGTCACGAACGCCGCGGTGATCAGCGCGCGCAATCCCTTGCGCCCGGGGAGGTCGGTGCGCGCGATCAGCCATGCCAGCGGCGTTCCGATCAGCGCGGCTAGCGTCGCGACCGACGTCGCGAGGATCAGCGAGTTGAAGATCGGCCGCAGGTAGATCGACTTGGTGAACGCTTCGGCGTAGTTCGCCAAGGTGACCCCGCCGATCTCGGGGCGCTGCACGCTGATCCACAGCAGCCACCCGAGCGGGACGACGACCAGGATCAACAGCACGACGATCGCGCCGATGAAGAAGATCGGGCCGGGGTCGAACGATCCCGCCCGCTCGATGCGGCGCTGCGCCGTCGCGGTCGTCACGCTAGACGTTGAAGGTCTCGCGCCACTTGGCGATCACCTCGGGGATCCCGCTCGCCAGCCGGTCGATCTTCACGTGATAGATGCGCATCCGGTCGAGGCGGATCCCGGTCGGCGAGGGGACGTCGAGCCGCAGCGGGAGGTTGTACGTCGAGGCCGCGGTCACCGAGTACTCCTTCGAGTAGTAGTAGTTCATGAACAGACGCGCGGCGTTCGGATGCGGCGCTTCCCTCATCACGGTGACCGGCGCGGTCACCAGGATCGTATCGTCCTCAGGGAACGCGATGTTGATCGGGTTCCCGCCCGCTTTGCGCTCGAGAGCGAGGGAGTCGGTCCCCGGTCCGACGACGCGCTCGCCCGAGACGATGTCGGTCGTGGCGTCGAAGACGGAGCGCCCGATCTTCGGGTTGTTCTGGGCGAACTTCTTGAAGTAGTTGTCCCAGCCGTACTTGTCGTTCATCGCGACGACCCAGTTGCCGACGTAGCCGCTAAAGCCGGGATGACCGACGGTCAGCAGATCCTTCATCCGCGGGTCGAGCAGGTCGTTCCAATGCCGCGGCGCCGGCATCTTCTTCGGGTTGTAGTTGATCAGCATCAGCGCGAGATCGCCGAGCTGATAGGTGTCGTCGCCGTCGAGGTGCTGGTATTCCTTGGGGATCTTGTCGATGTCGGCGGGGACGAACTGCGCCAGCGCGTTCTGCTTCTTGAGGCTGGTCATGTGCGCTTCGTCGGTCGAGGCGAAGACGTCGACCTGGTGCACGTTCGACTTCAGATCTTGCGTGAGCCGCTGGTACAGCACTTGACCGGTCTGCCGCAAGATCTCGACGTCGATCCCGGGGTATTTCTGCTTGAACGAGCCGGCGATCTTCTCGGCGGCGGCCTGCGTGTAGTGGCCCGTCCACCACACGACCTTACCTTCTTTCTTCGCCGCGGCGTACAGCTTCGAGACATCGGCCTCGGTCACTTGATTCTTGCGCGCCGCGAGCGCGCCGAGCGGCGATCCCGCGGCGAGTCCTGCGCCGAGTGCCGCGGCGCTGCGAACGAACGTCCCTCTGGTAGTCATGACGTCTCCTCTCCCGTTGTGTCAGCCTGAGCGTGTCGAAGGGCCGCCGCGTAGACTTCGGCGACGTGCAGCGCATGGCGGTCGGCGCCGTGCGCGATCTGGTGCTTGCAGCTCATCCCGTCGGCGACGACGAGCGTCGCTTCGCCGGCGGCGCGAACGGCCGGAAGCAAATCGCGCTCCGCCATCCGCATCGAAATCTCGTAGTGCTCCGCCTCGTACCCGAACATCCCTGCCATCCCACAGCACGACGACTCGATCGCCGATGCGTCGAGCCCCGGGATCGC
>DASZGA010000375.1:0-1812 GCA_035939295.1 Candidatus Elarobacter sp. | reverse complement strand
CGGGTAGTGCGACTCGTCGCCGTACGGGACGAACAGCGTGTGCTCGGGCTGGAACCGCAACTTGATCGTCCCCACCTTCCCGTTCCGATGCTTCGCGATGATCAACTCCGTCGCATCCGGATCCGCCGACGTCTCCTTG
Organism: Candidatus Elarobacter sp.; assembly: GCA_035939295.1. Taxonomy (GTDB): domain Bacteria; phylum Vulcanimicrobiota; class Vulcanimicrobiia; order Vulcanimicrobiales; family Vulcanimicrobiaceae; genus Vulcanimicrobium. The sequence continues at coordinate 1,673 of DASZGA010000375.1, read as the reverse complement.
TTGTAATAAACATCCCGATACAAGAACGTAACGATATCTGCTTCCTGTTCGATTGCTCCGCTGTCGCGCAGGTCTGAGAGCAGCGGGCGTTTGTCGGCGCGGGTTTCTACCGCGCGGTTGAGCTGGGCGAGGGCGATGATCGGGCACTCGAGGTCTTTGGCCGTTGCTTTGAGGGTGCGGCAGATGTCGGAGAGCTCTTCGTTGCGGTTTACTTGGCGGCCCAGCGATGCGGGGCGGACGAGCTGCAGGTAGTCGATGATCACCAAGCCGAGGCCGTACGCCGATTTTAGACGGCGTAGGCGCGAGCGGATCTCGGTTACGGAGACGGCGCCGGAGTCGTCGAGATAGATCGGCAGCTCGTGCAGCACGCCCATCGCGTGGCCGATCTTTTCCCAGTCGCGGTCGGCGATCGCGCCGCGGCGCAACTTCGTGGCGTCGAGCTTCGCTTCCGATGACAGCAGGCGCTCGACCAGCTCCTGCTTCGTCATCTCGAGCGAGAACACCGCGATCGGTCGCTTCTCGTCCTTCGCCGCGGCGACGGCCATGTTGAGCGCGAGCGAGGTCTTGCCCATCGCGGGACGCGCGGCGACGATCACCAGGTTGCCGGGCTGCCAGCCCGCCGTGTAGTCGTCGATGTCGCGGAAACCGGAGGTGATCCCGGTGCGGTCGCCCTTCTGCTCGTGCCGCCGCTCCAGCGCTTGGAACACCGGGAGCAGCATCGAAGGGACCGTCGCGAAAACGTTGTGCTCGCTGCGGTTGCCGACGTCGTAGACGACCTGCTCGGCGCGGTCGATCGCGCCCGGAACGTCCTCTTCCGACTCGTAGCCGAGCTGCGTGATCCGCGTCCCCGCGTGGATGAGCTGGCGGAGCGAGGATTTCTCGCGCACGATTCGCGCGTAGTACTCGGCCGACGCGGCGGTCGGAACCGTGTCCATCAGCGAGTTCAGGTACGCCATCCCGCCGATCTTGTCGAGCATCCCGCGGTTACGCAGCTCTTCGGCGAGCGCGACCTTGTCGAGCGGCTCGCCGCGCTCGTAGAGCGCGTACAGCGCGAGATAGATCGACTCGTGCAGCGAGGCGTAGAAGTCGGACGGCTGCACGATCTCGCTGACCGTCGCCATCATTTCCTTGTCGACCAGGATCGAGCCGAGCAGCGCCATCTCCGCCTCGAGATTGCTCGGCGGAATGCGGTCGACGGTCGAGACGAACGGAGCGACGTTCAACGGGAAGCTTTTCGTGATCTGCGTGCGCGAAGCGCCGGCGGCGCGGGGACGCGCAGGCCGAGGACGGCGAGCGCTTCTGCGACGTTTGCGACGGGGATCAACTCGATTCCCTCGGGCGCGGCGTCAAGTTCGCGCGCGTTCTCGCGCGGAACGATAATCGCTCTCATCCCCGCCTGCCGCGCAGCGTACAATTTCTCCACAATTCCACCGACTCCACGGACGCTGCCCGCGAGCGAGACCTCGCCGGTGACGGCGACGTCCTGCGGGAGCCCTTCGCGCATCAGCGCGCTGTAAAGCGCAAGGAAAAATGCGAGCCCTGCCGACGGGCCGTCGATGTTCCCGCCGCCGACCACGTTGACGTGGAGGTCGTGCTCCGCCGGATCGATTCCGGCGACGGCGCGGATCACCGAGGCCGCGTTGAACACCGCGTCGCGCGCCATCGTTCCGGCG
>DASZGA010000374.1:0-7809 GCA_035939295.1 Candidatus Elarobacter sp. | reverse complement strand
CGCGCGAACGCGAGCACGGCGTTCGGTCCGAGCCAGATCGAGCCGTCCATCCGCGGCGTGAAGTGCACGCCGAGGAACGGAAACTCCGGATCCGGGACCGGATAGATGTTGCCCTTGACGAGGTACGCCTTCTCGGGCTTGAGGATCAGGTAGTCGCCGCGGAACGGAACGATCTTCGGATCGCGCTGACCGTCGGTCATCTTCGCGAGCTTGTCACTGTACAAACCGCCGCAGGTCACGACGGCTTTCGCGTGGATCTCGCCCTTCGGCGTTTTCAGCACGGTGACGCCGCCGCGGCGCTCGATCTTGGTGACCTCGTGGCCGAGGTACATGTCGGCGCCCATCTCGCGCGCGTCCTCGCCGTAGCTGCGCGACACCAGTCCCCAGTCGACGATCCCGGTGACCGGCGAGAAGATCGCCTTGATCCCCTTGCAGTACGGCTCGCGCTCCGCGATCTGCGCCGCATCGAGCATCTCAAGCCCTTCGATCCCGTTCTGCCGGCCGCGCACCATCAAGTCGTCGAGCCGGCCGAGCTCCGACTCTTCGGTCGCGACGATCAGCTTGCCGACGTTCTTGTACTCGATCCCCTTGGCATCGCAATACTCCCACGCGAGCTTGCGGCCTTCGACGCACAGCTTGGCCTTGAGCGAGCCGGGCTTGTAGTAGATCCCGGAGTGGATGACGCCGCTGTTGTGGCCGGTCTGGTGCTTGCTCCAGACGTCCTCTTTCTCGACGTTCGCGACGCGCAGGTTCGGGTGGCGGAGGAGCAGCTCGCGCGTGGTGGCAAGCCCGACGATCCCTCCGCCGACTACAGCGATGTCGTAGACCATGATCGTCGACAATTCTCGCAGATGGGCGCACCGCCCGCTAGGAGTTTTGACGGCGCCGCGCAGCCGGAAGCCGAGCCGGTGCGGAGAAGGTTGTAGGCGATATGACGATGACCGCCCCCCGCACCGTCGCCCCGTTCCGCAACGAACCGATCCGCGACTTCTCCGACCCCGCCGACCGCCGCTCGCTCGAGGAAGCGCTCGTCCGCGCTCGCGCAAACCTCGGCAAGCGCTATCCGCTGGTGATCGGCGGCCGGAAAGTCGAAGGCGGCGCCGGAACGATCCCGTCGATCAACCCGGCCCGGCCGAGCGAGGTCGTCGGGCGAGTCGACGAGGCGAGCGCCGCGCAAGTCTCGCAAGCGCTCGATGCGGCGACAGCAGCCTTCGAGACGTGGAAGACGCGCAGCGCCGAGGAGCGCGCCGACTTCCTGTTCCGGGCCGCCGCGCGGATTCGCGAGACGAAGGACGACTGGAACGCGACCCTGATCCTTGAGGTCGGAAAGCCCTGGATCGAAGCCGACGCCGACACCGCCGAAGCGATCGACTTCCTCGAATTCTACGCCCGCGAGGCGCTGCGCTATGCGAACCCGCCGCCGCTCACGCCGATCCAGGGCGAGCAGAACTGGCTCACGTACCTGCCGCTCGGCGTCGGCGTCGCGATCCCGCCGTGGAACTTCGCCTTCGCGATCATGGCCGGGATGTCGTCCGCCGCGGTGGTCACCGGAAACACCGTGATCCTCAAGCCGTCATCGGATGCCGCCGTGATCGCGGCGCAGTTCGTCGACCTGATGCACGAGCTGGGGTTGCCGCCGGGGGTCCTGAACCTCGTGCCGGGCGACGGGCCGACGGTCGGCGAGGCACTGGTGACCGACGCGCGGACCCGGTTCATCTCGTTCACCGGCTCGAAGGGTGTCGGGCTGCGAATCAACGAGCTTGCCGCCAAGACCCCGCCCGGGCAGCGGTGGATCAAGCGCGTCGTCGCCGAGATGGGCGGGAAGGACGCGATCGTCGTCGCCGACGACGCCGACCTGGACGCGGCGGTCGCCGGCGTCGTCGCCTCGGCCTACGGGTTCTCCGGCCAGAAGTGCTCGGCGTGCTCGCGGGCGATCGTCGACGCGAAGCTCTACGACGCGTTCCTCGAGAAGCTGATCCCCGCCGTGCAGGCGCTGAAGGTCGGCGATCCCAGCGGCGGCGGGATCGACGTCGGCCCGGTCGTCAACGCCAAGGCCGCCGAGAAGATCCTCGACTACGTCGAGGTCGGCAAGGGTGAAGGCCGGCTGCTGACCGGCGGCAAGCGGCTTCCGGGCGAGGGCTACTTCATCGAGCCGACCGTCGTCGCCGACGTTGACCCGCAGGCCCGGATCTCGCAGGAAGAGATCTTCGGGCCCTACCTCGCCGTCATCAAAGCGAACGACTACGATCACGCGCTGGAGATCGCGAACGGCACGGAGTTCGGGCTCACCGGCGCGGTCTTCTCAAAGAACGAGGACCGGTTGCGCCGGGCGAGCGACGAGTTCTTCGTCGGCAACCTCTACTTGAACCGGAAGTGCACCGGCGCGCTGGTGGGCGGGCAACCGTTCGGCGGTTTCAACATGAGCGGGACCGACTCGAAAGCCGGCGGCTACGACTATTTGCTGCTGTTCTTGCAGGCAAAGTCGATCTCGCGGAAGATCGCCGCCCGCGCCGCGGACGACTTGGCCGCCGGGATGGATTGAGCTTCCCCCGCGGTCACGCGGGCTCGAAGAAGCGCTCCACGAACAGTCGCGCCGCCCGCTCGGGGACCCACGGCCGCACGTGGCGGCCGTCCGGCTCGTAGGCCTGTTCACCGCCGAGGTTCATCGCGACCATGTCGTACGACGCGAAGTAGTCGACGTTGGGATGGCGACGAGCGGCCTCTTCAGCGACGACCTTGAGCACCGACTTGCTGTACAGCGATGCTCGCGCAACGTGCGTGGGTTCCATCGTCAGCGCGATCGCCACCGGTGACACGGTCAGCACGACGCGCGCAGCCGGGTTGATCGCGCGCAGGCCGGCGAGGAACGCGTCCAGTTCCGCCGCGTTGGCGTGCACGTCCAGATTGCGGAACGCATAGCGCTCCGGATCGAAGAGGCCGCGTCCTCGCCCGGGTGGGATCGGGAACGCCGCGCCGTCGCGGGCGTCGCACCATACCTCGGTGAGACCCATCGTGAAGACGAAGACGTCCGATCGTTCGAACATCTCCCGGACGGCGGCCAGATGGTGCTCCCGCGCCCGTTCGAGCGCGGGCACGGTGGTGAAGCCGTCGCGATCGACCACCGGCCGGAACGGGTCTAGCCAACGGCCGTGCGGTGTCGGCCACGCGCGTTCCACGGGCACGAAACGGCCGAGCGCGCGGTCGAGCAGTTGGCGCAGCTGCAGCGTCGTGTAGATGTTGCCGTAGCGCGCCGCCAGCGGCTCGGCACCCGGCTCGTACACCGGGTACCGCACCCCCGCCGCGGCCAAGCTCGTCGCGAGCGCGTTCGCGAAGCAGCTCCCGGCCGACGCCACCGCGGCTGTACGCGCGAACCGAAACTTCACCGCGCCTTGCAGGTCGATCGCGTCGCGGTCCGTCACGCCCTTGACCGCGAGATTCCAGTTCTGGCGCGGCGGGACGTCGTCGTACGGCGAGGGCGAGTCGGCGATCACTCGACGACGCCTTCCAGAACGGCGACGACCGATCGGGCCAGCTCGCGAACACCGTCCGCGTTGTAGTGCACGTCGTCCGACGTGAGCTCGGGCGGCGTCCCGCCGTGCGCGTCGACCGGCCCGGAGAGGTACCGCGCCGACGTTCGTGCCGCGATCGTCCGCGCCGCGTCGTCGAACAGCAGCAACACCTTCGAGAGCGCGTTGGGGTGGTACTGCCGCAGCCACTTGACGTGGCCGAAGAGGCGGTAGAACCGATCCGTGCGCTGCGGCGCGGCGGGGCTGCCGTGCACGAAGATGCGGTCCAGCCCCATCGCTCGCAGAGCTTCGATCCCGAGCGCGAACGGTTCCATGATCTCTAGCACGTACCGCCGCACCTCCGCGGCGCTGACCAGGCGCGACGCCGGCTCCGCGCTCACATCGCACGCATGCGAGCGTTGGTCCCACGCAGCGATGTCCGCGTCCGGTCCGATATAATCCATCACCCGGTGCGCATCGTACGGACCGCAGAACAGCACGAGCGGGGCGGCGCCCTCGAGGTCGTGCTCCCAGCGCGACGCCGTCCATCGCGCGCCTTCGTCATGCGGGGTCAACGTGTCGTCCGTCGCCAGCGCGTCCAGCAGCGCAGTCGTGAGCCCACGCTCGCGCGAGTAGAAGTCCGCCGCATGCAGAAACCGCAAGTGCACGGTACGCAGCTGGTACGACCGGGCGGTGAACTCGGACGTGTAGACGGCGTTGCGGAACGGAAGCGCGCGGCTGTCTCCGACAAAGTAGATCGGCGGCAAGCGGTGCAGCGTGCCCGGCGCGAAACCGCGCTCCACCGGCAGCTGGTCGCGAGAGACTGCGGCCAGGATTTCGTCCTCGTCGCACAGCGCTCGCGCGTCATCGCCGGTGTTCTCTCGCACCGGTTCGACCGATCGCATCAGATCGGCGGGATGTGGAACACACGGAAGGTCAGGACGCGCGGATGCCCCGGGCGCGCCGAGCCCCTGTGTTCCGCGCGCAGCGCAATCGCGTACGGCACGGCGCGCGCGTGCGGCAGCTCGAGCCTGATCCGTTGCCGCGAACCGAGCACGAAACGACCGATCCGGTCGGTACCGTCCCGCACGTCGAGCGTCAGCGGCCTCGAACCCAGCGCCGGGCCCGGGGCGACGTCGAGTTCCAGCGCGCGGGCACCCGGTTCCGTCACCACGATCTCGGCATCGCCGTTCACCCAGCGAAACGCCTCGTCGCCGGCCTCTTCGAGCGTGTACCAGCCGCCCCGGCCGATCCGAAAGCCGGCGAGCAGCGGAACGATCTCGGGCCGCAGCGGGTGGGCGCGGATGCCGAACACCCGCACCGCCGCCGGACTCAGATCCGACGCGGGACGGGGGTCGAAGGCGCGAAAGCGGATCGCGTGCCGCCGCGGCGGGCCGGCGGGGAGGTGGAACTGGATCGTCCGCCGCTCGCCGGTCACGGCTTCCACCAGCGGGCGGCCGGCGTCGTCGAACACGCGCAGGAGCGGGGAGCGGGGGCCCTCGAACTCGCGGCTCGCGGCGGCGTCGACGCTGACCCGGTATTCGATCGGTTCCGTGACCGGGACGTACGCGATCGCGTCCTCACCCGTCAGCGGGCGAAAAGCGTCTCCTCCGGCGGTCTGGGCCGCGTGCCAATGCGGTCCGAGGAGCACGTCGCCGCTCGCTGAAACGATATCCACCTCGCGATTCTTGCGCAACCGCCGAAGCCGCGCCTCCGTCGGCGCGCGACGCGCGACGGAGTCGCCCATATAAGGAAGATGACGACCGGGCAGGACGGCGGCGCTCGCTTGGTTGCCTGGCGCGCTGCTGTGGATACAGTCGTGGATAGGCTCCTGCCGAAGCCATTGACATCCTAGACCCCCAATGATATTGTATCCCTCGTTGACTCTGACGCCTCGCTCCTTTGGTGCGGTCAGTGATCCGGTCCGAAACGGGCCTGGCGGAAGCGTCCGTTCCTTGAAAACTGAACAGTGCAGTAGCGCATAAGTCTGTGGGTCTCCGGCCCAAGGCAGGCAGTGCGCGGTCCGAAAGGCCCGCGTTTTTGTTTGTCCTCGGGTTGTGAGAAGAGTAGGATTCGTGCTGCGGTTCCCCGGCTCCACCGGAAGTTCCGCACCAAGCACGGATCCCGTACATATTTATGACGACGCCGACGCCGCAAGGCGCCGGCGAGATCCGGATTCGCAGTCCGGGTCGATCGGCGGGCTCGAGCGATCGAGTTCGTCCGACCAGTCAGCGAAGATAGAGCTGTCAAAAGCTCCATGAATTTTATGGAGAGTTTGATCCTGGCTCAGGATTAACGCTGGCGGCGTGCCTAACACATGCAAGTCGAACGAGGGTAGCAATACCCTAGTGGCAGACGGGTGAGTAACGCGTGGTCAACCTACCGTTGAGTGGGGGATAACTCGCCGAAAGGCGAGCTAATACCGCATACGTCTCCGAGAGGCATCTCTCGGCGATAAAAGGAGCAATCCGCTCGATGACGGGACCGCGTCCCATTAGCTAGATGGTGGGGTAATGGCCTACCATGGCACCGATGGGTAGCTGGTTTGAGAGAGCGACCAGCCACACTGGGACTGAGAAACGGCCCAGACTCCTACGGGAGGCAGCAGTGAGGAATTTTCCGCAATGGGCGAAAGCCTGACGGAGCGACGCCGCGTGTGGGAAGAAGGCCTTCGGGTCGTAAACCACTGTCGAAGGGGAAGATAATGACGGTACCCTTGGAGGAAGCCCCGGCTAACTACGTGCCAGCAGCCGCGGTAAGACGTAGGGGGCAAGCGTTATTCGGAATCATTGGGCGTAAAGCGCTCGTAGGCGGATCAGGAAGTCGGTGAAGAAAGACCTGGGCTCAACTCAGGGAACGGCACCGATACTCTTGGTCTTGAGGCAATCAGAGGGTGATGGAATTCCCGGTGTAGCGGTGAAATGCGTAGATATCGGGAGGAACACCAGTGGCGAAGGCGATCACCTGGGGTTGTTCTGACGCTGAGGAGCGAAAGCTAGGGGAGCAAACGGGATTAGATACCCCGGTAGTCCTAGCCGTAAACGATGGATACTAGGTGTAGGTGGTATCGACTCCATCTGTGCCGCAGTTAACACAATAAGTATCCCGCCTGGGGAGTACGGCCGCAAGGTTAAAACTCAAAGGAATTGACGGGGGCCCGCACAAGCGGTGGAGCATGTGGTTTAATTCGACGCAACGCGAAGAACCTTACCGGGGCTTGACATCTCGCGCCATCCTACGAAAGTAGGCTTCCGGGCAACCGGACGCGAAGACAGGTGCTGCATGGCTGTCGTCAGCTCGTGCCGTGAGGTGTTGGGTTAAGTCCCGCAACGAGCGCAACCCTCGTCGTGTGTTGGTCCGCAAGGATCTCTCACGCGAGACCGCCGATGAGAAGTCGGAGGAAGGTGGGGATGACGTCAAGTCAGCATGGCCCTTACGTCCCGGGCTACACACGTGCTACAATGGGTAGGACAACGGGCTGCAAGCTAGTGATAGTAAGCTAATCCCTTAAACCTGCCCTCAGTTCGGATTGAAGGCTGCAACTCGCCTTCATGAAGTCGGAATCGCTAGTAAACGCAGATCAGCTACGCTGCGTTGAATACGTTCCCGGGCCTTGTACACACCGCCCGTCACGTCACCTGAGTTTAGTGTACCCGAAGCCGCCCGTGCAACCCGCAAGGGAGCAAGGCGTCTAAGGTGTGCTAGGTAAGGGGGACGAAGTCGTAACAAGGTAGCCGTATCGGAAGGTGCGGCTGGATCACCTCCTTTCTAAGGAGTACATGTCGTTGGATCTCGCCTAGCGCGATCGCAACGGCGTATACATTCTTGTCGACCACAGACGATGCCGCCGATTCAGGGTTCACCCGGCTCTTTAGAGCTAAGGCGTGGATGAGAAGAAACGGCCCGATGTTTTTCAGCATCGGTTGCGCGGCTTCCAGATATGGAAGTCTCCTAATTGCGAACAATGCGAATTTTTGCCGAGCGCGAGGAGCGAAGGAGCGAAGCGGTCTACAGACCGTGAGCGACTGAGCGACGAAGTCGATCGGCAGAAGGCGCGTTGATCGTGGGACTGCACTGTTCAGCTTTGAGGGCACGGCCCTGGAAGCGCAGCGATTCGCCCATCTTTCGTGGTGCGATCGCCGGCGATCCACGAGTCAAGCGCCTCGTACATTGAAAACTGCATAGAGAAGAACTTTCATGTGCCAAACATGAGAGCGGGTCCATGCGCAGAGCATGGACTGCAATTTCAAAAATTGTGTTCCTAATAGAACGCGTCTTAGTAAGTACATAAGAGCACACAGGT
>DASZGA010000373.1:0-3682 GCA_035939295.1 Candidatus Elarobacter sp. | reverse complement strand
CTCTTGCGCGCCTTCACTTGATTCCGGTCAGACGATGCGCGCAACGAGGACGGCGACGTCGTCGCCCGCTTCCTCCGTTCCGAGCACGGCGCGCACGATCGCCTCGGCCGGGCGCGGGCCGCGCACAGCGTCGTTGCCGGCGAGTGCCGCGTGGAGGCGGCGCTGGCCCTCCTCCATGTCGCGGGTCGCTTCGGTGAGGCCGTCCGTGTGGAAGACGACGACCGTTCCCGGCGGCGCGGGGACGACGGTCGTCTCGCGCGGGCGGCCGCTCCGCAGCCCGAGCATGATCCCCGGCCGGACGATCTCCTCGACCCGGCCGTCCGCGGCGCAGACGACGAGCCCCGGGTGACCGGCTGAGGCAAAGGTCAGCGTCCCGGTATTGCGGTCGTAGATCGCTGCGACGGCCGTCGCGTAACCGTCGGGGTCGAGCAGGCGAAGCGTCTTGTCGGCGACGTCGAGCATCACGTTAGGATCCGGCTCGACCATCGCCGCGGATTGCATCGCCTGGCGCAGCTTCGTCATCGTCACGGCGGCACGCAGGCCGTGGCCCAGCACGTCGCCGACGGTCAGCGCGACCCGACCGTCGTCGAGGACGAAGGCATCGTACCAGTCGCCGCCGATCGTCGCCTCGTCGCTGCCGGGCCGGTACTCGGCGTCGAGCTCGAGGCCGGCAACGCGCGGCAGCGTTGCGGGAAGCGACGCCGACTGCAGCATCATCGCGATGCGGCGTTCGCGCTCGTAGAGCTGCGCGTTCGCGATCGCGGCGCCGGCGCGCCGCCCGACCTCTTCGACGAACGCGAGATCGCCTTCACCGAAGTCGCCGCGCGCGTCGGTCGCGTCGCGCACGCACGTCATCGCGCCGACGATCGCCCCGGCCGGCATCGTCACCGGCACCGTGATCAGCGAACGGATGCCGAGCATCTCGGCTGCCGCGATGCGGTCGGGCGCGTGCTCGACGCGCCGCACCCAAGCGGCGTCCGCGATGACGACCGACGAACGGCCCTCGCGCAGCGCGAGCGAAACCGGGTGTTCGTCGATCGGCTGCGAGAGATGGCGCGTCCGCCGCAGCACGCGCTCGTTCTCCGTGCTGCGGTGCGCGACCGCGACGCGCTTCCAGCGCCCGTCCTCGAGCACGTCGATCACGCAAATCGTGGCAAACTCCGCGACGACCGTGCGCACGATGTTGCGCAGCGTCGCAGCGGAATCGAGCGAGTTCAGCGTCGCCGCGCCCGTGCTCGAGAGCAGCCGCAGCCCGTCTTCCACCCGCGCGCGCTCGGCGTACAGCTGATGCTGCTCGGTGACGTCGCGCGAGACCGCGAGCAGCTTTTCCGGGCGGCCGTGCGCGTCGCTGATCGGCGTGACGACGACGTCGAACCAGCGCGGTTCGTTCTCGACCGGGAAATAGCCGGTGAACCGTCCCGTACCGCCCGCCTTCGCCGCTTCGACTGCGGCCTGCGCGGCGACGCGATCGTCACCGTTCCAGAAGTCGATCCAACACGCGCCTTCGACGGTCGCGAAGTCCATGATGCGCAGCGACTTCATCCCGTTCGGGCTCATCGAGATCAACCGCGCGTCGAGATCGAGCACCTTGATGCAGTCGTCGCTCGCATCGACGAGCCGCTCGCTGAACTCGGCCTTCTCGCGCAACGCTGCGAAGTCCGACGCCGAGACGACGACGGTCGGCTGCTCCTCAAGCGAGCGCATCGAGAACCTTTCCACCACCCATTAGACGACGACGAACGCCCAGCGTACGCCCGGGTTGCGGCGACGCTGGTCCCGGGGGCGTTTCTTTACGCAGAGAAGAGCCTATCTACGTAATAACGAAAGCCGAAGGCTGAATTTAACTACCGAGCGGGCTGCGGCACGACGTTGATCGTGTCGGTACCCATGATGATCGCCTTTGAGAACTCGAGCGAGTCGGGCCAGACTGAGATGTTTACCGTCACCGGCAGCTTGAGTGCAAGGTCGCTCGGCAGACGAGGACACACGCCGTACCCCGTCGTCAGGCCCGGGTTGATCGGGCAGAAGAACCGAACGCCGTCAATCTTCGTGTTGTCCGTTAGGTAGACGCGGGCAAGTTCATCACTGTTCGGAAGCCGAACGATGACATACGGAGCGATGCGCGACGCGGTCTCATTCTTATCGTAGCCGAGCAAAATCGCGCGCACGGTTCGCACGGAAGCGCTATCTTTGGGGCGATTGGGGTGCGAGTAAACGACCACATCTTGAGCGACCGCCGACTGCCTGGCGAAGGCGAAGGCGGCCGTTGCGAGCAGTGCGGCGCCGAGAATCCTCATCGGGCCGTAGGACACGTGCAGGCGGCATCATTGATTGACGCCTTGTACGAAGATGTCGGCGGAATGGCTCGCCATGGCGCGACCGGTCGCCTACCTTGGCAACAGGCTCTCGTCTCCTTCGGCGGGTGATGATGGCGGTCGATCAGCGGTCGACCTCGCCGAAGACGGGGTCGAGCGAACCGATCATGACGACCATGTCGGCGATCAGCTCGCCGATCGCGATCTTTTTCAGGACTTGGAGGTTGTACATCGAGGGCGGGCGGGTGCGGACGCGCCAGGGGCGGTTGTCGCCGTTCGAGACGACGTAGTAGCCCAGCTCGCCGCGCGGGCCTTCGACGGCTTGGTAGACGTCGCCGGGCGGGACGCGGAACGACTCCGAGACAAGCTTGAAGTGATGGATCAGCGCCTCCATCGAGAGGGCGATCGTCTCCTTCGGCGGCGGCGCGTACTTCGTGTCGGGGATCTGCCACGGACCGGGCGTGTCGAGCTTCTTGCGGACTTGGCGGACGATTCGCATCGCTTCGTCCATCTCGTCGAGCCGGACCAGAAAGCGCGCGTAGGCGTCGCCTTCGGGGCGCGTCGGGACGTCGAACTCGTACTCGTCGTATCCCGAATACGGGAACGCTTTGCGGACGTCGTAACCGATCCCGGTCCCGCGCAGCACCGGGCCGGTGAGGCTCCACGCGACCGCGTCTTTCGCTTCGATGATTCCGACGTCGATCATCCGGTCTTGCAGGATCGGGTTCTTCTGCAAGAGCCGGCGCACGTCGCGCATCCGCGGCTCGTACATCGCGATCACAGCGTCGAGCTTGTCGAGGAAACCGTCGGGGAGATCTTGCGCGAGGCCGCCGACGCGGATGTAGTTCGGATGCATCCGCGCGCCGCCCGACGCTTCGAACAGGTCGAGAATCCGTTCGCGCAGATCGAAGCAGTAGAAGAACCCAGTCAGCGCACCGAGGTCGATCCCGCCGGTACCGAGCCACACGCAGTGCGAGGCGACGCGCGAGAGCTCGCTGAGCAGCACGCGCACTTGGTTCGCGCGCGGCGGGATCTGCTGCTCGATCCCGAGCAGCTTCTCGACCGCGAGGTAGTAGCACAGCGCGTTGGTGAGCGGCGAGAGGTAGTCCATCCGCTCGATGACGGTCGACGCCTGCGACCAGAAGAGATTTTCGGCGCTCTTCTCGATCCCGGTGTGCAGGTAGCCGATCTCGGGCGAGGCTTTGGTGACGATCTCGCCTTCGATCTCGGTGACGATCTGCAGCACGCCGTGCGTCGAGGGATGCTGCGGCCCCATCGAGAGCACCATGCGGTTGTCGCTGCGCTCGACGACGTCGACGCTGTAGCCGGTGACCGCTTCGGGCGCGGCGCTGGAGGGCATCACGGCG
>DASZGA010000372.1:0-4701 GCA_035939295.1 Candidatus Elarobacter sp. | reverse complement strand
AGCGCGAAGCAAGTCGAGTACCTCGTCGACGACGTGCGCTATCTGTTCGCGCTCGAGGACCAGCTGCGCGAGAAGCTGCGCGCGCGGGGCCGCGAGCCGTGGGCGGACGAAGAGATGCCGGCGCTCACCGAGCTGCGCACCTACCGCAACGATCCGCGCCGGCTCTACCTGCGCGTCTCGGGCAACGCGCGGATGAACCGGCGCGAGCTCGGAATCCTCAACGAGCTCGCGCACCTGCGCGATCGCTACGCGCGCGAGCGCAACATCCCGCTCAAGTACGTGCTGCCTGACGACGTGATGGTCGGCCTCGTGCAGCTGCGGCCGAAGTCCGCCGACGAGCTCTCGCAGCTGCGCCGGATCGACACCGGGACGCGCCGCAACCTCGGCGAGCGGATCGTCGAAGCGGTGCGGCGCGGCGAGGCGATCCCCGAGGACGAGCTCCCGCCGCGCGCGCCGAAACCGCTGGGACCGCAGCGCGAAGCGCTCGTCTCGACGATGGCCGTCCTCGTCAGCGCGCTCGCCGCCGAGAACGACTTGCCGACGACGCTGCTCCTGCCGCGCGCCGCACTCGAGCGGATCGCGCGCGAGGCCCCGCAGACGCCCGAGGCGCTCGGCGACGTCGTGAACCTGACCTCGTGGCGCCGCCAGCTCGCCGTCGAGCCGTTATGGCGGCTGCTTTCGGGCGAGTCGGTGCTGCGCGTGCGCGGCTACGGCAACGGCGACCCGCGCACGACCTTCGAGCCCGTCCCGGCGGACGAGCCCGACCTCAGTGGCGAGGTGTCGGCGACGGGTTCGGCGTGACCGGCTGCGAGAGCTGCGGCGGCGGCGGGGGCGAGGCGCGGTAGCCGCTCGGAACCGGCGTGGGCGAGCGGTATCCCTGACCCGGCGCGGGGCTGGGCGTCGCCGGCGGGTGGTCGACTCCGTCCATCGTCTTCGCCATCTGCGTGTTGTAGCGGCGCTGCGTGTCGCAGTCGATCCCGGCCTTCGTCCCTTTGAGCCCCGGCCAGTTCGTGCACTGCAGCAGCAGCATGTTGGCGCGGGTGAGGTCCTGGCGCCAGTTGCCGATCTTCAGATCGTGCTCGGCGGGCGCGCGCATCGAGAGCAAGTACGCTTCGTTGACGAGGTGCACTTGCGAGTCGCGGCAGCGCTGGTTCGCGGTGAGGCCGGCGACGGCCGAGTCGTAGCGCTGCTGGGCGGCGAGGGTGTCCGACGCCGCGGTCCTCTCGTAGGCCAGTGCCTCCGCGCACGGCCCGGTCATCGTCGGCGCGGCCGCGGCAGGACTCGGTCCGCCGGCGGCAGCCAACAGCATCGCCGCGGCGCACAGGGCCAGCGCGAGCCTTCCAGAGGTCCGAACGTGAGCGGTCACCTCGGCTTGGTTCCCGCAACTGCGACTAACCCTTGCGAAGCAGTGTGAAAAACCGCCCGATTCGGGAGGCGTCGTACGAGGCGTCGGCGGCAAGCTCGCGCTCCGTCCAGTCCCGAACGGCATCGAGGTCGACCTCGCGGGCGCGGGTTCGCGCGACCGCGAGCGCCACGTCGAGCGCGGTCCGGTCGCCCCACGCCCAGTAGTGAAGGAAGCGGTCGCGGACGACGTCGGTCGGCGTGTAGACGTGAAGCAGCAGGTCGTCGCGGCGGTCGGTCCGCCACGACGTGATGTACTCGCGGCCGATCGCGAGCGGGCCGATCGGAAACGCGAGCGTGTACGGGAGCGTCGCATGCCGGTAGTGCCCTTCGGCGGCGCGCGCGTACCCGAGCGTCGCGAGCGCGCGGTCGACGACGTGCGGCGCCGCGCCCACCTCGACGACGAAGTCGACGTCGAGCGACTGGTAGAGGTCGGGGACGTAGTACGCCGCCGCGCTCCCGCCGCACAGCACCGCGGTCTCGCCGGCGCGCTCCAACACGGTGCAGGCCGCGAACGCGACGTCGACGAGCGTCGCGCGCTCGGAGAGGATCACAGCGGCTTCCCGATCCGGCGCGGCCGCTCGCGAAACGTCCGCGCGCGCTCGACGACCTCGGGGTAGGCGTGCGCGAGCCGCTCGAGGAGCGCGCGCAGCTCGACCGCGCCGTACCAGCGCCGGTTCAGCAACACGATGCGCGTCGTCCCGACCGGCCGCGAGACGACGATCCCGGCGCGCTCGAGGGCGATGACGACCCGGTGGACCGCGTTCGCGCTGCTGTCGATCTGGCGCGCCAGCTCGCGGACGTGCAGCCCGTTCTCGGAGAGCGCCAGCCGAACCAGGATCCGGTCGCGGGTCGCGGTCCCGAAGACGGCCGGGCGGAGGTCGTCGCGTCGCACCCGCCGACTGTCCCAAAAAACGGTACGACTGTCAACAAAGCGGTGACGCCTCGGCGGGAGCAGCGCGAGCGCTGACGCCGAACGCAGTCCGTTGCCATGCAGCAGACGCATCCGAACAGTTTCTCCGCGCGCGACACCCTGCGCGTCGGCAACCGCGAGTACACCTACTTCCGTCTCGCCGCGCTGGGCGAGCGCTACGATCTCGCGACGCTGCCGTACTCGCTGAAGATCTTGCTGGAGAACCTGCTCCGTTTCGAAGACGGCCGTTCGGTGACGAAGGACGACGTCGTCGCGCTCGCGTCGTGGCAGCCCGGCGCGCCGTCGTCGAAAGAGATCGCGTACCGCCCGGCGCGCGTGCTGCTGCAAGACTTCACCGGCGTCCCGTGCGTCGTCGACCTCGCCGCGATGCGCGACGCGATCGCCGAGTTCGGCGGCGACCCGAAGAAGATCAACCCGCTGCAGCCGGTCGAGCTCGTCATCGACCACTCGGTGCAGGTCGACGCGTGGGCGTCGCCCGACGCGTTCGAGAAAAACGCCGAGCTCGAGTTCGCGCGCAACGGCGAGCGCTACGCGTTCTTGAAGTGGGGACAGTCCTCGCTCGACGGCTTTCGCGCCGTTCCGCCCGACACCGGAATCGTCCATCAAGTCAACATCGAGTATCTGGCGCGCGTGATCTTCGGCGCGGGCGGCGCCGGAGAACCGCACCCGAGCGGGACGACGGTCGCGTTTCCCGACACCGTCGTCGGCACCGACTCGCACACGACGATGGCGAACGGGCTGGGCGTCCTTGCCTGGGGCGTCGGCGGGATCGAAGCGGAAGCGGCGATGCTCGGCCAGCCGGTGACGATGCTGATCCCCGACGTGATCGGGTTCAAGCTGACCGGAAAGCTGCGCGAAGGCGTCACCGCGACCGACCTCGCGCTGCAGATCACGCAGATGCTGCGCAAGAAGGGCGTGGTCGGAAAGTTCGTCGAGTTCTACGGCGCGGGGCTGTCGTCGCTTCCGGTCGCCGACCGCACCGTGATCGGCAACATGTCGCCGGAGTACGGCTCGACCGTCGCGATCTTCCCGCTCGACAAGCTTTCGCTGGACTATCTGCGGCTGACCGGGCGGTCGCAAGAGCAGATCGGCTTGGTCGAAGCGTACGCGAAGGCGCAAGGAATGTTCCGCACCGACGACTCGCCGGAACCTCGCTTCACCGACACGCTGACGCTCGATCTCGGCGAGGTCGTTCCGAACCTCGCCGGACCGCGCCGCCCGCAGGACCGCGTCCCGTTGACCGACGTGAAGAAAACGTTCAACGTCGCGCTGGAGGAGTGGCAGAACGCGCGCAACGGCAACGCCAAACAAGTCGAGCGCTTCGAGGACGAAGGCGGCGGGACGGCGGTGGCGGTGCAGCCGCGCACGCAGGTCTCCGACGGTGCGGTGGTGATCGCCGCGATCACGTCGTGCACGAACACCTCGAACCCCGCGCTGCTGATCGGCGCCGGATTGCTGGCGAAGAAAGCGGTCGAGAAAGGGCTCAAGCCCGCGCCGTGGGTGAAGACGTCGCTCGCGCCAGGCTCGAAAGTCGTCACCGACTACCTGCTCAAGGCCGGTTTGACGCAGTATCTCGACCAGCTCGGTTTCAACTTGGTCGGCTACGGCTGCACGACGTGCATCGGGAACAGCGGCCCGCTCGGCGAGGACGTCGCGCACGCGGTCGCCGAGCACGACATGATCGTCGCCGCGGTGCTGAGCGGCAACCGCAACTTCGAAGGCCGCATCCACCCGCAAGTGCGCGCGAACTATCTCGCCTCGCCGCCGCTCGTCGTCGCCTACGCGCTCGCGGGGCGAATGGACGTCGACTTGACGACCGAACCGCTCGGCCGCACCGCGACCGGCGAGGACGTGTACCTGAAAGACCTCTGGCCGACGAGCGCCGAGATCGACGAAGCGCTCGCGGCGGCGGTCAGCGATCAGTTGTTCCGGCGCCGCTACGCCGACGTGTTCGCCGGCGACCAGCGCTGGTCGTCGATGAACGTTCCGGCCGGCGAGCGCTACGCGTGGGACGAGAAGTCGGAGTACGTGAAGCGCCCGCCGTACTTCGACGGGATGCCGAAGCAGCCCGCAGCCGTGCAGGACATCCGCGGCGCGCGCGTGCTCGCGATGGTCGGCGACTCGGTGACGACCGATCACATCTCGCCCGCCGGCAACATCTCCAAGACCTCGCCGGCCGCGAAGTACCTGATCTCGAAAGGCGTCGAGCCGCAAGATTTCAACTCGTACGGCGCGCGGCGCGGCAACCACGAGGTGATGGTCCGCGGCACGTTCGCGAACATCCGGCTGCGCAACTTGCTCGTCCCCGGCATCGAGGGCGGCGTTACGCGATATCTGCCCACGAACGAGCAGATGTCGATCTACGA
>DASZGA010000371.1:0-15627 GCA_035939295.1 Candidatus Elarobacter sp. | reverse complement strand
CAGTCGGGCGGCGCCAAGTTCACGATCGCCTGCGAGGCGAGATAGTCGTACACCAGCGTGTCGCACTGCGCGAGCGCTCGCGCGCCCTTGAGCGTCAAAAGCCCCGGATCACCGGGGCCCGCTCCTACCAGCCAAACTTTGCCCGTCACTCGTCCGAGTCTTCGACCGGTACGGCCGGTGCGAGCGAACCGTCGTTGTTCAGCGCACGCAGTTCGAAGAGCTCGTCGAGCATCTTGGCATGGGTGAGCGCTTCGGCGTGGTTCTCGGCGGCCTTGTCGCGGATGCGAACGATCGCGCTGTGCAGCAGCTTCGAGACGATCTTCAGCGACATCCCGCCGATCAGCGCGCGCTCGCGCTCGCTCAGGTCGGGGATGCGCGCGAAGAGACGCTCCAGCTCGGCCTCGCGGATCGACTCCGCCTTTCGCGTCAGCGACGCGATCACGGGGACCGCGATCCGCGACTGATACCACTGCTGGAACCGCTCGACGTGTCCGGCGACGATCTCCTCGACCAGCGGGATCGCTTCGCGGCGCTTCTCGAGCGTCACGTCGACGACGTCCTTGAGCGCGTCGACGTCGACCAATCCGATGCCGGGGATCCGCGAGACCTCGGGATCGACGTCGCGCGGCACCGCGATGTCGACGATGAACATCGGCCGCTGCGGCCGCGCCAGCATCGCCTCGGAAACGTTTCCCGGCGTCACGATGAAGTGCGAAGCACCCGTCGACGTCACGACCACGTCGGCGGCCTTCAGCGCGCCGACGAGCCCCGGCATGTCCGCCGTCCGCGCGATCCCGCCCAGCTCGTCGGCGACGTGCTGCGCGCGCTTGTGCGAGCGGTTCAGCAGCACGATGTCGCCGGCGCCTTCGGCTTTCAAGCGGCGCGCTGCGATCGCGCCCATCTTTCCGGCGCCGATCACCAGAACGCTCTTTCCCGAGAGATCGCCGACGTGCTCGTGCGCGCACGCAACGGCTGCCGTCGCGATCGAGATCGAGTCGCCGCCGATCGCGGTGTGCGTCCGCGCGGCCTTGCCGGCCTCGAGCGCTTCGCGGAAGAGCCGGTTCAGCGTCTTGCCGAGCGAGCGCGCGCGCTGCGCTTGCACGTACGCGTCCTTGACCTGGCCCAGGATCTCCGCTTCGCCGATCAG
This sequence comes from Candidatus Elarobacter sp., assembly GCA_035939295.1. Lineage (GTDB taxonomy): Bacteria > Vulcanimicrobiota > Vulcanimicrobiia > Vulcanimicrobiales > Vulcanimicrobiaceae > Vulcanimicrobium. Next base: position 14,480 of record DASZGA010000371.1, on the reverse strand, counting down.
CATCGAGTCGAGCCCGGTGCTCACGCGGATCAGGTGATCGATCGCCTGCGTCCCCAGCAGCGTGTACATGTACGAGTCCATGTCGGAGACGTCGCCGTGGCGGAAGTTTCCGAGGAACGACTTGAGCTGGGTAACGCCGACCTCGTAATCTTCGAGCTCGGCGTAGATCTCGAGCCGCCCGCAGGTCTGTAGCATCAAGGCTTCACGGACCGCTTCGTAGTCGCGCAGCGCGATCAGCGCCTCGCGCATCTTCTGCGGCGGAAACGCGTGGCGCTCGCGCACTTCGACCGGTGCGGTGTGATGCGAGAGCCCCAGGCAGACTAGCGGCACGCGTAGACCTCGTTCAGCGCGTCGTCGGCGGCCGCGATCGTGCGGTCGATCTCCGCCTCATTGTGGGCCAGCGAGAGGAAACCCGCCTCGAACTGCGAGGGCGCGAAGTAGAACCCGCGGTCGAGCATCGCGTGGAAGAACCGCCCGTACAGCGCCGTGTCCGAACGCTTCGCGCCGGTCAGGTCCGCCACCGGGCCGTCCGCGAGGAAGAATCCGAACATCGAGCCGGCCGCGGCGACCGTGTGCGGGACCGCGCGCCGGCGGAACACGTCCGCCATGCCGTCGGTAAGACGCTTCGCGAGCGCTTCGAGATGCGCGTAGCCGTCCTCGCCGAGAAGCTTCAGCGTCGCGATCCCGGCCGCCATCGCGAGCGGGTTCCCGGACAGGGTCCCGGCCTGGAAGACGTCGCCGTCGGGCGTGAGCCGGTCCATGATCGCGGCGGTCCCGCCGAACGCGCCGACCGGAAGCCCGCCGCCGATCACCTTTCCGAGCGTGGTGATGTCGGGAAGGATCCCCTCGCGCGCCTGCACGCCGCCGCGGGCGACCCGAAAGCCGGTCATCACCTCGTCGAAGATCAGCAGCGCGCCGTGCTCGCGCGTCAACTGGCGGAGAGCCCCAAGAAAGCCCGGAACGGGGAGCACCAGGCCCATGTTCCCTACGTACGGCTCGACGATCACCGCGGCGATCTCGCCCGGGTTGCGCTCGAACGCCGCGCGAACGGCCGCCGCGTCGTTGTACGGGACGACGAGCGTGTCGCGCGCGGTCCCGGCCGGGACGCCTTTCGAGTTCGGGACGCCCATCGTCAGCGCGCTGGAGCCGGCCGCGATCAGGAACGGGTCGGCCGAGCCGTGGTAGCAGCCCTCGAACTTCACGATCTTGTCGCGGCCGGTGTAGCCGCGCGCGAGCCGGATCGCGTTCGCCGTCGCCTCGGTCCCCGACGAGCAGAACCGCACCTTCTCGACCGACGGAACCGCGTCGACGATCAGCTCCGCGAGCTCGGTCTCGTACTTGGTCGGCGTGCCGAACGACGTCCCGCGCGTCGCGGCATCCTGCAGCGCCGCGACGACGTTCGGATGCGCGTGGCCGGCGATCATCGGACCCCACGAGAGGACGTAGTCGAGATACCGGTTGCCGTCGACGTCGGTCAGATACGCGCCATGCGCCTCGCGCACGAAGACCGGCGTCCCGCCGACCGCTTTGAACGCGCGCACGGTCGAGTTCACGCCGCCCGGGATCACGCGCTTCGCCGCAGCGAACGCGCGCTCGGAACCGCCGCGGCTCACGTCAGGACCTCGCGGATCTTCGCGTAGTCAGCCGGCGTGTTCACGTTTGCGAACGCCTGCTCGTCTTTCACCGGAACGAAGCGCGTGCGCAACCGGTCGATCACGAGCCGCAGCGCGCCCTCGCCGCCGAGCAGCACCGGCATCCCTTCGCGCAAGAACGCTTCGCGCCGGTACAGCGCGGCGAGCGGTTCGATCCGCTTCGCGTTCTCGTCGTGCATCGGAACGATCGCGTCGAACTGCGGCGCGGCGTGCAGCTCGAGCCGGTCGATGAACGCCGCGTCGACGAACGGCGCGTCGCCGGCGACCGCGAACACCCACTCCGCGCGCATCTCGCTCAGCGTCGAAAGCAAACCGGAGAGCGGGCCGCGGAGCGGCCACCGATCGACGATCTGCGGCGCATCGACGTGCGCGGTAATCGCATCCGGCAGCGGCCCTTTCGTCGAGAGCCACGTCTCACGTTCCGGCGAGACGTTGCGGAACACGCGCACCAGCATCGGCACATCGCCGACCTCGAGCGCGAGCTTACCGGGCAATCGCGTCGCTTCCCCACCCGCAAGAATGCAGACCGCCGCGCGGCGTTCGGTCACGCGCGCACCCGTTTCAGATATTCTTTGGCGAAGTAGGTGATGATGATGTCGGCGCCGGCGCGCGCCATCGCCGTGAGCGTTTCGTCGATCGCGCGCTCTTCGTCGATCCAGCCGCGTTCCGCGGCGGCTTTCAGCATCGAGTACTCGCCGCTCACGTGATACACCGCGACCGGCAGATCGGTGATCTCGCGCACCGCGCGGACGACGTCGAGGTACGCCATCGCCGGCTTGACCATCACCACGTCGGCGCCTTCTTCGATGTCGAGCCGCACCTCTTTCAGCGCCTCGCGCACGTTGGCCGGATCCATCTGATAGGTGCGGCGGTCGCCGAACGAGGGCGTCGACTCGGCGGCTTCACGGAACGGCCCGTAGAACGCGGAGGCGTACTTCGCCGCGTACGACATGATCGCGGTCTTGGTGAAGCCTTCGCCGTCGAGCGCGTGGCGGATCGCGCCGACCCGGCCGTCCATCATGTCGGACGGCGCGACGACGTCGACGCCGGCACGCGCGTAGCTCAGCGCGGTCTTCGCGAGTACCTCCAGCGTGAGATCGTTGTCGACGTCGCCCGCCGGATCGAGGATCCCGCAGTGACCGTGATCGGTGTACTCGCAGTTGCACAGGTCGGCGATCACCAGTAGGTGCGGAAGCGCATCTTTGATCGCGCTTGCCGCGCGCTGCACGACGCCGTTCGGATCGTAGTTGATCGTCGCGTACGCGTCTTTCTGCGCGGAGTCCGGGATCCCGAAGAGCAGCACGGCGCGCACGCCGGCAGCATCGAGCTCGCGGCACTCGCGCACGACCGTGTCGACCGAATAGCGCGAGACGCCCGGCATCGAGCCGATCGGCTGCACGACCCCTTCGCCCGTGACCACGAACAGCGGCTGTACGAGCCCGTCGCGGTTGACGTGCGTCTCGCGCACCAGCGCGCGCATCCCCGCGCTCGTGCGCAGCCGCCGCGGCCGTGCAACGAGCCCACTGTCACCCTGACCCCGCCTGAGGGTGGCGATGTTCATGATCCGTTCTCCAAGACGAAACGCGTCACGGTTTGTACGAACGCTCCTACTTCGGCGGAGGGTGCGACGACGTCCGGCGGCCAGCCGTGTGCCCCGGCGGTCTCCGACGACGAGGGCCCCATCGCGGCGACGACCGGACGGTGTCCGCGCTCCCGCAGCCCGCCGAGGTATTCGGCGACGGCGCCGACCGACCCCGACGACGGAAACAGGATCACCGTCGGAATCCGCCCGCCGAGCGCCGCCGTCGCCGCCGCGCTGTCCGGCGCCTCGACCACTTCGGCGCCGGCGTCGCGCAGCGCGGGCGCGATCCGGCTCGGCCGGTCCTGGGTCCGCGGCAGCAGAAAGACCCGGCCGGTCAGCGGGCCGCCGCCGAGCAGCGCGGCCCCGCCTTCAGCGAGCAGATCCTGCGCCAGACCGACCGCGACGGCCTCTGCCGAAGCCACCTCCCGCACGCCGAACACGGCCTCGCGTGACGAGCGCAGCACCTGGCTCCCGTCGGCCGCGGCGATCGCGCCGGCGATCCGGAACTTTCCGTCGACCCAGGTCGCGTGGCAGCCGACCGGCGCCTGACACCCGCCCCGCAGGGTACGCAAGAACGCCCGCTCGGCGCGCACCGCCAGTGAGGTGGGCGGATCGCTGAGCACGGCGTCGAGCCTCGCGCCAACCGGATCGCCTGCGCGGGTCTCAACCGCGAGCGCTCCTTGCCCGACCGCCGGCGTGACCTCGTGCGGCGCGAACGGAACGGTGTGGGTCGCACTCAGCCCAAGCCGGTTCAGCCCGGCACAGGCCAGCACGAGCGCGTCGTAGTGCCCTTCGCGGAGCTTACGGAGCCGGGTGTCGACGTTGCCGCGGACGTCGTCATACACCAGGTCCGGCCGAAGCGCCAGCAACTGCGCCCGCCGCCGCGGCGAGGACGTACCGACGCGCGCGCCGCCCGGCAGCTCTTCGAACGACGCGAACCGCTCCGAGCAGAACGCGTCGCGCGCGTCTTCGCGCTCGGTCACCGCGGCCAGCGCCATGTCCTCGGCGAGCGTGCTCGGGAGATCCTTGCACGAGTGGACGGCGTAGTCGGCGCGGCCCTCGCGGAGCGCGAGCTCGAGCTCCTTGACGAAGACGTTGTCGGTTCCGATCGCCGCGATCGAGCGGTCCTGGACCGCGTCGCCGCGGGTGGTGACCTCGAGAACGGTCGACGGCAGCCCGGCCTTCGCAAGCGCCGCCATCACGCCGCGGCTCTGCGTCATCGCGAGCCGGCTGGCCCGCGTCGCGCAGACCAGCGGCCGCGTCTCCGACGGCACGACCCCGGCCAGCGTCTCGGCGGCGCGCTCGACCTCGTGCTCGACCGCGCCCGCCTTCATCGTCGCCAGCTCGTCGACGTCGCGCTCGGCGAAGTGCCGCATCACGGCGGCGCGCTGCTCGGCCGGAACGACCGCTTGCACCCGCTCGCGCAGCGCTCCGAGCGTCGTCGCCGCGCGGGCGTAGCGCGCGTCGAACTGCAGCGCGAGCTCGTCGCGGATCCGCTTGGTGAACGACGGCGCGAGCCCGTCGGAGTCGACGCTGACCGTGAGCGGCCCCGACCGGTGGACCGCCGGCGTGGCGAAGTCGCCGCGCGCCGGGTCGGAAGCGTCGTTGACGAGCACCCCCGCCGCGCGTGCCTCCGCCGTGACGGAGGCGTTTACCGCATCGTCGTCCGTCGCAGCGAAAGCGAGGAAGGCGCCCGCCAGGTCGCCTACGGCGTAGCGCCGCGGCTCCCACCCGATCGCGCCGCTCTCGGCGAGCGCTGCAAGCGGCGGCGTGAGCGCCGGGCTCACGACCACGATGGCCGCCTCGGCCGCGAGCAGACCGCGAACTTTGCGTTCGGCGACGGCGCCGCCGCCGACGACGAGGGCGCGCCGGCCGCGCACCGAGAGGGCGACGGGATACACAAGCCCTATTCTTCCAGCAGATGCGATCCGTCCCCGCGCGCGCGGCGCTCCTCGGCGCGATCTTTGCCGCGCTCGTCACCTTACCGGGGCTCGGCATCGGCACGCTCTGGGACAACAGCGAGACCGCGTACGGCGAGGTCGCCCGCGAGGTCGTGCTTTCGCACGACTGGGTCGTGATGCACCTCAACGGCCAGCCGTGGTTCGTGCAGCCGCCGCTCTATTTCTGGATCGCCGCGGTGTTCGCGAAGCTGTTCGGGATCAGCACGCTCGCGCTGCGGTTGCCTTCGGCGCTTGCAACGATCGCGATGGGCGGCGCGGTCGGTTACGCGACGGCGCGGATCGCCGGCGAGCGCGCCGGGATGATCGCGGCGATCGTGCTCTCGACGAGCTTGATGCAGGCGATCGTCGGACGGCTCGCGATCATGGACGCGCTGCTCGACTTCGCGATCGCGGCGGCAGTGCTGTGGTGGTATCGCGCGTTCGAACCGTCGGGGTCTCCGCGCCGGCGCGATACCGCGTTCGTCTGCGGCGCGCTTGCGCTCGCGATCGGCACGCTCGCGAAAGGTCCCGTCGCGCCGGTGATCACGGCGCTCGTCGTCGGTGTGTGGACGCTGTGGGAACGCCGCGCCGGACGGCTCGCCGCGCCGCGCCGCCGCGCCGTCGCGCTCGCCGCGCTCGTCTTTCTCGCCGTGACGCTGCCGTGGTTCGTCGCGCTCGCCGTGCGCGTCGGGCCGGGTGCGATCGGCGAGCTGATCGGTCACTACACCTTCGGCCGCTACACCGGCGTGATCGAAAATCAAAACGGGCCGTTCTGGTACTACATCCCGGTCATCATCCTCGGGTTCTTTCCGTGGATCGCGTTCGTTCCCGTCGCCGCGATCGCGGCGTGGCGCGAAGCGCGCAATCCGGACGGCGCGTTCGCGCGGCTCGCGCTGGTGTGGACGATCGTCCCGTTCCTGTTCTTCACCTTCGCCAGCACGAAGCTCCCGAACTACATCGCGATGGTCTTGCCCGCGCTCGCGATCCTGGTAGCGCTGTGGTTCGAGCGCGTGCGCGCCGGCGCCGACCGCCGCGCGGCGGTGATCTCAGCGCTGACGATCCCGGTGTTCGTCGGAATCGTCGCGTTCGCGATCGGCGCGTTCTCGCGCAGCAACCGGCTCGACGTCGACCTCGCCGTCGTGAACCATCAGCTCGTCTTTCTCGGCGTAGCGATGCTGTTCGGCTCGCTGCTCACGGTGGTCGCGATCGCGCGCCGCACCAGCGCCGCGTGGTCGCCGTACGTGCTCGCGCTGACCAGCGGCGCGCTGGTACTGTTCATCGCGCTGATCGCCGAGCCGGCGGCCGAACCGCTCAAGCCGATCCCGCCGATCGCGCGCACGATCGACGCCTCGCGCAAGCCCGGCGACACGATCGCGATCGGCGGCGTCAGCGGCGGGAACGGGTTGATCTTCTACACCGTCCCGCCCGTGCGCGACATCAAGAACAACGCCGGCTTCGTCGCTACGGTCTGCGAGAACCCGGAAGCGTGGGTCGTCACGCGCCCGCAGGACGCGCAGCGGCTCGCCGGGCTCGCCCGCTCGCTGCACCGCACCGCCGAGGTCGTCATGCAGACCCCCTCGCCGCAGCACCCGCGCGCCGCGCTGATCCACGTCGCCGGCCCCACCTGCCCCCGCGACTGAGGAGCCGCCCGAATTTCGTAGAACGTGGGCTCACTTTTCTCGCTTGCATTTGAGGTGGATCGATGCAACGTACTCGTCTTATCGCCGCGCTGGCGAGCGCGGCCGTGCTCCTTGCCGCCGCGGGTGCGGCTGGCGTCTCGGCGCAGACGACGATGGCGCCGACCGCAGGGCCGGCAGTCGGGCCCAGCACTGCCCCTGCGACGGCGACCTACGCGCCGATGGCCACCGCGGCCCCGATGACGAAGCCCGGCGGTGCGATGGCGCCGCTTCCGCCCGTCGGACCGCTCGCGCTCGATGCGAAAAATCTGCGGGCGAAACGGTTTGCGGGTGGATACACGCTGCTGGGACAGGCGCTGGTGAAGGACGCCTGCACGGCGGCGCGGTTCGATCAGTTCCTCGGCAACATCTTTCCGCCGCTGTTCAACGTGGTGCAGTACCGGCGCCCCGGCACGCAAGGTCTGCTGTGCGTGCAGCGGCTCACGTGGGTTCTCATCACGCCGAGGACCGTCACGAGCGCCGCACCGCCGCGCTACGTCAGCGTGCGCACAGCGAAAGGCGTGACGCGCGTCCCCGTCATACGCTGACGCCGTCATAAGAGAAAAAGAGCCCGCCGAATCTCCGGCGGGCTCTTTTCTTCGTGCGATGCGACGCGTGCGGCGTTACTTTCCGCCCGCGGCCTTTGCGACGTCGGCTTCGGTCACCGGCGGCGCTTTGTTGCCCCACGAGCTGCGGATGTAGGTGACCACGTCGGCGATCTGCTTGTTGGTGAGCGTCCCTTTCCAAGGCGGCATCGTGCCGTTCCACTCTTGCCCCTTGACGGTGATCTTGCCGTTCAGGCCGTTCACCACGATTCCGATGACCTTCTGCGGATCGCCGGTCACCACGTCGTTGCCGGCGAGCGGCGGCGCGACGCTCGGCGTCCCCTGACCGTTCGCGGCGTGACAGCTCGAGCAGTTCGTCGTGTATACCGTCGCGCCGGCGGTCGCGCTGCCCGGGCCGCCGGCGGTGGCGCCGCCGCCGTTCGCGTTGTTGCCGGGCTGCGTCTCGATTTGCGGTGATCCGCCGGTCGTCGCGGCGTTGCCGGCGGTTCCGCCGACGAGCCCGCGCGCGACCTGTCCTTCGACGACGTTGTACTGGCCGAAGAAGCTGAGTCCGATCGCGCCGACGATCGTCAGCGCGGTGATCCCGAGGATCCACGGCCGCCGTGACGGACGGCGCGATGGGTTGCGGTCGATGAACGGCAGCACGATCAGCAGCGCGACGAGAACGCCCGGCATGATGATCGTCGCGAACAGCGTCGATATCTGCACGATCGCCGGCGGAAACTTCCCGACGACGTCGAGCAGCGCGTACAGCGCGAGGAAATACCAGGCCGGATAGGGGACGAACTGCGTGTTGTTCGGATCGGCTTTCGCGTCGAACGGCGCCGGCGCGAAGACCGCCAGCGCGACGACGATCACGAACATCGCGAACGAGAGCACGGTGTCCATGAACATCTGGTCCGGCCAGAAGCGGCCGGGCTTGAGCTTCGGCGCTTCGTCGATCGGCGGTCCCGCCGGACCGTTCCAGCGGAAGATCGCCAAGTGCAGCCCGACCAAACCGACGAGCAGCGCGGGCACGAGCCAGACGTGAATTCCGAAGAAGCGGTTGATCGTGAGCGTCCCGATCCCGGAGCCGTCTTGCAAGAAGCTCAGAATCGCCGGTCCGAGGATCGGTGCCGAGCCCGCGATCTGGATCGCGACCTTCGAAGCGAGCAGCGCGTTCAAGTCCCACGGCAGCAGGTAGCCGGTCAGGCCGAGGACGAGCGTCAGGATGAACAGCAGCACGCCGACGATCCACTGCAGCTCGCGCGGTTTCTTGTAGGCGCCCCACAACAGCCCTTGCAGCAAGTGCATCGTCATGAACGCGATCATCGCCGAGGCGCCCCAGTAGTGGAGCGAGAGGACGAGCGCGCCGGCCGGGACGTGCTTGATCAGATAGTCGGTCGACTCCCACGCCGTCGACGTCGACGGCGCGTAGAAGAAGCATAGGAAGATCCCGGTCGCGATCTGCAGGATCAGCGCGAACAGCGTCGCGCTGCCGAACGCGTACCAGTACGAAGCGCCGCCGGGGACGTCTTCGGTGAGGAAGTCTTTCGTCAGCGTGACGAGACCGGTGCGTTGGTCGAGCCAGGTCAGCATATCCGCGCCCTTTCCTCTAGCCGACCTTCAGGATGATGTGATCGGGCGTGTTCTGCTTGTACTCGATCCACTCGACCTGAACTTTGCCTTGGAAGTCGCGAAGCGGGAGCGGGTCGAGGCCGCGCAGCGCCGGTCCGGCGACGTGCTCGCCGACGTTCGTGAACTGCGAGCCGTGACACGGGCACGCGAACTTGTTGATCGAGTCGGTCCAGGTGTACTTGCAGCCGAGATGCGGGCAGATCGGGCTGAACACGACAAACCCCAAGTTGACGACCGGATACGGCACCTTCTCGATCCCCTCGAAAAGCTGCGGGCGCTTCTTGCGCATCGTCGCCTCGTCGGCTCTGATCGCCCAGAAGAACTGCTCGAGGTCGACCGCGCCGAAATAGCCGTTCGACTCGTGCAGCATGAAGGTGACCTTCACCGGCTTGTTGTCGGTCGCTTTCTTGAGCGCCGCGATCTCGTCGGGGGTCAGCGGGGACCACGGGTCGGCGTTGGCATCGTTCGGAGGGATCAGCGAGGTGACGAGCGGGATCGCGAGGCCCAGGCCGATCACGCCGCCCAGCGCGAGAACGGCGTTGGCCATAAAGGTCCGCCGGGTCTGTTCCTCGGGTGTTCCCGGGTCTTTGTACGCCTCTGCGTGAGCCACTCTCTCTCCTCGAAATCGGACGGGGCGCCGGGCCCTTCACGCAATATGATAGTGTGGTGGCCGGACAAACTCGCGTACCTTCGTAGGAATCGCGGTCGGTCCCCTGCGGGTGGGATTACCCGGAACGGGAACAGTTCGCCCGTGAACGACCAGGAGCTCCACCAGCAGATCGAACGGCTCGTCTCCGAGGAGCACTCGCTGCTGGAAAAGGGCGGAACCGTCTCAGCAGCCGAGCGCACGCGCCTCGGCGAGATCAACGTCCAGCTCGACCGGCTGTGGGATCTGCTGCGCCAGCGGCGCGCCCGCGAGGAGTTCGGCCAGGACCCCAGCGTCGCGCACGAGCGCAGCGCCGAGACGGTCGAGAAGTACCTTCAGTAGCTAGAAGCGGCGCGGGGGCCCGCCGCCCGGCGGCCCGTTGAACCGGCGCGGCTTCTTCGGCGGCCGTTCCGCGGCCAGCTCGACGGTGATCTGCTTCTCCTGGAACGTCGTGTTGTTCAGCGCCTCGACGGCAGCGCGCGCCGCGTGGACGCTCGGGACGAACACGTAGGCGATCCCCTTGCGGCGCCGCGTGCGGCGGTCCTTGGGCAGCGCGATCCGCTCGGGGTCGCCGCCGTACGGCCTGAAGAGCTCAGCAATGTCGGTGCTCGCGACGCCGCGCGCGATCCCGCGGACGAGCAAACGAACCTCGCCGTGACTGACCTGCGATTCCACCCGGCCCGCGTTTCCCGAGCGGTCCGCCGTCGTCCTCGCCGGTTTACCGGATTCGTTCACTTCCGCGCGCGGCGCACGAACTTGAGCGCGGTAAGCGCCGGCGAAACGGACGCGACCTTGAGGTCGACGAGCCCGCGCTCGCGCAGCAGCGCGATGACCACCGTCTCGCCGAGCGGCGCGCCCTTCCCCTTCGTGTAGACCACCCACAGCGGAACGCCACGCTCAAGCCGCGCGCGGTGGACGGTCGCGAGCCGCGCCAATGCGCCGATGTCGTCGACGCGTGCGACGACCATCTCGGCGTCGCGCTTTCCGGCCGGCATAGCGAGCAAGAGCGCTTCGGCGAGGGCCTCGTCGTCGACGGCGCCATCGACGAGTACCGGCGTGCCGGGTGCGATCCCGAGCTTCGCGGCGAGCGTGGGCGCCGGCTTGGCGAGCGCCGCGGCCCAGCGCGCCGCCGCGGCGCATCCGAGCACGAGCTCGATGGCGTCGTCGCCGGCGCGCATGCGCAGCATGTCGCCGTCCACGCGCACGTCACGGAGCGCGGTGAGCTGTGTTCGCGCGCGAAATGCGCCGCGCGCGCTCAGCTCCGCCGAATCGAGATGGACCGTCACCTCGCCGGTGTGCTCGCCCCACCGCGCGGAGCAGCGCGCCTGGCGTCCCATTCGCTATGCTTCGGCGAGTCCGCGATGATCTCTTCAGAGCGGCGTCCGCATGAAGGCTCTAATCCGGCGCTTCGCTGCGCGGTCGAAGCCACCGAGTGTCGCCGCAACTATCATATTCGGCTGGCGGTAGCATGCCCGAAAGATGACACTAAACATCACTTACGCGGACCAGGCGGGAATCTATCAAAGCTCGGATCATCGCCTGAGTTGGAACGATGGCATGACGGCCGACTCCGCGTACAAGCATCTCTCCATCCGCAGCGGCCTCGGCGACCCGGCCTGGTTTGGATCGGTCACGTACACCGGGATTGGTCGGTTCGACGACATCGACGTCACGCGGTGGTTCGCCCGGCATCTGGCCGGCCGCGGTATGGGCGGCTGGACGCTCGAGGACGTCGCCGAAATTGTGCGATCCGAATGCGAGCGGCAAGCGGTGCGACATCGAGATAGGCGGTTGACCCTTGTTCTCGCCGGTTACAGCAGCGGCAGCGCGCGGGTGTTCCTGATCTCGAATTTTCAGTCGATCGAAAGCCGCACTGGGATTCTCCGATCAGAGGGTCAATCGTCAACGACGTTTCACGTCGACGACGTCCGGGCCGACGGACGTCTTCTGATCACCGGGGCAGAGGCGGCCGTCAGCCGGAAGAGTCGGCGCGACCTGACCAGGATATTGCGGAGGCTTGCGGGCGACAAGCAGAACACGATTGCAATCTTCGAGGCGTTGGCTGCGGCGAACGCTCGCGCGGCGCGAAGCGGCGTGCAGGGAGCCGATGGGATCAGTCCCACATGCATGTGCTATTCGATGCTCCCCGACGGAACGAGCAGCTCCGCTCGCTCCGGCCCTGGAATGCAGTCCGCGTATATGCCGCCTTTGGTCATGGGCGACATCGACATGGGTGAGTTCCTCGGTAACGTGATTGCAGAAATGCATGAGCGCGGTGAGTTCGGGCCAGCAGCCCGAACACAGTGGATCGCCGGGGCGGAAGCGGAGCGGCAACTCGTTCGCGCGGACCTCGTGGCAGAGGCAATGCGCGAACGGGTACGATTTAGGATGGCGACCGCGAAATCCGCCGCCGCGCCGTTCGCGTCCGTTGCAAGCATTCACGAAGCCTACGTGCCGCATTTGACCGGTCAGGTCACGGTGATCGATACGACGAAGCTGATCGTCAAAGAGGTTATCCCCATCGCCGCGCGTGCTGCGAGCGCCACGGTCCATCCGACAGGCGATCTGGTCTACGTTGCAGCGGATCCTCGACAGCCTGGTGATGGACGCAGTTCGCTCTTGGTCATCGAGACCGCGAATCGTCGCATTCGGCGGCTTGAGGTGGGGACCGCAATCAATGGAGTCGTGGTTCACCCCGCCGGGGAGGTGATATATGTGGCGGATCCATTCGGCGACTGCATCTACGTCGTCGATCAAACGGGGACCACGATCCTCGACGTGGTCATTATTCCCGGCACGCCCAACGGAATGGCGCTGACCCGCGACGGACGATCGTTATTCGTTGCCTGCGGTCAAGCGAACGTCATCGCTCAAATCGATACGGTGTCAAATGCCGTGGTGAGCGTCGTTCAGGCGATCGCCAATCCGTACGCAGTCAGCGTGTCGGTCGATGGAACGCGACTCTTCACATCAAACGACGGTTCCAATTCGGTCTCCTCCATCAACCTCGCGACCCGGCAGAGCATCGACGTGCCCGTGATGAGGCAGCCACGTGCCGCAGCGCTAGTGCCTTCCGGGGAGTTTTGGTACGTAGCAAATGTTTCATCAGCACACGTCTCTGTAATTGAAACAGCGGCGTTTGTGGAGGTGGCTCGAATCCCGGTCGGAACGCACCCCAACGGCATCGCTGTCGAGCCGGACGGCATGCGGGTTTTCGTAACGAACGGCCAGAGCGCGACGGTTTCTGTGATCGAAGCGGGAGCAAATCGCTTGATCGCTACCATACCCGTCGGCGATCAGCCCATAGCGATCGGCCAGTTTGTGCATTGACGGCGTGCCTTGAAGCGCGGTAGCGACCCACCACGCTGCCATCGGTGACGCAAGAGCGGCGCGATAAGAGATAGTTCCGTTAGGACGAGCAGCTCACCGACAAGCCGGCGTACTTCGCCGGCGCGGGTTTCGTCCACGCCTCGCGGTCGGGGTGTTCGTCGTACGGTGCGCGCAGGACGTCGAGGACGGCGACGGTGACGGTGTCGTCGCCGGCTTCGGCAGCGTCGATCGCTTCTTGTGCGACCCAGTTGCGCAGGACGTACTTCGGGTTGACGGTGCGCATCGCGGCGCGGCGTTCGTCGTCGCCGCGTGGATCGCCGTCGGTGCGGCGTGCGTAGCGCTCTAGCCACGCTTTCGATGTCTCGTCTTCGCCGAGCAGCACCAGCGCTTGCGCGTCGGAGTGCGAGAGCGCGCGCCAGAAGTTCGTCCAGTCGAGGCGCCGTGTTTCCAGCATGCGGAACAGCTCGAGCGCGAGCTCCGCGTCGTCGTCGCGCGCGTCGAGTACGCCGAGCTTCGCGCGCAGCAGCTGCAGGAACGTTACGCGGTAGACGTGCTCGTACGATGCGAGCGCGGTGTCGATCTCGTCCTTGCCGATCAGCGACGAGAGTGCTTCGCCGAGGGCGTAGCAGTTCCACAGGCCGATCGTCGGCTGGCGGTCGAACGCGTAGCGGCCGCCCTCGTCGCTGTGGTTGCAGATGAGACCGGGCTCGTACGTTTCGAGGAAACCGTACGGGCCGTAGTCGAGCGTCAGGCCGAGGATCGAGAAGTTGTCGGTGTTCATCACGCCGTGCGCGAACCCGACGGCCTGCCACTGCGCCATCAGCGACGCCGTCCGCTCGACGACGGTCGCGAAGAAACGCGCGTAGCGATCCTCGCCCAGGCCACAGTCCGGATAGAAGCGGTCGATCACGTAGTCGGCGAGCGTCTTCACCTCGGCGTGCTGCCCGCGGTAGTGGTAGATCTCGAACGAGCCGAAGCGCACGAACGACGGCGCCATCCGAATGACCGTGGCGGCGCGCTCGACGTGCTCGCGCAGCACCGGCTCGTCGCCGGCGGCCATCGCGAGCGCGCGCGTCGTCGGGACGCCGAGATGGTGCATCGCCTCGCTGGCGAGAAACTCGCGAACCGTCGAGCGGATCACCGCGCGGCCGTCGCCGAAGCGCGAGAACGCGGTGATCCCGGCGCCCTTGATCTGCAGCTCCCACGGCTCGCCCGCATCGTTGCGCACCTCGCCGAGCAGGATCGCGCGACCGTCGCCGAGCTGTCCGGCCCACACGCCGAATTGGTGCCCGCCGTACATCGCGGCGACCGGTTCCATCCCCGGCAGCAGCCCGTTGCCGCTCACCAGCTCGGCGAACTCGGGTCGCTCTTCTTCGCCGGCGCGCAAGTCGATCAGCGCGGCTGCATCGGGGCTGAAGCCGGCGAGGCGCGCGTTCGGAATCCCCAGCGGCGTGCGCCGTTCGGAAAACGC
>DASZGA010000370.1:0-7794 GCA_035939295.1 Candidatus Elarobacter sp. | reverse complement strand
GTCCCGGTCAGCGGAATCCCCGTCATCGGCGTGCGCCGGCTCCTCGACGCGTTCGTGGTGCGCGGCCGCACGCGCGGCGCCGAGCGCTTCACCGTCCCGGTCGACGCGATGATCGAAACGACGATCGAACCGCCGCCGCCTCCACCGTCGCCGGCGGCTGCGCCGGCGACCACGTCGGCGGAACGCGGCGACCCCGCGCGCGAGTTGCAAGCGCACGCGGCGACCGCGCCCGCCTCGCAACTGCCGCTCGTTCCGCTCGCGCCAACGCCGCCGCCCGAACCGCCGGTCGCGCGTCCGCGCCGCCGCGCGAGCACGACCGCGAGCGCGCCGGATCTCGGCCTGCCGGAATTGCGCCGCGGCTGGATGTTCCCCGACGACGACGTTGCGCCGATCCTTCCGGATCCGCCGCAGCCGCGCGCGACGTACGAAGACCGTTCCGGCCCGCCGCACGACTTCTAAGCCGCGCTGAAGAGCGGCGCTACACTTCGAGCGGCGTCGCGTCCCGGACGCGCGTGCTTGCGGCCGGAAGATGCAGCGCGAACACCGTTTCGCCGGGCTCGGCGCGCTCCAGCACCACGCGCCCGCCGCAGCGTGACGCGGCGCGCTCGACGATCGCGAGGCCGAGCCCAGAGCCTTCGATCTCGCCACGGCCTTCGCCGCGGAAGAACCGCTCGAAGATGCGCGCGCGCTCGTCCGGCGGAATCCCGGGACCGCCGTCGCGGACGCGCACGATCACTTCGTTCTCGCTCGCGCTCAGCGTGACGACGACCGCGCTCGACGCGCCGTATTTCACCGCGTTGTCGACGAGGTTTCCGATCGCTTCGTGCAGGTCGGCGGCGTCGGCGAGGATCGACGGCGCGACGTCGGCTTCCAACCTGACGTCACCGCCGCGGGCCGACGTGACGCCGGCGATGGCGTCGGCCGCGATCTCCGCGACGTCGACGACGGCGTCGGAACGGACCGCCTGCGGGCGTTCCAGCCGTGCGAGGACCATCAGCCGCTCGACGAGGACGCGCATCCGGGCCGTCTGCGCTTGCAACGTCGCGAGCGCGCGCTCGCGCCCGGCCGCATCGTCGGGCCTCGTTTTGCGCAGAATCTGCAGGTAGCCGTCGATCACCGTCAGCGGCGTGCGCAGCTCGTGCCCGGCGTCGGAGACGAAGCGCCGCATGTGCTCTTCGACGTAGCGCCGCTCCTCGAACGCCGCGGCGACCTTGGCGGTCGCGCCGTTGTACGCGGCGATCAGCGAGCCGAGCTCTTCGCGCTCGGCGGTCGTCACCGGCCGCGGGGTGAAGTCGCCGCCGGCGAAGCGCCGCAGCTCGGCGGTGACGGTGAGCAGCGGCCGGATCGCCTGTCCGGTGATCCAGCGTGCGACGAGCCACGCGATCGCGATCGAGAACAGCACGCACGCGCCCAGGATCTCGAAGTACGCGTTCACCGCGGCGCGCAGCTTCCAGTAGTCGGGCGCGATCACGACGACGTCGCCGCCGACGTGGACGACGTGCGGACGCGCGCCGAGCAGCGAGAGCACGTTCAGGTTCTCGATCCCGCGCGGAACTTCGTCGGGGCCGCCGGCGGGGGAGCGCCGGTTCGGCGGCGGGACGCGCACGACGACGCCGTCGCGCTGTGCTTCGACCTGGATCAGCCGCTCGACGACGCTGCGCGGCCCGTGCGGGTGCGCCGCGACGATCGTCTCGGCGATCCGCGCGCTGACGTCGAGCGCGTCGAGCGTCGGCCGCGCGAGCGCTTCGAAAGCGAACCGCGCGAGCAACGCGGCCGCGACGATCAGCGCGGCGGCGACGAGCGCGGCGTACGAGAGCGTCAGCCGTGCGCGCAGCGAGCGCATCAGCTCTCGCGCAGCGAGTAACCGACTCCGCGGATCGTGTGGATCAGACGCGGTGCGCCGTCCGCGTCGACCTTGGCGCGCACGTAGGAGATGTAGGTTTCGACGGTGTTGGGCGAGAGGTCGCGGTCGACGCCCCAGACGTGATCGAGCAGCTCCTCGCGGGTGAAGACGCGGTTCGGCCGGCGCGCGAGCGTCACCAGCAGATCGAACTCGCGCATCGAGAGCTCGAGTCGCCGCTCGCCGCGGCGGACGATCCGCGTCTCGAGGTCGATGGTGAGGTCGGAGAACGTCAGGTGCTCGACGTGGCGCAGCATCGGCCGCCGCAGCGCGGTTTGAATTCGCGCCGCCAGCTCCTCGAGGTCGAACGGCTTCGCGAGGTAGTCGTCGGCGCCGGCGCGCAGCCCGTCGATCCGGTCGCGGACGTCACCGCGGGCCGTCAGCATGACGATCGGCACTTCGGTCAGCCGGCGGAGCAGCGGGATCAGCGCGATCCCGTCGATCTTCGGCATCACCACGTCGAGCACGATGCAGCTCGGCTGCCAGTCGCGGACCAGGGCCAGGCCGTCGGCGCCGTCGACCGCGGTTCGCACCGCGAATCCTTCGAGCGTCAGCCCGACCTCGAGCATGTCGCGAATCGCGGCCTCGTCGTCGATGACGGCGACCCGTTCCTGGGTCTGTTCCACAGAAAGCATCATGCGCAAGCCTCCTGGGAGATTTCTGGAGCGGCGCCCGGCCGCCCCCGTCGAAGATGCGCCGGATGGGAAACGGGGACGAAGACCTGCTCAGCCGCCGCACCGCGCTCGGCGCGCTGGGAGCACTCGGCGCCGCGTTCGCCGGCCTCCCGGCGACGGCTGCGCAGGCGAACCGACCGGCCTCGGCGCTCGACTGCATCGCCTCGCCCGAGCTGACCGCGGGCCCGTTCTTCGTCGACGAGCGGCTCGAGCGCGAAGACGTGCGCGGCGGAACGACCAACCCGGCCGTGCGGAACGGCGTCCCGCTGCGGCTCTCGCTCAGCGTCGACGCAGTGAGCGGCAAGGGCTGCGAACCGCTCGCGGGCGCGCACGTCGACCTCTGGAACGCCGACGCGCTAGGAACGTATTCCGACGTCCAGGGCGCGCACGGGCAGAAGTTTCTGCGCGGCTATCAGATCACCAACCGCAGCGGGATCGTCACGTTCACGACGACCTTTCCCGGCTGGTACGCGACCCGCACGCCGCACGTCCACGTCCTGGTGCGCACGTACTCGCGAAACGGAAACGTCACGCACTCGTTCGCGACGCAGCTCTTCTTCGAGGACGCGATCAACGACGCGGTGCTCGCACAGCCGGCGTACCGCCCGCACGGCCCGCGCGACACGCGCAACGCGCACGACCCGTTCTACTCGCCGAAGACGCTGACGAAGCTCAAGCGCGACGGCGGCGGATACGCCGGGACGCTCGCGCTCGGGATTCGTATCGGCTGAGCGCGCTTTCGGGGACGCGCCGTTACGACGCCGGAATGTCGACGAAGCTTCCGCCGAACCAGTCGATGCGCAGCGGGACGCGTCCGTCGGCGACCGACTCGTCGCTGACGTCTTTGCCGGTGCCGAAGTTGATCGGGTATCCGGGATCCTTGACGATCCCGAGCAGGACGACGAGCCTGCTTCCGGCGTGGATCCGCCAACTAGCCAGCCGCGTGCCGCGGAAACCGAGCCGCGTCCGCTTCCCCGGCGTGAGCAGACGGCGGCGCGAACGGTCTCCGGCGTAGCTTGCGCGCTCCATGACGTTGGTGATCGCGACATAGCGCCCGTCCTTGGTGAGCTCGTAGAGGTCGAGGTTGAAATCGAAGTCTTTCTTGTTGGTGACGAAGTCGAGCCGTCCGGCGAACAGCCCCGTCAGATCGAACGGTTTCGCGAACGGCGCGCTCGCGAACGGAACGGCGAGGTAGGCGTCGAGCCCGTCCGCGGGCGGCTTGCGATCGATGTCGCTGCGGTCGGCGAGATCGACGTGCTGCGGGATGAAGCTCGCATCACGCGGCGGGCGCGCGGCGAGGACGTATGCCCCGCGCGCTTTCCCGGCGGTGAGGTAGAAGCGCAGCATGCCCTCGTGCATCGCGGCGATCGACGGCGCATGCTTCCAACGGTTCGCACTCATCACTTCGTAGTTCACGCGATCGCGTAAAATCGCCGGCTTCGGCGCACCTTTGAAGATATAACCGAACCAGCCGTAGCGCAGCTCGCCGATGTCGATCCGCGCCGCCGGATCGATCGGGTAGCCCGCGATGGCGCGCAGGTCGTCACCTTGCGATGAGACGGTTCCGCGCTGACCGCTGATGTGGTCGTACGGGCCGAGGACGAGATACTTCTCCGCGCGGGGGTCGTACTTTTCGTACTGCTCGAAATAATAGAGGCTGCCGACGTTCTGACCGCTGAGGTAACCGTCGGTCGTCAGGACGGGGATCCCGATGCGCGCGAACTCGTTCTCATATGGAATCAATTGCTGCCAGTACGCGTCGTAGCTCGGATGGCGCAGCCACTCGTCCCAGATCGGGTTCGGGCGGCCGTCGATGCGATCCATCGCCCGGTACGGCTTTCCGCTGGCGTACCAGCGGCGCTGCAGCTCGGTCCAGTGCGAGGGATCGCCGGCCGAGCTTGCGTCGAGCCACTTCCCGGTCGTCGCGTAGAACGGCCAGTAGTAGTCCCAGCTCTCGAAGACGCTCCCTTCCATCGGCGTGTCGATCCCCGGCGCGTTGCTGACCGCCGGCATGAGTGCCTTGAGCGCGCGCGGCCGGCGCTTCGCGACGGCCCACTGCGCGAAGCTGTTGTACGAGCCGCCGTACATCCCGACGCGGCCGTCGCTCCACGGCTGCCGAACGATCCACGCAATCGCCGCGGCGCCGTCGGCGCCGTCGTGCCGGTACGGAACCGGCGCGTCGGGGCTGCAGCCCTTCCCGCGCGAAAGCGCTTCGACGTCGGCGTACCCGTTCGACGCGCTGCGGCGCGCCTCGCTGAGGTTCGCGACGCGGTCGCCGTAGATCGTGAGCTGCAGCAGCGCCGGAAGCCGCCGCGTCGTCGCGCGCGGGCGGACGATCAGCGCGCAGAGGTGCGCGCCATCGGGCGTGGCGATGAGGTGATCCGTGTCGATCACGTAGCGCCGGCGGTCATCGGCGGCGATCAACGCGCCGGTAAACGGTGCGACCTCCGCATACATCCGCGCAAGTTGATAAGCGCGTACCAGCGCTAGTGCGTCCGCTTGCGAGGGCCCCACGACGCCTTCCACGCGCCGCGCCGCCGCGCGCAAGTCGTCGTCGAACGCCGTCGCGCGAATCGCAAATCGGCGAACGACGAGCGCTGCGCGCCGGTCGTCGAGCGGGCCGACGAAATTTTGAAACGACCGCTGGAACGCCGCCCGGAACGGCGCCCCGGCCGCTTCGAGCTGCTTCGCCCGCACGAAGATCGCATACTGCGCGAACGCCGTCGCCGACCAGGGCGAAGACGGATCGTTCCCGCGCTGCAGCTCGGTGAGCGACCGCTGCGCCCCCGCGTAATCGCCCGCGACGATCTGAAGCCGAAACTGCGCGTCGAGATAGCGCCGGCGGTCGGGTTCGCGATAGGTCGTGAGCAGCCGGCGCGCCGTCGCCGGCACCGCCGCGTCGAGCGTGACCGTGGCGGCAAGGGTGGACCGCTCGCGACCTGCGGCCGGGGCGACCGCAAGAAGAGAAACCACGGTAAGCGCAAGAAAGGTCGCCCGTCGCATCGCCTTATCGTAGAGGCAGCGCCACCCCGAAATCCTCCGTGCAGCCGCCGACGGCGTTCGGGCCTCGCGCGTCCGTCGCGTGCGAGTGATCAGCGCGCGGCGCGCCGCGCGTCGGCGATCGCCGTCACCTCGAAGCGGGCGCCGAACAGCAGCGGTCCCGAGCCGAGAAACGCGCGCGCCGGATACGGTCCGTTGAAATACGTCACGTAGACTTCGTTGAACGGCGCGTAGTCGCGGTCGACGTCGGGCGCGTGCACGGTGACCATCGTGAGGTCGTCCATCGTCAGTCCTTGGCGGCCGAGGACGTCGCGCAGCGCGTTCAGCACCAGCCGCGCCTCGTCGCGCACGTCGACCGGGGGCTTCATCGTCGCGCGGTCGAGCCCGATCTGGCCCGCGACGTACACGGTGTCGCCGGCGCGAACCGATTCGCTGAACGGAAGCCCTTTGATCCGATCGTCAGCCATGCGCCGCGCCTTCGGCGCCGGCGGCGGTGTCCCCGTGCGGAAAGAGCCGCGCGAGGACGAGCTCGAGCGGCGCGCCCTGCACGATGACGGTGAACAAAACGACGGCGAACGCGCCGTCGATGATCTGCGGCCGGAACGGCGCGGTGTCGGGGAGCGAGAGCGCGAGCGCGAGCGGGAGCGCTCCGCGCATCCCGGCGAGGAAGACGGTGATCTGCTCCGCGCGCTTGCGCGTCGCGACGAGCGAGAGCAGCACGCGCGCCAGCACGACGGTCACGATTGCGACGACGACCAGCGCCGGCTCGTGCGCGATCCGGTCGGGCCGGATCACCAGCCCCGTCGCGATGAAGACGAACGCGTTGGCGATGAACGCCAGCGCCGACCAAATCCGGTCGACGTCGTCCGCGTTGGTGATCGCGCGCGGCATCCGCGCCACCATCGCGCGCAGGGCGATCGCGCCGGCGGCGGTGGCGAAGATCCCCGAGCAATGCAGCGCCGTCGCGCCCATGTACGCGCCGTAGGCGAGCACGATCGTCACCGTCGCCTCGTACTCGGCGGCGTCGGTCGCGCGCAGCACGCCGGCGCAGAGGATGCCGCAGAGTGCGCCGACCAGCGTTCCGCCCACGACTTCCAGCACGCCGAACAGCACGTCGGCGCCGATCGAGCTCGGCTCGCCGGCGGCGAACGGAAGCGCGAACGCGAACAGGATAAGCGCGATCCCGTCGTTGCTCAGCGACTCGCCTTCGACCAGCGTCCGCAAATCCGCCGGGACCCGGACGCGGCGGAACGCGGCGACGACGGCGACCGGATCGGTCGCCGCGACGATCGCACCGAACAGCAGCGCAGGGCCGAACGGGAGCGCGTGCGCGAGCGTCACGCCGCCCGCGACGACGAACGCGGTGACGAGCGTCCCCGGAACGGCGAGCAGCGCGATCCGCCCCGCCGTGCGGCGCAGCGCGTCGAGGTCGAGGTTCCACGCCGCTTCGAAGATCAGCGGCGGCAAGAACACGAACAGCAGCGTATCGCCGAACGCGAACGGCGGCGGGATTTGAAAGAGCGCGCCGATCGCGACCAGCGCGACGGCGGCCGGGACGCGGACGCGCTCGGCGAGGATCGCGATCAGCACCGCGGCGCCGAGCAGCGCGACGAACCCGCCGACGCCGTGCGCGACCTCGTTCACGTCGCGAGCGCCGGCAGCACGTCGGAGGCGCGCGCGCGGATCGAGCGGTCGACGAGCGCGGTGAGTGCGGTTTCTTCGGGGTTGATCTCGACGACGTACGCGCGCGTGTACCGCTTCGTTGCGAGCGAGGCCGCCGGCTGCACCATCCCCGACGTACCGACGACCAGCATGAGATCCGCGCGCCGCGCCGCGTCGAACGCCGCTTCGAGCACGTTCGGCGGGAGCGCTTCGCCGAACCACACGATGTCCGGCCGCCACATCCCGCCGCACTCGTGCGTCAGGGGCGACCGGTCGTCACCGTCGAGCAACGCGACGACGTCGTCGAGCGGGCGGCGGGCATCGCAGCGGTTGCATTTCGCTTCGCGCATTTTTCCGTGCAGCTCCAACACGTTGCGGGAGCCGGCGCGCAGGTGCAGCGAGTCGACGTTCTGCGTTGCCAGCGTGAACTCAGGGACGCGCGTTTCGATCGCGGCCAGCGCGACGTGCGCGGGCGACGGTTCGACCGACGCGTGCGCTTTGCGGCGCTCGGCGTACCAGCTCCACACCAGCAGCGGATCGCGGGCGAATCCCTGCGGC
>DASZGA010000369.1:0-2462 GCA_035939295.1 Candidatus Elarobacter sp. | reverse complement strand
TGACGTTTGGTGGACCGCTAGAGAATCGAACTCTACGCAGCCTCATTGCAAGTGAGGCTCGCCGGCCTTGGAACATGGCAGCCCATTGGAACCCCCGGGCGGATTCGAACCGCCGATGAACGGCTTCGTAGACCGTTACCTTTCCGCTTGGCTACGGGGGTGCACGCGGCGAGCTGCGCCGGTCGCGGACCATCGCGACCCGGGCGTTTCGCGCACGTCGCTCCACACGACGGCGCCTTCGGACCGCGCGGCTCGCCGTGAACGCGCGGATCCTGTGTGACATTGGTAGAAACGGTCAGAATCGAACTGACGACTCTCCCGCCCGAGGGGAGCGCGTTACCACTACGCCACATCTCTTTGGCTCCGGTGCTTCGACTCGAACGAAGATCAGGCGGTTAACAACCGCTCGCACTACCTTTGTGCTACACCGAATCAGTATTCAATTGGCCGGGGATGAGGCGCTCGAATCCTCGTGTCGGGTTTTTCAGACCCGCGCTACTCCATCTCAGCTAATCCCCGATATCGATTGGCGGAGCGGGAGGGACTTGAACCCTCACGGCCCTTGCGGGCGTCGTCGACGTAGCAGATCGATGCCTTACCGTTCGGCCACCACTCCGAATGCGATCCCGTCGCGTCCCTTCTCACGCAGGCGACGCGACGCTGCTCCGATCGCTGGAGCGCGCGAGGCGGCTCAACGAGCGGCGGCGCGTACCAGGACGCCGCGCAAGAACCTCACGCAAACTTCGGGATGAACGTATGCAGTTTTCAAAGGACGCGTTGAACCAGGCGTACACGAGCGTGCACGCACTGAAAATGGGGTGATCGACGAGACTTGAACTCGCTGCTCCTCGCTTCACACGCGAGTGCCTCGACCGCTTCGGCTTCGAACACCATGGCAGGCCCGGAACGAATCGAACGTCCCTCACGCGGTTTGGAATCGCGTTTGTCGCCACGACACGGACCCAGGAAAAGACCGAGGGGACCGGCTGTGCGCCGATCCCCTCGTAAAGCCTACAAGAGTTCCGGTGCGACAGCTATGAAGCGGCGATCCCTTTCGGGCTCGCGGCGACTCGCCCGAACGTTGTACCGTTCAGGCAATGCGAATCCAAGGACCAGAGATTCTGGCCTTCGAGTCGTGGTTGAGCCGCTGCGTATCGCTGCGTCATGATGTTGCGACTCTAAGCGGTGTCCGCCCGGCTTGTCAAGAGGGCGCGCAATGTTTTTCACGTTGACACAATTTCCGAACGTCCAACTTTGTTCGCCGCATGCCTTGACAAACGTCGTAGCGGCGGCGTAAGCTCGTCCCCGAGTTCGATCATGCAACGCACATTAGGCAACCTCCGACCCGACCGAAACGACGGCTCCGCCAAGCGGCAGCCGACGACGTCGTACGTCCTGATCGGGGCGAGCCTGATCTAACCCACGAGCGCCGACCACGACTGCCGCGAAGCGGGGTGGAGCACGCGCTCACCCCGCTTCTCATTTTTCCGAAAGGAGGCACACCGTGGAAGTCATCGTGACCGCCGGCGCACCGGTAAAGGCGTGGGTCGACGGCGTCGAGTTCGACGAGAACGCGCGCAAGCAGGTCGCCAACATGGCCGCGCTGCCGTTCGTGCACTCGCACGTCGCGGTGATGCCGGACGTGCACCTCGGCCGCGGCGCGACCGTGGGCAGCGTCATCCCGACGATCGGTGCGATCGTTCCGGCCGCGGTCGGCGTCGACATCGGCTGCGGCATGATCGCGCAGAAGCTCACGCTTCGTGCCGAAGACCTCCCGTCGGATCTGCGCGGCGTCCGTTCCGCGATCGAGAAGGTCGTGCCCGTCGGCAAGGGCGCGCATCGCGATCCGGTTCCGGCCGCGGAACGTGCGTGGGAAGCAGATCTCGGCGAGCGTTACACCAGGGTGGTGGAGCGCGCACCGCAGGTCTCGACCCGCAACGTGCGCGAGCAGCTGGGCACGATGGGCGGCGGCAACCACTTCTGCGAGCTCTGTCTTGACTAAGCCGGCGACGTCTGGCTCGTCCTGCACTCGGGCTCGCGCGGCGTGGGCAACCGGATCGGCTCGTTCTACATCGAGCGCGCACACGAGGAACTCGAGCGCGCCGGCGTGACGACCGCCGATCGCGACCTCGCGCACCTGACCGAGCACACGCCGTCGTTCGACGCCTATGTCGAAGCGGTGGGTTGGGCGCAGGACTACGCGCGGACCAACCGCGAGATCATGATGGAGAACGCGATCGAAGCGCTGCGCGACCGCAAGGTCAAGCTCCCGCGCTTCACCCGCGCCGAGACCGTCGTGAACTGCCACCACAACTACGTCACGCGCGAGCGGCACTTCGGTGCCGACGTCTTCGTGACGCGGAAGGGTGCGGTTCGTGCCGGCCGCGGCGAGCTCGGATTTATTCCGGGCTCGATGGGCGCGCGTTCGTTCGTCGTGCGCGGTCTCGGCAATCCGGACTCGT
>DASZGA010000368.1:0-11906 GCA_035939295.1 Candidatus Elarobacter sp. | reverse complement strand
AAGTGCTTGCCGAAGTAGCGCTCTTGGTGCGCGCGGAACTCGCCGCCGGGCGCGTCGTCGCGCACGACGTTCTCCTGCGCCTTCTTGCGCTCCAGCAGCGAGCGCAGCTGCGGGAGCAAACGCCGTAAGAAGCCGAGCTCGGCGGCCAGGCGCGCTTCGGCGGTGCGCAGCTCGAGCAGTCGCTGCTTGAGCGCGTCGGCGACCTGCAGCGCGTCGCCGACCGCGTAGCTCGCATCGACCGGATCGTGCGGCACGTCGACCTCGCTCGCGTTTCCGGAGAACGCGACGAGCAGCTTCACGTACTCGCGGAACTCGCCCAGGACGCGGTGCGTCAGCTCCGACGCGCGCGCCTCTTCGTCGTCATCGTCGTCGTCGAGAAACTCCACCTCGGCGGTGAGGTACGGCTCGCGGCTGACGATGCGGTCGATGCGAAAGCGCCGGCCGCCGGTCGTGCTGATGTAGTAGCGCCCCGCCGGGAGCGGCGTGACCTCGGAGATCTCCGCGGTCGTTCCGATCTCGTGCGGCGTCACGTCGGGATCGCCGGCTTCTTGTCCGTCGCGAATCAAGACGACGCCGAACGCCTCGTTCGCGTCGAGGCATTCGGCGACCATCCTGCGATATCGCTCTTCGAAGACGTGGAGGTTCAGCACCGCGCCCGGGAAGAGCACCGTGTTGAGCGGGAAGAGCCGCAGCCGTCCCGTCTCACCCACGCGGTTACGCGGTTCGACCGGCCTTCGCCGCGTCGAGTCGCTGCTGCACGACGTTCCAGTCGACGTTGGCGAAGAACGACTCGATGTACTTCGAGCGCTCCGCCGGCTTGTAGTCGAGCAGGAAGGCGTGCTCCCACACGTCCATGACGAGCAGCGGCACGTACCCCGCGACGTTGCCGTTCTCGTGCAGCGTGATCCAGTGGTTCGAGATCCGCTGTGCGTGCGGATCGTAGAACGCGATCGCCCAGCCGACGCCGCGCATCCCGCCGATCGCGCTGAAGTCTTTCTTCCACGTGTCGTAGTCGCCGTGCGTCGCGGCGACCGCGTCTTGCAGTCCGGACGCCGGCGAGCTGCCCGCGTTCTTGGTCATGTTCCCGAAGTAGTACTCGTGCAGGACCATGCCGTTGTACTCGAACCCCAAGCGGCGCGTGAGCTCGGCGAAATGCGGATCGGCGCCGGAGGCCTTGCCCGCTTTCACGATCTCGGCGAGCTGTTCGGTGAGCAGGTTCGTGTTCTTGACGTATCCCTCGTACAGACCGAAGTGGACCTGAAGCGTGTTGTCGGAAATCCCTTGCAGTCCCGAAAGGTCGAACTTCTTCGGCGTGTACGATTGTTGGGCGAGCGTTGCCAACGGAAGCCTCCTAGGTTGTTTCTGATGTTGGGTGGGTTCCGGAGCTTCGCGGAGGGCGCGAAATGCCCCCGGCAGGTTCCCGCTCACGACGGGCGGCAAACAAGCAGCATCGTGCGCGACCTGGCCTACCTCACACGGCTCCATCGGGAGCCGTCGCCGCTGCTCCTGGAACTGGAACAGCATGGCCTTCGCGAAGGGATTCCGATCGTCGACCGGGCCGCCGGGCGCTTCCTTTCCGTCCTCGTCCACTGCATGCAAGCCAACCGCGTGCTGGAGCTCGGGACGGCGTACGGTTACTCGACGCTCTGGATGGCGCTGGCGCTCCCGCCGGCCGGCCGCATCTGGACGATCGACCCCGACATCGAGCGGACCGAGATCGCCACGTCGTACTTCCGCCGCGCCGGCGTCGAAGACCGGATCGAGATCATCAACCAGCCGGCGCTCGAAGTGCTCGGGACCTTTCCGCAGCGCAACCTCGACATCGTCTTCGTCGACGCGCTCAAGACCGAGTACGAGGACTATCTCGACGCGGTCGTTCCGATGCTCAAGCGCTCCGGGATCGTCGTCATCGACAACCTGCTGTGGTCGGGCCGCTCGGCCGCGGCGCCGAAAGCGTCTGACGACGAGATGACGCGCGCGATTCGCGACTTCAACAAGAAGTTTCTCAACCATCCGGAACTCGACGCGACGATCGTTCCGATCGGCGACGGGATCGGCATCGGTGCACGCGTCGACTGAGGAGTTCCTCGCCGCGATGCGCCGGTTTCCGACCGGCGTCGCGATCGTGACGACGACGTACGAAGGGCAGATCCGCGGCTTCACCGTCAACTCGTTCGCGAGCGTCTCGGCGGAGCCGCCGACCGTGCTGATCTGCGTGAACCGCATCGCGACCACGCACCCGCTCATCGCGTCCTCGCAAGTCTTTTGCGTCAACATCCTCTCGCGCGAGCAGCGCGCGCTCGCCGAGCGCTTCGCCGGCGGCGAGCCGCGCGCGCGCTTCGAGGGCGTCGCGTACCGCACGGGCCCGAGCGGCTCGCCGGTCCTCGAAGGGAGCGTTGCCTACGTGGACTGCGCGGTCACCGAAGAGCTGACCTCGTCGACGCACACGATCTTTCTGGGGCGCGTTCTCGAAGCGGGTTGGCGCGAAGGCGCGCCGCTCGGATATTTCGACCGCGCGTACCGCGACTTCGGGCTCGCGCCGTGATCGTCGAGACGTTCGCGGTCGGCGCGCTCGGCTGCAACTGCACGATCCTCGGCGATCCGGCGAGCGGCGAGGCGATCGTCATCGACGGCGGCGACGAAGTTTCGCGGATCGCCGGCAAGCTGGAGCAGCACGGCTTGCGCGCGCGCTGGCTCGTCCACACCCACGCGCACATCGATCACATCGGCGCGCTCGGCCCGCTCCGCGAGCGCGTCGGCGGCGAGGGGCTGCTGCACCATGCCGACCTCCCGCTCTACGCGACGCTCGCGCAGCAAGCGCTCTGGATCGGGATGCTCGAGCGCCCGCAGGTCGTCGCGCTCGACGGCGACCTCGCCGACGGCGAGGAGCTGCGCGCCGGCGCGCTTGCACTGCGCTGCGTCCACACGCCCGGCCATACCCCCGGTTCGACCTCGTTCGCGCTCGAAACGAACGAACGCACGCTGCTCTTCACCGGCGACACGCTGTTCCGCGGCGCGGTCGGCCGGTGGGACCTCGGCGGGACGTCGCTCGCCGACATCGTGCGCTCGATCCGCCGGAAACTGCTCGTGTACGACGACAAGAGCCTGGTCGTTCCGGGGCACGGTCCGGCCACGACGATCGGCGAGGAGCGGCGCGAGAATCCGTATCTGATCTAGCCGCGAGCGCAGGGGAAGCGGCGCGAACGCACGTACGCCGCAACGATGCTCAAACGGACCCTGCACCTCGCCGCGCTCGCGGCCGGTACCGCACTCGCTCTCGGGCCGCTCGGCCTCGCGGGGTGCAGCACCGGCTCGAACTCGACGGTGATCCACACCCCCGCGCTCCAAACCTCCGGCGGCCGCGCCACCGCTCGCAGCAGCGTGCAGACCACGATTCTTGCGGTGACCGCATTGACCGGCCTCGCCGTTCCCGGCGGTTTGACGCCGACGTCGGCGATCCGCACGGTGCGCAGCGTGCTGCACGGGCGCCGCACCTTGGCGACGGGCGCGTCGACCGGCGCGTGCACCAACGGCACCAAACAGAGCCAGACGACGGCGAGCGACGGCTCGGTGACGACGACGACGGACCTATACTACGAGCCGGCGTGCGTGACGCTCGAGAACGAAGAGATCGTCAAGGTTTCGCCGCCCGCGACGACGCCCGCGACCGGCAGCGGAACGCTGGTGACGTACGACAAGAGCGGTGCGCTGACAAGCTCGCACGTCCTGGCGCTGGCCAGCACGACGACCGGGAGCGGCAGCTCGGCGAGCGAGACGATCACGCTGACCGACAACGCGTCGGCGTCGGTCGGCGGAACCGTCATCGATCAGCTTGGCGAGACGTGCGTAGGCGCGCCGAACGCGGTCGCGATGACGTGCTCGATCGCGCACGTCGGCACGACCGGCGGGACGACGACCGGCGAAGCGGTCTCCACGACGTCGACGGCCGGAACGAACGGCGCGAACGCGACCGCCTCGATCGGCGCCGCGTTCTACTTCGGTTCGATCGGAATCACGCAGAGCGGAACGACCTGGAGCGTGACCAACGCCGGCGCGTTCAACTCGGGGACCGGAAGCTACGGCTATGCCAGCACCGGGACGAAGGGGAGCGGGACGCTGACCCTGACCGACAACCTCTACACCTACTCCGAGACCGCGACGCTCGCGTCGACCGGGCTCTCGGTGACGCTCATCCAGAAGCCGAACGCCGCGTTCAACACGACCTCGAACATCGCGACCGCGACGACCGACGCGGGCGGAAACGGGACGATGAGCTACGCCGACGGCACCGTCGAACCGATCTGGGGCGGGCTGATCGGCGTCTGAACCGCACGAGAGCGTACGGGGGCTCTGGGACGTTCGTCCCGTCCCCCGCGTGACGTTCGATGCGAGGGGATCGCACCGTCCCCGGGTAGGCCTTGTGCAACGGAATGCGGATCAGGAGGACCCGGTTGATGGACGTACGCGCACGCGCGCTCTTCGGTAGTATCGCCCTTGCTCTCAGCCTCGCTGCATGCGGTGGGGGCGGGAGCAGTGGGAACCCCGGGCCTCCGCCCCCGCCGCCGCCCGGCCCCGGCTCGGTGTCGATCACGCCGACGGCGATGAGCTTCAGCGGCCCGGGCGCCGCGGCGCAGACGTTCACGGTGAGCAGCACGGTCTCGGGCGTCTCGGCGCCCACGATCGACCAGTTCGGGTGCTCGCCGGTCGTCACGATCACCGCCAACTCCTCGACCCTCCCCGCGACCTACACCGTCACCCCGACCGCGAACGGGACCTGCTCGGTCGTCGCCAACGTCGGCCACCAGTCCGCCTCGATCGGGATCACCGTCGGCGGCGGCGGCGGTTCCGGACTGAGCGGAAGCGGGGGCACGATCACGCTGACCGTCGGCGGAACGCCGGGGACGTTCACCGCCAGCGCTTCGAGCGGGACGATCGTTCCCGACACGACCGCCTGCAACGGGATCGCGCAGATCAGCGGCGCGGGCGGCGCCTCGCCGCAGACGTTCACGATCACCCCGCTCGCGGCCGGCTCGTGCGTCTTCACCGTCGTCGACGGATCCAGCACGATCGGCGTGAACATCATCGTCAACTCGCCCGCGAGCGGTGCGGCGGTCTTCGTCACGCCGCAATCGATGACGTTCGCGACCCGCGGCGCCGCCGCGCAGAGCGGGACGATCACGAACACCGGCCAGGTCGGCAACGTCTCGATCAACGAGGACTCGTGCACCGGCACCCCGACCGGACCGAAGATCGCGTTCATCACGATCGTCGGGGGCACGGGTGCTCCGACCTCGCTGCCCGCGAACTTCACGGTAACGCCCTACGGGCCGAGCTTCTCCAGCGGTACCTGCACGATAATCTTCACGCCGCAGGTCGGCGCGAGCGCGACGCTGACGGTAACCGTCAACCCGTAGCGGCTAGAGAATCTTCCCGTCGTCGTCCGCTCCGAGGAGGAGCGGGCGCAGCAGGGGGATCGCCGGATCGCCGTACTGCAAGAGGTCGTGGTGGAAGCGCGCGAGGGTGAACGCGCTTCCCAACTTCTTCTTGTAGTCCGCGCGCAGCTTCAGGATCTCCAGCTTGCCGAGCGTGTAGTAGCCGTACGTCGCGTCCTGCGTCCCGCGCTTCGCCTCGGCGCGCGCGCTCGCCGGATCGAGAAACGCCTGCTTCTCGAAGAACGCGACGGCCTGCGAAACCGTCATCCCCTGCGTGTGCATCTTCACGCCGACGACGTAGCGCGCGTTGCGCCAGATCGCTTCGCGCAGCTGCATGATCCGCACGCGCGGGTCGCCGTTCCCCCAGCCCTCGTCGACCATCATTTGCTCGTCGTAGTGCGCCCAGCCCTCGACGAACGAGGTCGCCGTCAGCAGCTTCTCGCTCAGCGTGAGCGGCAGGTGCCGGTCGACGGTGAAGTTGACGAAGTGGCCGGGATAGACTTCATGCGCCGAGATGATCGGGCGCTCGAAGTCGTTGAACGCCTCCAGATACGCTTCTTGGTCCTTCGGCGAGTCTTTCGGGTTCACCGGGGTGACGTTGTAGTAGGCCTGTTTCGCGACTTGCTCCAGCGGGCCGGGCGAGTCCATCGACGCCTCGGTCGTGGCGCGCAGGAACTCCGGCGTCGCGGTCACCTTGATGTTCGCGTCCGGCGGGAGGTCGATGATGTGGTGCGCGATGACGAACGCGCGCAGCTTCACCAGATCGTTCTGCGCCGCCGGCATCAGGTGCGCCGAGTCGGGGTGGATCTTGTAGAGCTTCGCCAGCACCTGCTCAGTCGTCGCGTGCGGGTCGATCCGCTTCGCGGTTGCGACCATCCGAGCGTGCGTGTCGTCGAGCGCCTTCTGACCGATCGCGAGATACTGGCCGAGGGGCATCTCGATCCCCTCTTCGTACTTCAGCCGCGCGCTGTAGTTCGCCGCGCCGATCGCGTAGGTTCCCGACGGGTGCGCGACCCAGCGCGTCTTCAAGTACGCCGCGAACGCGTTGGTCGCGTCGACGGCGGTCTTCGTCGCGCGGCGGAAGCGCGCGCGCGTCGCCGCGTCGCCGGCGCCCGCAAACGCTTGCGGGACGGTCTTCGAGAACAGCGCGACGCTGCCGGCGGCGTCCTCGGCGGCGATGGAGGCGGTGTCCTTGTCGACCGCGGTCAGGTTCGCGCGCGCCTGCGCGAAGAGCTTCGGGATCTGCTCCTCGCGCGCGATCGCGTCGCGCAGCCGCACTGCGGGCGGCGCGAAGTTGCGCGAGATCAGCAGGAAGACGCCGCCGCTCGCGGTCTGCACGTAGTTGTCGGGCTGGTGCTTCCACTGCTGCATCGTGTCGTTCAGCAGCAGGTCGTCGCGGAGCGAGTTCTCCAGCATCCGCCGGTCGAGCGCGATCCGCGGTGAGAGCGCGGCGGTGTCGATACCGGCGAGCCGGTCGAGGTAGCGGTGATCGCGCGCGATCTGGGCCGCGTAGTCGGCCGCCCCGTACGAGCCGAGCTGCGTGTCGTACGCGTGGATCCCGACCGCTGTCGCGCTGACGGGCGCCGCGCGGAACGACTCGTCGAAGTACTCCTTCGCGAGCGAGGTGTACGCCGCGTCGGCCTGGGCGGACGAGGGTGCGCTCGGGCCGGGAGACGGCGCGGGCGAGACGCCGAGGAGCACCGCTACCGTTGCGCAGACGAAGAAACGAAGGCTGTGAAGCATCGTTATCAGACTTCTCTCATCGTCGGCGGCTACCATGGCGCCGAATCGCCCCTTCCCGGGAAAGAGGCACTTTTGCGTCGCTTCGTCTTCGCCACCGCCCTGGTCGCCGCGCTCGCGGCGCCTGCCCTCGCCGCCGACTATGGGATCGATCCGAACCACACGCAGGCGACCTTCACGGTCACCCATCTGGCGATCTCGCGCGTCAGCGGGAAGGTTCCGGTCACCGGCGGGACCGTCTCGGTCGGCGCGAACGGCCTGCCGACCGCGATCAGTGCTACCTTCAGCACGAAGGACATCGACACGCAATCGGCCGACCGCGACCACGACCTGCGCGGGCCGGACTGGTTCGAGGTCGACAAGTTTCCGACGATGACGTTCGTCGCCAAGTCGATCAGCGGAACGCCGCAGGCGTTCACCGTCGCCGGCGATCTCACGATGCACGGCGTGACCAAGCCCGTCACGCTGACCGCGAAAGAGCTCGGCAAGTTGACCGACGCGCGCGGCCACACGCACATCGGCTACGCGGCGACGGGGACGCTCGACCGTCGCGACTGGGGTCTTACCTGGGGAAGAACGACGCCCGGCGGCGGGCTGATCGCAGGCAACGACGTCACGCTCGACATCAACGTCGAGATCGTCTCCCGTTAGAAGGCGCTCCGCCCCAGGCTGCGCGCCCCCCACGCGTTGCGTGGGGCCCCCGTTCCGACCTCGCAACAACATGGGCGGTACGAGCTGGATGCTGCTGCGCTCGGTCCGCCGCCGCTTTAACTGGGCATAGCGCAGTCGCGAATCAGCCAGTAGTGCGCGTCGGGCGGGTAGCCCGGCTCGGCGACCGGGACGTTCGTTTCGTAGAACTGGAAGCTCTCGAGCGTCGTGCGCGGGCCGCTGACGAGGCCGAAGCGCTGGCCGAGCAGCGCGTCGCCGGTGCGCGCGCGTATTGGGCGATCGGTTCCGGACAAGAAGACATAGAACGGCGTTCGGTTGCACGTCACCGTGACCGTTGCGCCGGGCGAGGTGCTCGGGGCGGGGCTGGGCGAGGCGGCGATCAACGCGAGCGCCGCGAGCGGAGCGAGCAGCGGCTTCACGCCCATGCGAGTTACCTCAGTGCAGCTTGATCGTGAGCACGCCGGCGTCTTCGAGGATCTTCGGACCGGCCTTGGCGTCCTCTTCGGTCGTCCCGTTGCCCGGCTTGTTCGCCGCGGCGGCGGCCGCCGCGATCCCGCGCGCCTGCTCCAGCATCGCGTCGGTGATCCGGCCCTCGGCGCGGCCCTTGCGGTAGTCTTCGATCGCCGCCTGCAGCGCGAAGCGCGAACGCTCCGGATAGTCTTTCTTCTTCTCGGGGTAGCCGTCGAGCGCGGCTTCGATGTCGGCGTCGGTGATCGCAAGCGCTTCGTCGGCCGTCTTCCCGCGCGCGAGCTCGACGAGCAGCGAGCAAGTCGCCGTTCCGAAGCCGCAGCCGGTCGTGAAGTACGAGATGTCCTCGATGACGTCGCCCGGGCCGACCTTCAGGAAGAACGTGTACAGATCGCCGCACGAGTCGCTGAAGTACTCGCCGCTCGCGGTGGGGTTCTCCATCGTGCGAAAACCGGTGCGGTGCTCGACAAGGCTTTGAAATTTGGCGAAGTTCATGCGGTTGCGGCGGCTTCTTTCGTGGCGGCGTCTACGCTAATCTCGAATCGGCATTCGTTGCCGCCGGTTGCGAGGGACTCGACCTGCTGGGCTCTGCTGGGCGCGACGCGGTCGAGGATCGCGTGGATCGCACCGCACGCCTCGGGGTTTTCCGCGACGACCGACGCGTAGGGGCAGCTGTGCTCGTGGAGCAGGATCGTCCCGTGCTCGGTCTTCTGCAGCTCGGCATTGACGCCCGACGCCTTGAGCGCCGAGACGAGGACGGCGAGCTGATCTTCCGCGGTCGCGGAACCGGCGGCGATCCGGTCGGCCGAGCGCTGCCCGATCCGGTCGAAGACCGCCTTGACCGCTTCGTTGCCGCCCGCCTCGCGAATCTCGCGCAGCACGGCGTTCAGCATCTTGTCGTAGCGCTGCGGGAAGTACCGGCCGGCCTCGGGGGTGAGCGAGTACTCGACGGTCGGCTTGGTCTTGCCGCGCCGGACGCTCCGGCCGGCGATGAGACCGTCGCGCTCCAGGATGATCAGCTGCTGGCGGATCGCGTTCGGGGAGAGCCCGAACTGGGCGGCCAGGTCGAACGCGGAAGCCGAGCGCCGCTCGTGGAGGGCGCCGACGATCTTCCCGCGCGTCGTGTCGAAGAAGCGGTCGTGCATTGCCGGGTTCCAAGGTACCACGGAAGTCGCAGATAGTCCAGACTTTCCTTGACTTTCTCACCCGTCCCGCCTACCATTGCAGAGCATGTCTAAGGCCGGAAATCCGTCGCGCGGGCTGATCGCGCGCGACCTGCGCGTCGCCGTGGAAAACAAAGAGATTTTGAAGGGCATCGACCTGACCGTCGAGCCCGGGCGCGTCCACGCGCTGATGGGGCCGAACGGGAGCGGGAAATCGACCCTCGCGTTCACGCTCGCCGGCCACCCGGGATACCAAGTCCTCGGCGGCTCGGCCTCGCTCGACGGCGAGGATCTCCTCGAGCTCGCGCCCGACAAGCGCGCGAAAGCCGGGCTCTTTCTCTCGTTCCAGTATCCCGCTGCGATCCCGGGCGTCTCGGTGGCGAACTTTCTGCGCACCGCGCGGATGGCGGTTCGTCCTGAAGATTTGAACCCGGCGAAGTTCCGCAAGCTGGTGTTCGACAAGCTCGACACGCTCGACATGGATCCGGCGTTCCTGGGCCGCTACGTCAACGACGGCTTCTCGGGCGGTGAGAAAAAGCGGCTCGAGATGCTGCAGATGGCGATCCTCGCACCGAAGTACGCCGTGCTCGACGAAACCGATTCCGGGCTCGACGTCGACGCGCTGCAGTCGGTCGGCCGCAGCGTCAACGCGCTGCGCGAGAGCGAGGAAGGCAAGGACATCGGCTTCCTCGTCATCACCCACTACCCGCGCATTCTGCGCTACGTGCCGGCCGACGTAGTGCACGTGATGATCGACGGGCGCATCGTGAAGAGCGGCGGACCCGAGCTGGCCGAGGAGATCGAGCGCGACGGGTACGACGGCGTGCGCGACGAGGCGGCCGCCGCGCGTGTCTAGCAGCATCACCGAGTCGCTCGCGCTCGAGTTCGCACCCGACGCGCGGACGCTCGACACGATCGTCTCCGTCCTCGCGCAGCATGGTGCGCACGCCGGCGGCGCGGTTGCCGAGGCGACGCGGCGCGAAGCGCTCGCGCGTTACGAAGAGTTGCCCGCGCCGGGGCTGCGCCCGAGCCGCGGCTGGAAGCACGACTACGCGAAGCTGCGCTACGACGGCCTGCGCTGGACGAGCGACCGCCGCACGGTTCCGACGATCCCGTTCGGCGCGGCGCCGCAAGGCGAGCCCGACGTCGACCGGCCCGCGCTGCAGACCGAGAACGCCGGCGGCCTCGTGCACGTCGGTGCCACGCTGCTCGAAGCGCAAGACGCGGCGCGCGGGGACGCGCGCGTGACGCTACTCTCGCTCGCCGACGCGCAGCGCGAGCATCCCGAGATCGTCGCGGCCGTGCACGGTGCCGTCGTCGACTGGCGCACCGACAAGTTCGCGGCGCTCGCCACCGCGTTCCAGAACTGCGGCGCGTTCGTCTACGTTCCCGACGGCGTGCAGCTCGAGGCGCCGATTCAGCTGCTGTTCGCGAACACCGAGGCGGAGGACGAAGCGGTCTTCCCGCACGTCGTCGTCGTCGTCGGCAAGGGCGCGCGCGCGACGGTCTTGGAGCGCCACGCCGGCGAAGGCGAGCACTTCATCTGTGGGCTTGTGGAAGTGCATGTCGGCGAAGGCGCCGAGCTCGACTACGCGGTGGTGCAGCAGGCCGGCGAATCGTCGCGGGTGATGTTCTCGCGCGGCGCGCGGGTCGCGCAGGACGCGCAGATGCGCTGGCACCTCGCCGATCTCGGCGGAACGCTGGTGCGAACGGTGCTCGACGCGCACCTCGGCGAGCGCGGCGCGCGCGCCGAAGCGTCGGCGCTCTTCTTCAACACCGGGATGCAGCACGTCGACCTGACCTCCGGCGCCGACCACGCCGTGGGGCCGACCGAGTCCGACACCGTCGTGCGCAGCGCGGCAACCGGTCGCGGACAAGGCCGTTACGTTGGGAACATCGTGATCCGCCCGCGCGCGCACGGCAGCGACGCCTCGCTGCGCGACGACGCGCTACTGCTTTCGAAGCGCGCGCACATCGACTCGATCCCGGCGCTCGAGATCGCCGCGAACGACGTCAAAGCGTTCCACGGCGCGACGGTCGGCTCGCTCGACGAAGACGCGCTCTTCTACGCCGGCAGCCGCGGGATCGCGCGCAACCAGGCGCTGCGGATGATCACGCTCGGGTTCTTCGAGCCGGTGATCGCGCGCTTCCCCGGCGAAGCGCTGCGCGACGAGATCCGCACCGCGCTCGACCACAAGATCGACGAAGCCACGGAGATCGACGGATGATCAGCACCGCCGACCCGAAACAGGCGCAGATCGCCGCCGACTTCCCGATCCTGGCGAAGCCGACCTCGCGCGGGAAGCGGCTCGTCTACCTCGACTCG
The DNA here is from genome assembly GCA_035939295.1 of Candidatus Elarobacter sp. Classification (GTDB taxonomy): domain Bacteria; phylum Vulcanimicrobiota; class Vulcanimicrobiia; order Vulcanimicrobiales; family Vulcanimicrobiaceae; genus Vulcanimicrobium. The sequence goes on along the minus strand of DASZGA010000368.1, from coordinate 108 downwards.
GCGGCCTCTTCGCAGAAGCCGCGCGCGGTGATCGACGCGCTGGTCCACTACTACGAGAACGACAACGCGAACATCCATCGCGGCGTCTACGAGCTCGCGGCGCGCGCG